>JAFAHS010000255.1 GCA_019237115.1 Deltaproteobacteria bacterium
CTGTTCATCATCTCGCCCATCGCCATTCCGCCAGTCATTCCCAATGCCGCCGCACCCAGCGCTTCGCCGGTGTTCGAACCGCTGTTGTTGTTCCCGCCGTTCCAGTCGCCGGCCGTATTGTTGACCGTGTTCATGGTCGAGTTGTGCATTTGCTTCTCGGTTTGTTCCTGATTCTCCTGCAGGGTGTTGGCCTCGTTGTATTTCGACTGCTGCTCGGCCGTCTGATTCTGGTGGTAGGTGTTGTAGTCGTTGCTGGCATTCTCATGCTGCGAACTCGAACTTGAACTCGATGATGATCCGCTGCTGGGCGGATGCCAGTTGTCTCCGCTGGAGGAATGCCCATACTCTCCACTCGAAGAGTGCCCATAGTCTCCACTGGAAGAGTGCTGTCCATAATCGCCGCCGGAGGAATGGCCGAACCCGCCCCCGCCAAAGCTGCCGCGGTCGAAACCGTCCCCACCTCGACCGAATCCGCCGCGATCACCCCCTCCACCAAATCCGCGCGCCTGCGCCACGGGTGCGTGGGCGAGGCCGACCGCGCCGACCACCAGGAGTGCCTTCGCTAAGAAGCTTACCGAACTGCGTCGGGTGATGGTGCGTTTCATGGCTTTGCCTCCTCGGCTTTCATGAAGGCTATCTGCTTGGCATCCTTGGGAAGCTGCGGCTGGAAGCGGCTTGATGCGATGTCTTTGGGGAATTTCCAGCCCGACAAAATCGCGATGTACTCGGGCGAACCCGGCTCGCTGCGATGGTTGATCACGATCTTGCGCGGAAGCGGCTTTCCCGTGTGATCGATCCAGATCTGGAAGTCGTCCTTACTGGATGAAAGCGCAAGATGATCGCAGGGCACGCCTTCGACGGGGCTCACGCCGATATAGCCGCTGTAGACCGCAATTTTCTTTGGACGCGCACAGGGGTTTGAATACACCAGGTCCGAAAGCGGCATCGTCAATCCCTGCTGCTGCGCCACCTGGTCGAGCATCGCGTCGATCGTCGACGGGACCGCCAGCGTCGCATACATGCCGTACTTGGGATCGAACAGGGTAAGGTTGCCCTTGCCGTACCAGAGATCCTTGCCGCCCAAATCGCTTCGGTACACGATCGCCAGTTCGCCAGGCCGTTGAACCGTGTAGTCCATCGCTCCCCCGTACTGAACCTTTACTGCACCGGGGAGGACCTGGTCGAACATGACGTCAGCGTGAAAGCTGAAGGCGTCCGCCGCGCCCAGGGTCTCGCACGCCCGGGCCAGAATTTTGTCCGCCGCCGGATCCAGCGCGGCTGCGGGTGCTGGCGCACTGGATTGAGCGACCGCCACCGCGGCCCAACCAGCGACCGCAATGGGCACCATCCATGCGACTCTGAACAATGCTTGCCGAAGGTTCATAAAAAGTCTTGGCTCCCGCCCCAATCCTACGTCAAAGTTCCAGCCAAAGAGAACTTGGCCTTTGGTCGTACGCCTCGTTCGGGTCCAAACGCTACGAAATTATTGACCGCGACCGGGCGCCGGCATCAGGTGGTTTGGTAGATTTCTCTCAATGGTGCCAAACTTGCGCCCACATTCCGGAGGCAATCAACGATGGCGGGTCTTCTAGACGGCAAGGTTGCGATTATCACGGGTGCGGCATCGGGAATCGGTCGCGCCGCATCCCTCGTGTTCGCGCGGGAGGGCGCCCGGGTAGTTGCGGCTGACGTATCTGAAGAGGCCGGTTCGCAAACCGTTCGCCTGATTCGCGAGCAAGGCGGCAGCGCCGAGTTCGCCGCTTGCGATGTCGCCCGTGCCGCGGATGCCGATGCGCTGGTCGCGGCCGCCGTCAAGTTCTACGGGCGTCTCGATTGTGCCTTCAACAACGCCGGCATCGCCGGCACCCAGTGCCGCACCGCCGATTACACCGAAGAGGAATGGGACCGCATCATGGCGGTCAACCTGAAGGGCGTATGGCTCTGCATGCGCGCGGAAATCCGCCAGTTCATGGCGCAGCGTTCGCCCGGGGCGATCGTGAACACCGCCTCCGCGGCCGGCCTGGTCGCTTCGCATTCCATGCCGGCCTATACCGCGGCCAAACATGGCGTGGTCGGCCTGACCAAGTGCGCCGCCATCGAATACGCGCGCGCCGGCATTCGCGTCAACGACGTATGCCCGGGCGTGGTGGATACGCCGCTGGTCGAAGGGATGGTTGCCGACAAGCCGAAACTCGCCGCGCGACTCGACGAGGTGGAACCCATCGGGCGCAAGGCCCGTCCCGCCGAGATTGCCGAGGCGGTCGCGTGGCTCTGCTCCGACGCCGCGTCGTTCGTAACCGGCACTTCGATGTCGGTCGATGGCGGTCTCACCGCGGCCTAGTCGATGGCCGCTTTCGATCCATTCATCGAGGCCTGGGAGCTGCGCGAGTTGGTGCGCCGCGGCGAGGTACGCCCGCGTGAAGTCGCCGAGTTTTTCCTCGAGCGCATCGCGTGCCACAACCCGACCCTGGGCGCGTACATGACCGTGTCTGCGGAGCGCGCGCTGGCCGATGCGCGGCGCATCGAAGCCGACCGCGCCCGCGCAGCCTCGATGCCCATGTATGGCATCGCCTACTCGCTCAAGGATCTCACGCCGACCAAGGACATCATCACCACCAGCGGCTCGCGTAACTACGCGAAGACGCAGCCGGTGGACGACGCCGTCATCGCAGTCAAGTTGCGCGAAGCCGGTGGCATCCTGCTGGGCAAGACCAGCACGCCCGAATTCGGCGGGCGCCCGACCACCGAGGGCGGGCTGTGTCCCACCGCGCACAATCCATGGAATCTGGACCACAATGCCGGCGGCTCCAGTGGCGGCGCCGCCGCACAGGTAGCGGCGGGGCTGGGACCGCTCGCCGAGGGCAGCGACGGGGGAGGATCGATTCGGGGGCCTTCCTCCAACTGCGGCGTGGTAGGCCTCAAACCTTCCCGCGGGCGCCTCACTTACGCGCCGTTTCGCGGAGAAGCGTGGGGCGGATTCGCTACCCGTGGACCGATCGCCCGAAGCGTGCGCGACGCCGCGTTGATGCTCGATGTGCTGGCGGGCCCGGTGGTCGGGGATCCGTACTGGGCACCGCCTCCCGAGCGCCCATTTGTCGAGGCGGTCCGGTTCGTGCCCCGCAACCTCCGGTTGGCGGCAATCGCGGAAACCACGCTCGGTCCGGTCGACGCCGACGTGGCCCACGCGTTCGAGTCGGCGTGCACGGCGCTGCGCGAGTTGGGACACAGTATCGAAACCATCGATCTGGATCCCGGCGCGATGCTGCTCGATTGCGCGCGCTCACTCATCTGCGTGGGGATCGCCGCGATTCCCATCACCAACATGGAATGGGTCGATCCGGTGGTTCGCGAAATGTTCCGCGAGGGTCACAAGCTCACCGCCGCCGAATACGTCAACCTCGTGGCGGCGATGCACAACACCGCGCGAACCATCGTGGAGCGGCTCGACCCCTACGATGCGCTGCTGACCCCGACCATGACCAGGCCGGCAATGCGCAACGGCACCTTTCCGTCGCGGCCCGATCGCTACCTGGAGGAGCTCTGGACCTGGATAGCCTTCGAGTATCCGTTCAACGCGACCGGCCAGCCCGCGATCACGGTGCCAGCAGGAGTCTCGAGCGCCGGTCTTCCGATAGGACTGCAAATCGTCGGTCGGCAGCACGGCGAGTTCGAGCTTCTCTCGCTCGCGGCAGCCTACGAAACCGCGTGCCCGTGGAAACACCAACGCCCTCCGCTCTTCGATCAATAAAAGCCACCGAGGCACAACGACCTCGGGGAGGATAGGACCCGCGTTAATTTTTCTTTCTTGGTGCGCGGGAGCCTTTGTGGTTAATTGATCCCCGCGGGAGGCGGGATGCCTCCCGCACTGCTGTCAGCACAACATGGCTATCCAGAAAACCGCGGCGGTCGCTCAAGCGCCGCGAGTCAATTCCGAGCGCCTTTCCTGGAAAATCAAGCTTCTCTACGGTGCCCCCAACTTCGCCGGCGCCGCGCTCACCATTCCGATTCTCGTCAACATGCCCAAGTTCTACGCAGATGTGGTCCTGGTGCCGCTCGGCTTCCTGGCGATCGCGATCGCGCTGGCGCGCTCGCTCGATGCGATCAGCGATCCGATCGTCGGGTGGATTTCCGATCGCACCCGCACCCGTCTCGGCCGCCGCCGACCGTATCTCATCCTGGGCGCTCCGCTTTGCGGCCTTGCATTCTGGAAGATGCTGAGTCCGCCGGAGCACCTGACCGGAGACCAGGCGGCGCTCTGGTTCGGCGTCACCTTCACGCTGTATTTCATATTTCACACGATCTACAACCTGCCCCACTACGCGCTGGGTCCCGAACTCACTCTCGACTATCACGAACGCTCCAGCCTGTTCGGGGTTCGCGAGTCGTTTACCATTTTGGGTACCATCGTCGCGGCTGCCGCCCCGGGCGTGATGATGAAAGCGTTTGGCTGGGATGAGCGGCATGTCTTTCGTGTCCTCGGCATCACCTTCGCGGTCATTCTCACCGTCTTGTACTGGCTGCTGGCGTGGCAGGTCCGCGAGCGCCCCGACTTTTCCCGGCGCGAATCCAATCCATTTGTACCCGGGGTAAGGCGCGCGCTACGCAACCGCCCGTTTATCATCCTGCTCGCCAGCTATGTCGTTTCGTCGATCACCGGGGCGATTCCGGCGACCCTGCTGCCTTTCTTCAACGCCTACGTGCTGCAGCCCAAGAACCCCGGCCTGTGGCTTTCGTTTGAGTTGCTCGGCTACTTCGGCGTCGGCTTCCTGTGCCTGCCGTTGTGGGTCGCCGCGGCCCGGCGCTGGGGCAAGCTTCCTGCCTGGCTGGCCAGCTTCGCGATGAACGTGACCGGCGGCGGCGCCATGTTCTTTCTTGGCAAAGGCGACACCACCGCCTTGATGGTCCTGATTTCCTGGGCGGGCGCGGCATTCGGCGCGGGCCTGTTTCTGGGGCCCTCGATGCAGGCCGATGTCATCGACTATGACGAGCTGTATACCGGCAAGCGGCGCGAGGCGCAGTACACCGCGTTCTGGAGCATCCTGCCGAAGTTCGTCGCGATTCCCAGCGCGGTAGTTCCCATTGCGATCCTGGGAGAACTCGGATACGTGCCCAACGCGGTGCAGTCGCCGCAAGTGATACTCGCGATCAGGGCGATGTTCGCGTTGTTGCCGGCATTGTGCGCGGTGCTGTCGTTCATGATCGCGTGGAGGTTTCCCATCACGGAGATGGTCCATCGCGCGATACTCGAGGGTATCGACCGCCATGCACAGGGACTCGCCGCGATAGATCCGCTCACCGGGCGGACCGTGTCGCCTCCCCAGGGAGGGCCGGTGGACGAAGCAACCGGATGGTTTCTCGATAACTTTTCCGCTGGCGAATTACGCCGCCATTTGAAGAAGCGCGGACTTTCTTCGCTGCGCGACGTGTTGGTGTCGGCCGCCGGCGCGATCGCTTTGTCGGTGTTTGCTGCAACCTACGCGATCTCTTGCGCCCGCGCGCCCGGAACCGACCCGGGAGCTCTGGCCTCGCTCAGCGTGGTCGCCGCGGGCTTCGCGCTGGCAGTCTTCGTATTCCACCTGCTGCGTATCAGCGCCGCTCTGCGCCTGAGCGCCGGCAACGTCCCACCCGCCACTATCCGCGCGCATCTGGACGGTGCGGACTGACCGCGAAGATCCAAGCCGGATTCTCCACCACCCATCCGCCAGCAGTAACCCGACCTTCACTCCGACAAACCAATCGTCGGGAGCTGCTCGGCAGGACCCGGCGGTTCGCTTTCGCACGCTTCCCGGCTTCGCTGACTCGTTTCGCGGGCGGGAAACAATCAGAGCAATCCGGCAGTCAGTGCGGCGCAGCGCGCCGCGCCCAACAACGCGGCGCCGTCGTTCAGGATGGCCTTGACGGGTATCGCGCTTAACATATCGCTCATCCGCCCTTTGTTGGTGAACGCACGCATGAAGGCTGGCTCTTTAAGCTTATTGAGAACGCGCGGCACAATCCCCCCGCCCAGGTAGATGCCGCCGGTGGCCATGATCTTGAGCGCAAGGTTTGCGGCCTCTGCGCCCAGCAGGACGACCAGCAGATCGAGCGCCATTTCGCATAACCGCGAACTTTTTTCCAGCGCCGCTCTGGTGATGACCGGGGGCGGGTCGTCATTCTTCAACTCTTCCGTCAGCCAGGCGGGTTCCTCGCCCCGCCCCGTGTCGCGCAGAAATCGATAGAGGTTGAAAAGGCCGTTGCCCGACAGCACCCGTTCCCAGCTCACGTGCGCGTACTGTTTCTGCAGCCACGCAAGCATTTCGGTCCCTAGTGGGTCGGTCGGCGCGAAATCCGCGTGACCGCCTTCGCACGCAAAGGGCCGCAGGGTTGTTCCGTCCCAGTAGAGACCCGCCTCGCCCAGCCCGGTGCCGGCGGAGATCACGGCCGCATTGCCAACCGCATTCGGAGCGCCGGGGTTGATGACGCTTAGGTCGGAAGCATCGAGCGCGGCGATACCGTAGGCGTTGGCTTCGAGATCGTTGATGACGCGGGCGCGCTCGATTCCGATCTCATGCGCCAGCGACGAGGCATCCACGGTCCATCCGAGGTTGGGCAGCACCGCAATTCCCTTGTGCACCGGCCCTGCAACGCCGAAACAAGCTGTCGTTGCCGTTACACTATGAGTGGTCAAGAACGCGCGGAGCGCACTTTCAAGATTGTGATGTTCGTGCGAGGGATAGATTTGTTCGCTGACCAGCTTGACCCGCCCGCCTTCGACGGTGAAGGTGGCGATTCGTGCGTGAGTCCCGCCTATATCACCCGCGAGGATCATTCAGCCAATGATGCGCCAGTGACGGCCTTCGCGTTCCATCAGATGATCCGCTTCGGACGGACCCCAGGTGCCCGACGCGTAGTTCGGGAAGTCCCGCGGCGGCAGCGCTTTCCATACATCAAGGATTGGTTCCACCACCCGCCATCCCGCTTCGACCGTGTCGTCGCGCTGAAACAGCGTCGGATCGCCCACCATGCAGTCGAGCAGCAGGGTCTCGTATCCGGTTGCCGGGGCCGCACCAAAGTACTGCGAATATTCGAAGTTCATGTTGACCGCGCCCAGCGTCACGGTCGGCCCCGGAACTTTGGCGCTGAAGCGCAGCGAGATTCCCTCGTCCGGCTGGATATGCATCACCACCATGTTGGCAGACATCTCGTCGATGCCTGCCTCCTGGAACAGCAGCTTGGGAGCGCGCTTGAACTGAATCGCAATTTCGGTAACCCGCCTCGCCAGTCGTTTGCCGGTACGGACGTAAAACGGCACCCCCGCCCATCGCCAATTATCGATCGCCAGTTGCACTGCCACGAAAGTCTCGGTCGAGGATTGCGGATTGACCTGCGCTTCCGTGCGATAGCCGGGATCCCGCTTGCCATCGGTCATCGCGGGACCGTATTGGCCGCGCACCGCGTGGGTCAGAACCGCTTCCGGCGAGAGCGTCTGGATCGCGTGCAGGACCTTGGCCTTTTCATCGCGGACCGCTTCGGAGTCAAAGGATATCGGCGGTTCCATCGCGGTCATCGCGACCAGCTGCAGGGTATGGTTGGGCACCATATCGCGCAGCGCGCCCGATTGATCGTAGTAGCCGCCGCGCAACTCGACCCCGACCGTCTCGGCGACGGTTATCTGCACGTGGTCGATATAGCGACGGTTCCACACCGGCTCGAAGATTCCGTTGCCAAACCGGAACACCAGCATGTTCTGCACGGTCTCTTTGCCGAGGTAGTGATCGATGCGGTAGATCTGGCCCTCATCCAGGGTCTTTTTGATTTCTTTGTTGAGTGCGCGCGCGGAGTCGAGGTCGCGGCCGAACGGCTTTTCGATGATCACGCGCCGCCACTGGCCGTTTTCCTCGGTGGTCAGCCCGGCGCGACCAAGCTGGCCGATTATCTCGCCGAAAAACTGCGGCGCGGTCGCGAGATAGAAGAGGTAATTTCCGGAGGTGTGCTGCTGCTTGTCGACCGCCGCTAGCGACACCTTCAGCTTTTCGTAGAGATTCGGGTCCTGAAAATCGCCGGCCACGTAGCGCACGCGTTCGTCAAACCAGCTCCACAGCTGGTCGTCCACCTTGGTGGTCGCGAATTCGCGGATATCGATGGAGAGCTTTTCGCGAAATTCGGCATCCGAATATTCGGCCGAAGTCACTCCAATCACCGCAAACCGGTCGGGTAGCAGCTTTTGGGTAAGCAGGTTGTATAGCGCGGGAACCAACTTGCGCTTGGTGAGATCACCCGCGGCACCAAAAATCACCACGACGCAAGGGTCACCGGCGCGCGCCTTGGCAGTTGTAGTGACCGGACTCTCCTGTGCAATCGCCATGCGTCCTTCCCTATTGCCGGTCCATCAGCGGTTGTGCGCAATCAGCTCACCGCCGCTGGCTTGCTTTAAAAGAAACCGCAACCGGAAGCCTGGGAGCCCAAAAACTCCCCCGACCCGCTGCTCGTTTCAATAAGTGGTCAATTTCGAGCACCTGGTGGCAAGGGCAGCGGCCCCTGGTTACTTCGACTTCTCCAGATGCCCACCGAACTCATAGCGCATCGCCGAGAGCAGCTTGTCCGCAAAGTCAGCTGCCCCGCGCGAGCTGAACCGCTCGTACAACGCCGCGCTCAGAACGTAGGCCGGCACGCCCTCATCGATGGCGGCATCTACCGTCCAGCGCCCCTCGCCCGAATCTGAAACCCGTCCGGCAAACTTCGCAAGCTTGGGATCATCAAGCAAAGCCTGCGCGGTGAGGTCGAGTAACCACGATGCGATCACGCTTCCGCGCCGCCACACTTCGGCGATCTCGGTCAGGTTGAAATCGTATTGATAGTGCTCGGGGTCGCGCAGCGGGGTGGTTTCCGCGTCGGTCGCCTCCTTGAGCTTGCCGATGTTGGCGTAGTGCAGGATGTTCAGCCCCTCGGCGTAAGCGGCCATGATGCCGTATTCGATTCCGTTGTGGACCATCTTTACGAAATGGCCCGCCCCGTTGCCGCCGCAATGCAGGTAGCCGTGTTCCGCGGTCGTCGGCTGCGACTTTTCGCGACCCGGCGTGCGCGGCGCGGATTCGAGCGGCGGGGCCAGCGTGCTGAACAGCGGATCGAGATGCTTCACCACGTCGGGCTCGCCACCGATCATCTGGCAATAGCCGCGTTCGAGCCCCCACACTCCCCCGCTGGTGCCGGAGTCAACGTAGTGAATGCCCTTGTTCCGGAGCATCTTGGCGCGGCGCAGGTCGTCGATGTAGTAGGAGTTGCCGCCATCGACGATGATGTCGTCCTTCTCAAAGCGCTTGTTCAGGTCCGCCAGGGTCTCTTCCACTACCCCGGCCGGAACCATCATCCAGCTGACCCGCGGCTTCTTGAGCTTACTGGTCAGCTCGTCGAGTGATGCGGTGCCGACCGCGCCCTCCTTGACCAGCTCCGCAACCGCGCTCTTGTTCATGTCGAACACGACGCACTCGTGACCGCCCTTGAGCAGCCGTCGTACCATGTTCGCGCCCATTCGGCCGAGGCCAATCATGCCCATCTGCATTGGATCTCTCCTTAACCGCTCCAGGAGTTAGTGTTCGACTGCCGCCGCGTGGCGGCTGGTCAAATCCTGCCGTTCCTCGCGATGGCTTCCTTGGCGGCTTCTACCACCTTCTCTGGAGTGAAGCCGAATTTCTTCAGCAACGCCTTCAACGGTGCGGACGCGCCAAAGGTGTGCATTCCGATGCCATGCGCACCCGCGCCAGTATAATAGGACCATCCCACGACCGATGCCTGCTCGACCGAGACCCGCGCCCGCACCTCGGGCGGCAGCACCTGCGAGCGATAAGTTTCCGGCTGCCGTTCGAAGAGCTCCCACGACGGCATACTCACCACCCGTGCGCGGACTCCATCCGCCTTGAGCTTCTCGAACGCCTCGACGCACAGCGAAACCTCGCTTCCAGTTGACAGCAGGATCACCTCGGGCTTGCCGCCGGCCGCGTCGGCGAGGACGTAAGCGCCTTTGGCCACCCCGCTGGCGAGCGCATATTTGGTCCGATCAAGGGTCGGCAAGGCCTGGCGGCTCAAGATCAGGCAGGCCGGCTCATGTTGCATTTGCATGACCACCCGCCAGGCCTCGGCCACCTCGTTCGCGTCGCAAGGCCGTAATACGATCAGATTCGGGATCGCGCGCAGTCCTATGATCTGTTCGATTGGCTGATGGGTCGGACCGTCCTCGCCCAACCCGATCGAATCGTGCGTGAACACGTAGACCACCGGCACTTCCATTAGCGCGGCCAGGCGTATTGCGGGCTTGCAGTAGTCGCTGAAAATCAGAAAGCCGCTGCCGAACGGACGGATCTTGCTCAGCGCCATTCCGTTGAGCACCGCACCCATCGCGTGCTCGCGGATTCCGAAATGAAAATTTCGACCGCTCCGATTGGAGCCATTGAAATCGCCGACCCCCGCAAAGGTGAGCCGGGTTTTGGTGGAGGGCGAGAGGTCGGCGGCGCCACCCATCAGCCAGGGCACGTTCTTCGCGATCGCGTTGAGCACCGTGCCCGAGGATTCGCGGGTCGCCATCCCCTTCGGGTCTGCGGGAAAACTTGGTATTTCCTTGTCCCATCCGGCGGGCAGCTCGCGCCGCTGCATGCGATGAATCTGGTCGGCCAGGTCGGGGAACTTGCTTGCGTACTGCGCGAGCTTGCCATTCCACTCGGAGCTGCACTGCTGACCGCGCTTGCCCACGTTCGCATCAAAGTTCTGGCGTACTCCGTCCGGCACCAGGAATTTCGCATCCTCCGGCCATCCGTAGTTGCGCTTGACCAGCTTGACTTCCTCTTCACCGAGCGCCTCTCCGTGTGCCTCGCTGGTATCCTGCTTGTGCGGTGACCCATACCCGATGTGGCTGTCGACAATGATCAGGGTTGGACGGTCATGGGTGTCCAGGAATACCCGGAACGCACGTTCGAGCATTTCGAGGTCGTTGGCGTCGCCGACTCGCGTGACGTTCCATCCGTAACCGATGAAGCGGGTCGCAACGTCGTCGCTGAAGGCGAGGTCGGTATGGCCTTCGATGGTTACGTGGTTATTGTCGTAGATCCAGCACAGGTTCGGGAGCTTCAAATGGCCGGCCAGCGAGGCGGCTTCGTTCGACACGCCCTCCATCATGCAACCGTCGCCGCATAGCGAGTAGACGTTATAGTTGAACATCTCGAAATCGGGGCGGTTGAAGTGATTCGCCTGCCAGAGCCCCGCGATAGCCATCCCGACGCTGGTCGCGACGCCCTGCCCAAGGGGCCCGGTGGTCGTCTCGACGCCGGAAGTCCAGTGATACTCGGGATGGCCCGGGCAACGGCTGTCGAGCTGGCGAAAATGCTTGATGTCATCGAGCGAGACGGTTGGTTTGCCCACGATCTCGTATTGCGGGTCGACCGCGAGCACGCTGGTCAGATGCAGCATCGAGTAGAGCAGCATCGACGCATGCCCGGCCGATAGCACAAACCTGTCCCGGTTGGGCCAAATCGGATCCTTGGGATCGAACCGCAGGAAGCGCTGCCACAGACAGTAGACCACTGGCGCCATCCCCATCGGGGTGCCTGGATGACCGGAGTTGGCCTGCTGGACCGCATCAATGGATAGAGTGCGGATGGTGTTGATGCACAACTGATCGATCTGCGAGTTTGCCACGGCTGTCACCTCATTAGTGAAGGCTGCGATCGCTTGAATACAGGATGCAAGCCGGTGCCACCTGTTCCTATCGACAATACAAGGGCTCGCTCGATACCGCGAATCGGCCGTCGCACCCAAAATTGACCCGCTGCCGGTCTGGATTAGTGCCCGCGCGGGATGCAGTTGCCTATATAGTGGAACCCGATGACCCCCCCGTGTCATCCAGGTTGCCGCCACGTGTCGAGCCCACGGAAAGCTCGTCTCTCCTGGCGCCGCTATGTCGCTCTGAGCGGCGGTTTTGAACTTGTGAAACCAGCGCAAAGACATTCCGGGGCCGCGCCTCACGATCTGGGTAACAGCGGGTCCGTAACTTCGACCTTGCAACCGGCAACCATTTGAGCCCGCTATCTTTTCGGCGGACCCCGCCGTCCTACTTTGCGGAGGACCCACACCATGAGCCACCAGCCTGCATCGGACGAGATGGCCCGGCAACTGCGAACTGCCTGGTTCACATATGTCGACACGATCGAACCGGTTCGCCCGGCCCTGTACGGGTATTGTCGCCGCCTCACGGGCGACGTGTGGGAAGCAGAAGACCTGTTACAGGAAACCCTGCTTCGAGGGTTCGGTGCCATAGGGCGGGGCGATCTGCATGGCGACAGCAGCCGGGTGAAAGACGCGCGCGCCTACCTCTTCCGAGTCGCGACCAATCTCTGGATTGACCAGCTTCGCCGCAATGAAGTCCGCTTTGACCGGGAGGGCGTTCCCGAGCCCTCACCCACGCCGGAGCAGGCAGTCGCGACTCGCGAAGCAGCTTCGCAGCTGTTTACTCAGGCCTCGCCACAGCAGCGTGCGGCCATCGTGCTAAAAGACATTTTCGATTTTACTGCCGAGGAGATTGCCGTGATGTTGTCGACCAGCGTGGGCGCGGTCAAGTCAGCACTGCATCGTGGACGCACAAACCTCAAGAAAACGCCCCAGCAGAGTCACGGCTCGCTGCGCGCCCCGTCAAGGGAGTTGATCGATCGCGTGGTCGCGGCATTCAACGCACGTGACGTCGATGGAATAACCAACCTGCTGCTGGAGAACGTGACTCTCGACGTACCCGGCGTGGGCGGCGAGCGCGGCAAGAACATGATTTGGGTCCGCGCCTCGCTTTCGCACCCCTCGTTCAGATCCGAGCCGTTGCTGTATCAGGGCGAGTGGATTTTCATTACCTGGGATGAACCGGGCGACGAGCGGGTCCTGGCCGGGGTGACGCGTTTTGAAGAACAAGATCGCGCGATCGCACGCATACGCGAGTATGTCTACTGCCCGGAAACACTCAACGAAGTCGCCGCAGAACTGGGCGTCAAAGCAGCAGCGCAGAAATACCATCAGGACCCGGCCACGCTTCAGAGAATGATCGCCGCGTCGAACCTCCCGTGGAGAAACGCTGTCTGAAACGTGATGCCCCTAGGCATCACAGGAATGAGAACCAGGCAGAGGCAACTCCAACTGCTGCGGGACCGCGGGAGGAACCCGCGCTGCCAGCTCAGCCGCGACGCCAGAATACCTATCGGCCTTTCGCGCGATACCGGCCCCCAGCAAGCCAGGGTCACCCACAATCACGACCCCGCGGCGGCATCGGCTCACCGCGGTATACAACAGTTCGCGCGTGAGCACAGGTAAATCGCGCTCGGGAAGCATGACGGCAGCAATATCGAACTCGGAGCCCTGAGCCTTATGCACCGTGGTCGCATAACCCAGTTCGAGCAGGTCACCGAGCAGGTCGAGGCGAAACACTGCAAGATCAGTCCCCCTGACGAAGACCACCGCACTGTAGTGTTTTGCGTCGGAATCGAGCGCATCGATAACCACGCCCTGATCGCCGTTGAACAGCAAGCGATCGTAGTCATTGCGCATGATGATCACCGGGTCCCCCGCGACGATCGGCGCTGCGCGCATTGTGCGACCCGCCCGGTTGAGCAACACCCGGCGATGCAGGCGCGCGTTGATCGCGTCCGAGCCCGACAACCCCACCCGCGTCGCACACATGATCCTGGTTCGGGCCCGGTAGTCGCATAACCGCGTCAGGCTTCCGCGCTCCTCCCGCGAGATGGTGTCGCTGCTGATTGCATACTCGCGCTCCAACAGGGACTCGATCTCGGCGCCCCCGCCGATCTGCTCGCGTTCCCATCGATCCAGAAACTCATCCAGCCGACCGCTCGGAGCAGGCAGCAGCTCCACGCCATTGAATTGAATCTCGTCAACTTTCGATCGCACCTGCGGACCGAGTTTTCCTCCCGAATCGACTCCCGCCACCAGCGTCTGGTCGCCGGCGTTAATGCGTCGACATACCTCGACGATCGCGGCGCCGGTCGGACTACTGCTCGGGGTTCGATAGTTGCGCGTCAGTCGCACGCTGGACTTGAAGAGCGGATGGGCGCGGTCAAGCGGCACCAGATCGCGGAAGGCCGCACCCGCGGAAATCGACGGTAGTTGATCAACGTCGCCCAGGAATACCAGTTGCGCCCCGGCAGCCACTGCTGCGACCAGGCGTTCCATCATCGCGAGGTCGAGCATCGAAGCTTCGTCAACAATTACGGCGCGCGCCGCGATCGGATTGTTGCGATGGTGAAGAAATATGCCGCGATCGGGAGAATAGCCGAGCAGGCGATGAACCGTCAGGGCATCGAGGCCCGCCGCCAAAAGCTGCTCGTCTTCTTGCGATGGCGCGGTAATCTGCGCCAGCGCCGCGGTCACCGCGTCCCGCAGACGGATCGCAGCGCGACCGGTGGGGGCCGCGAGGGTGGTTTCGTGGGGTGACACTTCAAGCCGCGCGAGCACCCGAAGGATGGCGACCACAATCGAGGTTTTGCCGGTGCCAGGCCCACCCGAGATCAGCGCCACAGGAGAACCGACCGCGGTTCGGACCGCGCTTAGCTGTTCGGCGGAGAGTTCGATACACGCGGCACCGGCGAATGCAGGTCGTAGAATGACATCATCCAATGCGCGCTCGATGCGCGCCGCCTCGAAAGGCTCCGCCCGCTTGCGCCGTGCCGTGATACTGTCCACCAGCCGCCGTTCGAGTGCGCGTGACCTCGCGTGTGCAATGAACGGCTCGAGAAACAGCAAGGGCGTCCGATCCAGTTCCGACCGGCCGATTACTTTTGCGGCCCGCCGGTTGAGCAGCAGGTCCTCTATCGAACGACGGACTTTCTCGCTTGTGGCGGCGTCGCTCCCGACCAGGGCAGCGAGCAGGTGGTGCATCGGGTCGCGAGCGATCTCGCCAGTGACCGGAAAGCGGGTACTGCCCTGAGCGAGTGCGGCCAGCGTCACGATGGTCAAAACGATTAATGCGAAGCGCGCGTCCTCGTCGAGATTCGCTTCCAGCGCCGCCAATTCCGCCGCCAGATGAACCGCGTCGCGCTCGAGGTTGAGGTCTCCGACCCGTTCCTCCAGTGCGCGCAACTGGTTCTCGAGGTTACCGGCTTGCCCCCCGCCAGAAATCTCAAAGCGGCGCCACGCGCCGCGCAAGCCAAGTCGTTGGTATTTGTCGTTCGCCGCGTCCACCCGAAAGCTACCCCTCGGTCATCAGATCGCGCTCGTAGTGGAGGATCTCGTCCCAGCTCGGCCGATGAAAATAGGCCCCCACCCGGCCGTCGCCGTCCGGCTTGACCCCGCGCAGGAAGACATAGACCAGGCCGCCGAACCGTTCTTCGTACTCGCGGCGGTTGCGAATTCGCAGCAAGCGGACAATTCCCACCGTGTAAATGCGTGCCTGCACCAGATAGTGATCGGAGACGTGGGCCGCGATGGTGGCGGGATCGTAGGAAGGCAGGAGGTCGCTCTTCCAATCCGCAAAATAAGTCCGATTATGAAACCGGAAGACGAAGTCGACGAACCCGACCACCAACCCGCGGTCGATGGTCCACTCGCCGCCGCCGCCGGCACCGAGCAGCGGCTGGCCGGTTGCCGGAATCGGAAAGGTAAATTCCATCTCGCGGGCGGCGCCCTCGCAATTCACCAACGCCGGAACGAGTTCGTTGCCCAGCGCCAGCGGCGAGCGTAACGCGTTAAATACGATCTCGGCTCCCCGAGCGAGCCCGCCCTCGGCCTGCGAGACCCGATGGCGGCGCGCGGTCGCGGCGATTGTCTCTCGCACCTGAGCGCTCGTCCGCCAGGTCTCGAGATCGGGCGCACAGGCTAGCGCGCGCAGGTCGAGCTGTTCGATTACTTCGTGCAGAAAAATTCCCACCGCTCGACCGCCGGCCAGATCGTCACGAAGCGGGGGCTCGGTCGCGGCCGGGTCGACGTCATATTTGAAAATTGATGGGTCCGCCTGGTAGGCGAGCGTGGCCCGGCGCTGCAGGGAGGTGTAGGAATCGATAGAAAGTGCGCGGTGACGAGCCACGATCTCGCGAAGCGATCGCGCCAGTTGATGGTCCAGGTCGTCGCCAAGCAAGCTCTCGGGCACAGCCGGGAAGCCGGCGCCGTTGACTTTCGCCAACTCCTGCTGCGCTGGTTGGGCAGCGCCCGCGCGCAGCGGAACCATCTCGACCAGTTTCTCAAACCTGTCGCGTGATTCGCCCTCACCGGCGGCGAGCGCGTTAAGCCGCTCGTTCAATTTGCGATAGTAGCCGTCGAGCTTGCGCAGAGTCGCGTGGGGCGGAAACATCGCCAGGTAAAGTTTCTTTCTCGCGCGAGTTAGAGCGACGTAGAGCAGCCGTTCGTTTTCCGCGCTTTCTTCATTTCCGAGCTGGTGGCGGGCTGCATTTCGAGCAGACTGCCCGGCGATCACCCGCCTTTCTCCGTTGCTATGAAACACCAACACCCGATCGCGTTGTGGCGGCGCGGTCGCATATCCGCCGAACAGCACCACGATGTCGGCCTGGAGGCCCTTGGCCTTGTGCACCGTCATTATCTGGACGGCATCGCGTTCGCTTTCGAGCCGCTGAACGCCGGGACTTTCGCCGGGCGGTAGATCATCTCCATCGACCCAGCTCGCTAGCATCTGAATCAGGTCGAAAAGGTCGGGTGCTGCGAAGAACGCTCTCTCCAGAAGGATTTCCAAAACATGCTCGTAGTTGGTCAGCTCTCTCTGGGAATCCGCCAGCAACAACTCACGCGCCACCAGGCCGCTTTCGTGGAGCATTGCGCTGAACAGCTCCGCGAAGCGCCGCTGATCGCCGAGCGCTTTCCACTGCAGCAACCGCGCCATCAGGGGATGAGCAGGCGCTACTTCCTCCAGACCCGGCAGATCGCGCAGCGCCACGCCGAACAACGGTGTCGACCAGGCCTTGAGCCGATGAGAGCGCCGGTGCGGTTCCGCGACCGCGCGCAAGACGTCGAGAATGTGTCCCGCCTCGCGAGTCTTGAATAGACCGTCCTGCTTGTAGAATGCGTACCGGACACCAACCTCGCGCAGGTACCCGGCTACCTCGCGGCTTTCCATCAGGGTGCGGGTGAGCACGAAAACCTCAGGCGCGCTTTGCGAAGTCCGGCCACTCTCAAGCGCCAGAGTTCCGTCGAACAGATTTTTCAAAGTCGCGGCGATCTTCCTGCCGAGCATTGCACGATAACGTCGTGCCGGCAGCTTTGCGCCCGCGGGCAGGCTGAAGATCGAAATTGGCTTTATCGGTGACTGGTCCGTGCCTGGCGCAGTGAAGCCGCACGAGACCGGATGGTCGTAGCGGATCTCGCCGTCGACAAAAAAAGCCGGCGCTGGAGTGGGCTCGAGAATCAGATTAACGGCATCTATCTGGTCGGCCGTCGAGCGAAAGTTTTCGACCAATGGAACGAAGGCCGCACCGTGCTTTTCCAGCAGCTCGGCTTTCGCTTTGAGGTAGGTAAAGACGTCTGCATCGCGAAAACCATAGATCGCCTGCTTCGGATCGCCAACTACCAGCAGCCGGGTGCCGCCACCATCGACGAATATCCGGCGAAAGATGTGCCATTGAAGATCGTCGGTATCCTGAAACTCATCGACCAGCCCGACCCGGAATCGTTGGCGCAAAATCTGCGCCAGCCGGGCGCCTTGGGGTCCTTCGAGGGCTGACCATAGCCAGCGCGGCATATCGCCGAAGTCGATCACTCCGCGTTCGCGCTTGATGCGACCGAGCCGCCGCGCGACCGGAGGAAGAAAACTATCGATGATGCGCGCTTCAAGGGGCACGGCGAACTGCACTCGCCCAACGGCGTTGAGAAATCGCGCGGTCTCCGGCGACCAGCCGGGCGGGTGCTCCAATGCGGCTATCCGCCCGAGCGCCTGGGCATCGAGTTCCCGGCGCAGACGCAAGGCATCGTGGCCGGAACGTTTGATCGCCTCGGCGATCATTGCGAGATCGGTGGACGCCGCACCTTTCGCCCGGGTCGGCGGCAATTCCTGCGCGAGCCTCGAATAGTCGAAACTTGCCAGAAGTTCGTCGGCTGCGGCGGAGTTTCGCGCGGACGCGTCCGAATCGAGATAGTGGCGCTCGTTGGCATCAAACAGGAGGGCCTCCAACCGATCGCTCCCGCGATCATCGGCCAGCCACTCCTCGAGCAGCGGGCCCATCCACTCGTCCGCGGCAAAGTGTTCGCGCAGCTCGGCGCGGAACGCCTCGTGAAACATGGTCCGCGCATCCGCGACTTCGACCCTCAGACGCATGCCACTCAGCAGCGCAAAATCGGCCAGCGTCCGATGACAGAAGCTGTGGATCGTGTGAATCGGTGCGCGTTCGAAGGAAAAGAGTGCCCGCTCCAGTCGTCCCGCCTTCTCGAGATCGAGCGGTATCGGTGTGCCTGAGTCCGCCTCTGTTTCAGCACGAAGCGGTTTCTCGATCCTCGCGCGGATGCGCGCGCGCAATTCGCTGGCCGCTTTCTCGGTGAAGGTCACCGCCAGAATTTGGTCGAGGCGAGTCTCCGAGTTGAGCAGAATTTCGACGACCAGGTGTTCGATGGTGAAGGTTTTGCCCGTACCGGCGCTGGCCTCAATGACGCAGTGACCGACCGGGGGAACTTGCTCGACGATATCCGGACGCCAGTAGTAGCGCTTCATCACCCGTCGTCCTGGTTTTCGAAAATCGCATCGACCGGACCGAATCGCCGTCCAATGATGGAGGCGACCTCAGGTTCATCCGGCGGCTCATAGTCGCGAGCGTTGCGGACCGGGCCATAGTCCGAGGCGCAGGAACCGAGCCCTTCGCGGATATTATCGATGCGGTCGAGCGCGTCTTTGCCGTCCCGGATCGCGCGCCGAGCCGCCGCGACCGCCTCGATAGGGAGGAAATAGTCGTGGGCGCGGGTGATCATTTCGCCGACCAGTTGCGCAAGATACTCCAGTGCTGCGTCGGGCATCGGCGTGCGCAGCGCCCTGCTCCAAAAAGCCGCCTTACTCGAAGTTGGTGCGGGGTCCCCGAGGACCCACGCCTCGAACCTCCTGGCGACCGGTTCGCCGGCGGCGCTCAGCGCGATTGCCGCGATGAACAGCTCGAGAAAGTCCTGCGGTTTCGGCTTGGAGCGCGTGACCAGGCGCAGCGAACAGTCGAGCGCCGGCGAAAGTGCCCCCAGCGATCCATGCAGATTTACTTTGCGGACCAACGCGCGTCCCGCGCGGTCAGTCGTGCAAACCTCAAGGCGCAACGGCGGCAAGACCCGATCCGCGCGGGAAGATTCGGTGCCGCGGCCCATCCTGAAAACTCGCCATTCGCCCAGGTCGCGGCGCTTGGCATCCAGTTCGCCGCACCATCGCGCGAAACGCTCGCAATCTGCTTCGATCGCAGCCTCGGCGAAGGGTCCGGCAGGAGCGGCGCCCCTCATTTGCGCAGTGGCGATTGCTTCTCGGTAAGCGTCTGTGAAGAGTTCCGGTTTGCCCCGGGCACTCCAGAATGCTTGGCGCAGAATCAGGGCATGATCGAGTCTCGACAGCGCAATTGGCTCGTCGCTCGCATCATCTGGGGCACCGTCCTCCTCGACCATCCCCAGGGCATATCTCGCTGCACCCTGGAGGGGGCACTCGAGGAAACGGCGTACCGCGGCCAGGGGTAGGTCGAGCTCATTGGCGGTGAGCACGGATTTGGCCGGCAATTCGAACAATCCGAGACTCCCTGCCAGACGCGTGCGCAGGTCTACGCCAAGACTTTCCAGCAGCGCGGCTCGCGCCGGCAATATCTGGTCGCGAGCACCCAGGGCCAGCTGCTCGCGCACTCGACGCATCCGCGCACCGCGGCGTGCGGCCGGATCGAAGCTCACCAGGTCCCCAGCCGCACTGGAATCCGGCCGCGGGACTGACGCCAGATCCGGAAAGTAGTCGGGGTCGTAACTGCTTACGGGATGAGAGGTCGTCAGTTCGCCGAGCTGCTGCGGACCGTCCAAGTACCCTTGCAGGATGGATTGAAGCTCGCGCACCGTGGTGGAAGGTTCGAGTCGGTCTCCCGTCTGCGCATCGCGCTCGACCCATGAAAAAGCAATCCGCGCGCGTGCTGCCAGAAGCGATTCCAGAAATAGATAGCGATCGCGCTCCGGCGGACTGATGTCACCCGGGTGGCGGCGCGCAAGCCGCAGGTCGGTCGGATCGCGACGATCGCGCTCAGGAAAGGTGGCCTCGTTCATGCCCACTACGAAGATGGCCCGAAACGGCAGCGCACGAAGAGTCCCAAGCGAGCCGGCTGCCACACCACGACGCGAAAACCCGCCCTGCCGGGCGGCGCGTTCGGAGAGCGATGCGCTCAGGAAGGAATGGGCGACCTCATAGCCGACCGCGCCGGTCGTGAGCGAGCCCATGGCCTGAAGAATTTCGAGGCATTGGTCGCGAAACGACTGATCCTCGGGATCGCCGGCCTGAACATAGGTGCCAATGAGCTCGGCGAGCAGTGCCGCCCAATCCGACAGCGAGAGGCGATGCGATCGGATCTCGCGGGTGTCGGCCAGAAGGGTCCGCGCGGTTTTGAGAAAGCGCGCCGCCGCCGGAACCTCCTCCTGCAGCAGGGTTAACGGCAGCAGGGCACCCGACTCGCTATGATATAGATTGTGGCCTTCGGTCTGGCCGCCGCCCTCCATAAAGGCGCCCAAAGTAATACGCGTCAGGGCCTGATCCCATTGAAAGAGATTGGCGGGCACGTAAGTGTCGGCCAGATCGCTCGCATCTATCCCGAAGAAGACACCCAGTTCCTCGCACCACGCGCTCAGCCGATCGGTATCCAGCTCGCCGCGGGTACCGGCAATCACGGGGTGAGTCAGCAGGCGCAGGAGTTCCGCGCGCGTCGCTCGCGCGAGCGGGAACTTGAGCAGCAGCGCGATCGCCTCCGCGGCCCGGCTTTGGTAAAAACGCCGCCCGTCTATTTCGACTGGAATCCCGAACTGCGACGCGAACACACTTTCGATCTCCGGCAGATAGGCGTCGGCCACCGCATCGGGAACCAGAACCGCCACCTCGTGAAAGCGCAGCGGCGAGTTGCCCGATCCGTCTGCATCGGAGACCACCCGGAGAATTTCGTTGGCGATGATTTCCACTTCGCGCCGAAGCCCGGGCGCGCCGATCAAGCGAATACTGCCAGGGCGCGGTTCTGGCGTGGTCTTTCGATCGCCGGGAGGGCCTCCCGCGCGCACCAAGATGTCTTCTTGCAGACGAGCCAGAAGTGACGCGCCGGTGGCATGGGTAAAGTGGGGCTGAAAATCACACTGCGTCAGTTCGTTGAGCATCCGGATGTATTCGCGACCAGGCCGTCCCCACAGCTGCAGCGCGCGCGACTCGCTCGGTGTCGCAAGGTCAAAGGGGTCCTCGCCGTCCTCGAGCGCCGCGCCGACCTTCTCCGTGCGGTGATGCCAGGTCGAAGCCCGGGCTGCCGCCGAGTCATCGACGTCTTCCCAGAACTCCATGCACGGGTTCACCGCATACACCAACAGGTCGGCGAGTCTGCCCATGCGAGCAAAGATTTCCAGGAAAACGCGGCCCGGCGATGCCAGACCGAAGATATGGAGTGCGGGCGGGAGCACGTCCCGCAGGCGGTTATCGGGTATCGCCGCGAGCGCCTGCGGGAGAAGCATCCACCGATGCGCGCCGTCGAAGGCCCAGGGAGCGCGCGCGGCTCCCTCGCGGTCGAACACCATGGTCCACAGGGTTCGCTGCCAGAGCTCCTCGTCCGAGCTTGGGGGCGAATTTGGCGAATTCCACGCGCCAAGCATCGCGCTTCGCGAGATCGAATACTCCTGGAACAGCTGCGCTATCCGGCCGGCCAGCTCGAAGAGCCGCAGTTCCCCCAACGCGTCATTGGCGGGGTTGGCCGCCGTAAGGTACTCCCGTACCGCTCGCAAGGCGTGGTGGTCGCGATGCGCTTCGCTGCGCAGGCACTCGAAAAGCGTGACCTGCAGCTGTGGAACTTCGAGCACCCGAATGCCTGGGTCCGCCTGCTCTGCAATGCCGGCCAGGTAACGGCGCAGAAACGGGAACGCGAGGTTGGCCGCGACTCCGAGCCGCTCCGCGATTCCATATTTCGCGAATTGCTCAACCGCGCGGCTGGGAACAATAATTCGCAGCGTCGCGAGCGGGTCCCGCCGTTGATGAAGCTCAACCGCCTGTGCCAGCGGCCCAAGCAGATTTTCAAAGTAATTCGCGTAGTGGAGCTGAAGCATCGTCGCATCCGTCGCCCTGCCGCGACTGCTCAGCGTTTGCCGAGAATCTTTTCGCGGTAGGCACGCGCCGCGGCGCGCGATTCCTCCTCGCTCACGCTCGACATCAGCACGTCGCCGTCGGCGTACGGGGTGAGACCGGCGCTTGCGGCGCGTGTCACCGCGTTCACGTGCTCCTTGGTTATCGCCACCGGCACGGAAGGCTTGGCGATTAATTCGCGGGCGAGCTCTTCGACCTCGGTCACCAGCCGGGCCGGCGCGACCACGCGATTGACGAACCCCAAAGCCTTTGCCTCCGCCGCGCCGAAGCGCCGGCAGGTCATGACCAGTTCTTTGGTCATAGCCGGCCCGATTTCGCGCACCAGGCGGGGAATTCCACCCCATGAAAGCGGCAGCCCGAGGTCGATCTCCGGGATGAAGAACCACGCGTCTTCCGCCACCACGCGCAGATCGCAGACCGCGGTGAGCACCACGCCGCCGCCCACCGCGTAACCTTGCACCTGCGCGATGGTCACCGCGCGCATCTGCTCGAGCGCGTCGGCGGCGCGCAGTCCGTATTGCCCGGCCTCGCGCCGAAACAACCAACTCTTCTCCCTGTCGAGCTGCCCGGCCGCGGGCGGGTCTTTCAAGTCCGCGCCGGCGCAGAAGGCACGCCCGGTGCCGCTCATGATCACGACCCGCAGATCGCGATGGGTATCGAACCAGCGCGCCGCCTCGGCCAGTTCCTGAAGCATGGTCGCGCCGATCGCGTTCAGTCGGTCGGGCCGATTGAGGGTGAGCCGCCCCAGGGGGCCTTCGACCTCGGCTTTGATCGTTTGAAATTCGTGGGTATCCATCGGCTACCTTTGGATGAATGGTGTTTCTCTAAATATGTGCCCGGGCGACCTGCGACAACCCGCCGCCGTAACCTTCCGCCCCTTTGCGCGGTTAGCTCAAGTGATGACGCCGCCGAGTCCCCATTGTACGCTTGCTCCCGGTCCTTTGGACGGAGGTGCCCCGGGATGAGCGAGCCAGCAATCCGACCGGCAACCGCGGGAGACGCGAAGTTCGTCACCTGGACCATTCAGGCGGCCATGCGCTCCCACCTTAAGAAAGGTTGGTTTGACATCATGCTGGCGCGGCCCGAAGCGGAGTGCCTCGAGTTTGTTCAACGGCTGGTTCTCGCCGAAACCCCTTCGTGGTGGCACCACTCGCTGTTCTTGATCGCAGAAGTCGATGGCAAGCCGGCGTCGGCGCTATGCCGTTTCAGGGCCGGGGACGGATATCCATTGTCCGAGAAGGCGATGACGGAAGTCGTTGCGAGTTACCAATGGAGCGAGGCGGAACTCAAGACCATGTGGCAGCGGGGCGCCTATGCGTTCACCTGCATCCTGCCGGGCGACGATAACCGCTGGACCATCGAGAATGTCGCGACGCTGCCAGAGTATCGGGGCCGGGGACTCGTCGGCACCCTCATAGGACACGCGCTCGCCGAGGGGCGCAGACGAGGATTCAGCGAGGCTCAAATTACTTTTCTGATCGGCAACGAACCGGCCGAGCGCGCGTATGCAAAAGCCGGATTTACCTTCGAGGCCGAAAAGCGTCATCCCGCTCATGAAGCTGCCTGCGGGTCACCCGGCCTGCGCCGATTCATGCGCAAGCTGTGAGCAGTGGAGCTCGGGAGCCACCATGTTGAAATTCGATCACCTGGCCCTGCCGGTCGCGAACTGCAAGAGGTCGCGCGATTGGTATCTGAAAACTCTGGGGTTCAAGGTCGAGTTCGAAAATCCCAGGACCAAAACCATCGCGATCCAGGATCGGGCGGGATTCACGATTTTCCTGAACCAGGTTGCTGACAAGATTGCAGGGGCAAAGTGCACCCTGGTCATTCAGGTCAAAGATGTTGACCGGAAACATCGTGAACTGGAGCGCAAGGGCATCAAGTTCATCAATCCCCCGCAGAAGCTGATGTGGGGATACGGCGCCGAACTGGCCGACCCCGACGGCTACCAGATCAATCTGTGGGACAAAGTCAGCATGCGAACCAGGAGCGGGAGCTGACCATCGCAACCCACCTGACCCGCACCATCCGCAGCATCGAGAACGGGATCGCCACCAACCTGCATCTCGACGCGCAGCTTTACGTATCGCGCAACCGTCAGACCATCGCGGATCTTGGTCTCGGCCAAGCGCGCAGCGGCGTGCCCATGCGCCCGGACCACCTGATGCTGTGGATGTCGGCGACCAAACCGGTAACCGCGGTGGCGATTGGCCAGATGCGGGATAAAGGGTGGCTCGCGTTTGATGACCGGGTCGCAAAGTACCTTCCCGAGTTTGCAGCGAGGGGCAAGGAGCCGATCACTATCCGCCACGTCCTGACCCACACCGGTGGATTTCCCAGGGCGGTCGGCCCGTGGAGCTATGATCCCTGGGACAAGATCATCGCGGAGATCTGCGCTGCGCCGCTGGAACCCGGATGGATACCCGGCCGCGATTGCGGATATCACGTCGCCTCGGGATGGTATGTGCTGGGCGAAATTGTTCGGCGACTCGATGGGCGCCCCTATCATCGCTACGTGCGGGAGGCGATTTTCGAACCGCTGGGCATGAACGACGCATGGTTGGGCATGCCCGCGGAGCGATACGACGATTTCAGCGATCGCACCGTGCCGATGCACTTCGCCGATGGCAACGCGCTACCCATCCCTCACATGTACGAGTACTTTCGCGATACTCGCGAGGCGTTGGCGAATTGCCGTCCGGGGCGGGAACGGCCGCGGCCCGATTCGCGAGCTAGGCCGTTTCTATGAAGCGTTGCTCGACGGAGGCCGCGACATCATAAGTAAAGAGACCATCGACACCCTGACTGCCCGCCACACGGTTGGACTCAAAGATCGAATTTTCAATATTCCGCTCGACCGCGGATTGGGTTTTGTAATCGATTCCAAGCAATACGGCCCCGCAGCTGCCTGGTACGGAAGCCGTTGCTCGGCGCGCGCCTTCGGCCATGCGGGGTACGTATCCTCGGTAGGCTTTGCCGATCCCGAATATGGTCTTGCGGTCGCGCTGGTTTTCAACGGGATGCTGGAAGCGGCGCCCGCCCGGCACGACGCGAGAATCAACGCGGCAATCGATGCCGTCTACGAGGACCTGAATCTCGGCTGATGGGCTGCCAATTTCAGGCCGACCCCGCCGCGGTATTCGCGGGGGCGGTTTCAATTGCCGAGGCGATGTCCCGCGACAACCGGCCCAGCGCCCGGCTCATCGCCGCCGCGGAATCAGACGGGTCGCCCGGCTTGGCCGTCTCCGCGTAGCTGGAATCGCGCACGATCAACAGTTTCCCGGTTCCGCTTAGCACTTGCCAATGAGCGGTCAGATCGACCTTGCCGTCCTTGTCGGCCTCGAACCGGTACACGTTGATCTTGACCTGGTAGTCCACGAGGGTGGTGTTGTACCAAGGGTAAAATATTATGCGCTGAGTCCCCAGGTCGGAAGCAAGGTTCTGGGCGAGTACCCGGGTAAAATCGGAGTCCAGGGGCTCGGCCCAGCGGTCCTCGCTCGACAGTTCGAGGCGGTTCGGTGCGACGCGGGTGACCACCTCTTGCCTGTCGAGGTACGCGGGCATCTTGATGGGACCGAGTCCGA
This sequence comes from Deltaproteobacteria bacterium, assembly GCA_019237115.1. Lineage (GTDB taxonomy): Bacteria > Desulfobacterota > Binatia > Binatales > Binataceae > JAFAHS01. Next base: position 25,861 of record JAFAHS010000255.1, read on the forward strand.
CCAGGACCTGGCGGGAGGCTACGCTGGTGGGGTCGGCGCCCACCGGAGAGAGCTGGAAGAACCTCGAGTTGTCGCGCCGGGGCGAGAGGCAACCCGCCATTGTAATCGCGCACAGCGCCACGATTATTGTCGGTTGTTTCATCGGCCGCTGTCCCCTTCGTAGCGGCCGCGTATCACCGAGCTTGGGTCGCGCTGCAAGTAGTCGGTAAGCTGGCGCAGCGAACGTGCGGCATCGCTGGTCTGCTCGAGGGTATCGGTGAGTTGGTAATCCAGCGGAGAGCCAGGTCCGAGGACGGTCCGAACTGCAGCCAGGGTCACCTGGGCCTGTTCCAGGGCGGCCCGTGCTGACGCCGTGGTCTTGCGCAGATCTTCCGCCGCTGGCCCGACCTGCTTGTTCAAGTCATCGCTGGTTTTCCTGATGCTTTGCGCGGTCTGGTTCAAGCCGAGCGCGGCCTGGTTCAGCGATTCGATAGTGTCGCGGACGCGACGGGAGTCTACCAGGCCGTTGATCGAATTTGAGGTCCGCGTGAGGCTCTTGGTCAGTGCTTCGAAATCAACTTTTTCAAGAGCCGACATGATCCTGATTATCGCGGTCTGTGCCTGCTCGAGCGGGGTCGGGACGGTGGGAATTTCCGGATAGGGGGAGTTGCGCCCAAGGAAAAACTTGACCGGCGTGTCCGGATGCATGTCGAGGTCGATGTAGGCGAGCCCGGTGAGCATGCTTTCGGTCTTAAGCTCGCCGCGCAAGCCAAGTTGGATGGCAGCCGAGATCTGCTTGGGGTCGTCGAGATCGAGTTCGGAGCCGCGCGCGAAAAGTTTCCGCGAGTCGAGCTGAATGATAACCGGGATTCGTATCTGCCCGGTCTGTTGTATGTTGCTGCCCCCCAGGCCGCCGAGGCTCAACAGGATGTTGGTCACCGATCCGACTTCGACCCCGCGAAACTTGACCGGGGCACCTACGTTGAGACCGTTCACGTCGCTGCTGAAAAACATGACGAACTTATGTTGGCGCGTGAACAGGTGGCTGGATCCCAGCCCCACGACTACGGCGATTACGATTGCGAGGGAGCCCAGTACGAAGGCCCCGACCATGGTTGGATTGGCTCGTTTTCCCATTCAGTTACCTGCAAGATGGTCGTCGGCAGCGCGCGTCAGGAAGCGATGCACCTTCGGGTCCGGCGGATGTGCCAACAACTCCTTGGGGTCACCACTGGCTATCATGGTCCGTGTCTCGGCATCGAGAAAGACGCTGTTGTTCGCGATGGTAAAGATACTGGGGAGTTCGTGCGTAACCACCACTACCGTCGCCCCGAGTCCGTCACGTAATTCCAGGATCAGATCGTCAAGCAGGCGCGAGCTTATCGGGTCGAGCCCCGCAGACGGCTCATCGAAGAACAGCACCTCCGGATCGAGCGCCATGGCGCGCGCCAGCCCGGCGCGCTTCTGCATGCCGCCGCTTATCTGGCTTGGATAGTAGTCTTCGAACCCGCGCAGCCCGACCAGCGCCAGCTTGATCGAGGCGATCGCATTAATCTCCCTTGGCGACAGATCGGTGAACTCTTCCAGCGGAAGACCGACGTTTTGCGCCAGCGTCAACGAGCTCCACAGAGCGCCGCCCTGATAGAGCACGCCAAACCGTCGCAACATCCTCTCGCGTGCCTCGGGCGGCGCTTTGGTGAAATTGAAGTTCTGATAGAAAATCTCCCCGGTGGCGGGTTCCAGCAGGCCGATCAGGTGATTTAGGAGCGTGCTCTTGCCGCAGCCGCTGCCGCCCATGATCACGAAAACGTCGCCCCGCTTCACTGTGAAGTTAAGATTCCGCATTACCACGAAATCACCGAATGCCATTGTGAGATCGCGCACGATGATGTGTGGCTCGCCTACCACGCCGTGGGTTACTGCGGAACGCGTTGTGGTCGCTTGGCTCACCGGTCAGATGTTCAGCATGTTGAATAGAAAGGCCATAATGCCGCAGGCCACCACGATCCACACAATTCCGGTTACCACCGCCTGGGTGGCAGCGACGCCGACCGCCGAGGAGCTGCGGCCGCATTGGAAGCCCCGCAAGCATCCCGCAATCGCGATGATTACCCCATAAACCGCCGCTTTGAAGAGACCGCCAAACAGATTGCCGAGAGTCAATGCGTTCCAGGCTTCGCGCAGAAAAGTCGAGAGCGCAAGCTTGAGCATTGCCACTCCGACGAAGGCTCCTCCCGCCACCCCAAAGACATCCGCGAATATGCACAGCAGTGGCATCATCAGGATGAGTGCGACCACCCGCGGCAGCACCAGGAATTCCATGGGCGAAATCCCCATGGTCGTGAGCGCGTCGACTTCCTGGGTTACCCTCATGGTCCCGAGCTGTGCCGCGAAGGAGGCCCCGGTGCGGCCGGCCATGATGATCGCGGTCATCATCGCGCCCATCTCCCGCACGATGCCTATCGAAACCAGGTCCGCCACGTAGATTTGTGCGCCGAATTGCTGGAGCTGTACCGCGCCCATGAATGCCAGGATGGTTCCCACCAGGAAGCTGATCATCGCCACGATGCCCAGGGCGCTGACCCCGGAATCCTGGATTTCGATCATCAGGTCGCTGTTCCGAAACCGCGCCTTGCCTTTGAACATTCGTCCGATCGCGATCACCACCCCGCCCAGGAAGGTGAGAAAGTCCTCGGTGCCCTCGGCGTAGTTGATGGTCGCGGTGCCGACGCGCTGCAGCAGTGGAGCGGATTGCGTTTTTACTCGCGCGTCTTTCTTCTCGGGTACCGCTTCGGCCAGCTCGACCAGCCGCACCAGCCCCTCGGGCAGGCCGTCAAGGGCGACGGGAATATTGCGCGATCGGCCCAGATCGGTGGTGCGAGCCACAAAGGTAAGCAGGCCGCTATCCCACGCACCCAGCCGGCTTGTCTCGAACCCGATGCGCCGGGGTTTAGACTGATTGACCTCGTGCAGCACCCGCCCGACCGATGGCAGCCCGTGATGCATCCGCCAACTTCCGATCAGGTGGATGACCAGTGACGAATCCTGCCCTAGCTCGAAGCTCAGGTCCGTAACCTGGTCTGTGGCTGCTTGAGCTTCCATTCAACCCGTGGAATTGCCCCTCTTTTTACCTACAATTCGCGGATCTTGGCGCCACCGCACCCAGTCCCTGGCCTTTATACGACGCGAACTGTGGTGAGAATATTCTATCGCGGCTTCTTTGATCTTGACCCCGGACTATACTCCAAGGTTTATGCTTGTAAACCAATGACGATTGGACGGCTAGCGCGCAAGGCCGGTGTCAGCGTCGATACCCTGCGCTTTTACGAGCGCAGAGGCTTGATTGGGCGGCCGCGCCGTATGCTATCGGGCTACCGAAACTACTCGGACGACGTGATTGACCGGGTGCAGTTCGTAAAAGATGCGAAAGGGTTGGGCTTCTCCCTGCATGAGATACAGGAACTGCTCATGCTGGGAGTAAAGTCGACCCGGGAATGCGGACCCATTACCCGTAAGGCGGAGGCAAAGCTTTCTCAAATGACGGAAGAAATCGCGCGACTGCAACGGCTGCAGCGCACGCTTTGCAAGATGATCCGCGACTGCCACGGATGCGTCGATCCACGCGGCGGTGGCAAACGGGGACTTACATGCCACCAGCAACGATTTTCACCAACCACGGCTGATCAGCGTGCCACGCCGCGAGGAGATTTCTCTCGCAGCATGGCATTCCGTTCGTGGAACGGAACATCGGTGACGATCCCGCAGCCCGCGACGAGCTTATCAACGCCGGATTCCGCGCCGTCCCGGTAATTCGGGTAGGCGACCAATCGGTGATCGGGTTCACTCCGGTCCAGCTGCGCAAGCTGCTCGGGATCTGATCCGCGACCTCGCCCGAGCTCGTCGCCACGGAGTCCTCCTGCCGGGGGCAGCGGTGCCTTCCCCGGTGCGCGATCTACCGGTCAAACCACTTGGGGTTGTTGATGGCCAGCGCATCGTGCAGCGACTGGCTTATATGACCGCGCAGTTTGGGATCGTCCAGCGCGACCGCGCCGTCGCGAATCTTTTGGGCGAGTTCGCGGCTCAGCTCCTCGACCTCGCCGTCGTGACCCAGCAGGGCGCTGAGCCGTTTCCGCTCGGCCGAGGCTTGGGCCCCGCGCAGCTCCAACTCGCGCCGAACCGTATTGAGCACGTTTGCGGTCACACGGGTCTTGAATCGATGGTAGCCGGTCAAGGTTGGCATCAACTCTTCTTCCAGATATTTGACCGCAGCCTCAAGCAGGATGGTCGCCTTGGGTGTACTCAGTGGCATGGGCAATTGCCGCGGCTAGTCGCGGCCCTCGAGTAATTCGTAAAAGTCCCACAGGGGTTCTTCGATTCGCCGGCCGATCGCGCAGCGCTCGACTCCCATCTCCTCGATTCCCCGCATGCCGAGTCGAAGGCATCCGGCGGCCCATTTGACGCTGCCGAACGCTTCCCAGAAGCGGACATGCGCCGGGTCGACACTTTGGCCGCTGGCCTTCTCGTAGGCTGCGAACAGATCCTCGCGCCTGCCGAATCCACCCACCGGATACTTGCCGCCAAAGCGCCAGGTCTTGACGCACAGCCACCCGAGGTCCTGCATGGGGTCGCTGGCCTGGCCGATTTCCCAATCCAGCACCAGGCGGATGCCATCGCTCTCGCCCACGATCAGGTTGCCGATGCGGAAATCTCCGTGCACGACGGTCCGCCGCGCCCGCTTCGGCACATTGTCCGCGGCCCAGCGCAATCCCCACTCGATCGCAGGGAGGTGCAGGTCGTAGAAGTCGACCACCTTACGCTGCGCGTCGATCATCTCTTCGGCGGTTTGGCCCTTGAGAAAGGGGACTTCGGAAAGCGGGATGCTGTGAATCCGGGCGAGGATCTCACCCGCCTGCCGCGTCATTTTCGTGCGCGCCGGCGCGAAAGCCGCCTCGCGCAGAATCTTGGGCGCCAGGGTCTCGCCATCGACCCGCTCGGTTATGTAACCGGGCCCAAGCCCGTCCGAGTTCTCCAGAATCGCACGGATCTTGGGCGCAGGCACCCCGGCCTTCACCGCTGCCATCATGAGCCAGGCGCCTTCCTCGGCGGTCGGGTGCGGCGAGATTTCCGCGAGCGGATGGGGCACATCGTCCGGCGCCGCCGCCGACAGCTGCATGATCAGTCTCTGGCGGCTGCCGCCGACCTCGGCATCGAACGACCAGGTGGTTCGGTTCGCGCCTCCGGTCAGCTGCTGCAAATCATAGACGGTTCCGGGCGCGCCCATGTGACGCGCTACCGCGCGCTGGAGCAAAGTTGCGGTGGAATCGTTACCCATCGATGATCATTGATTGCTTCTCTACCGAGGCGAAGCCGCTCAACCCTCCGCGGGGACCCGCCCGTCCTTAAAGAACCCGAACAGGTACTGCGCCACCCGCCGCATCTGGATTTCCTCGGAGCCTTCGGTAATTCGGTAGCGGCGATGATGCCTGAAGATGTGCTCGAAGGGCTTGTGACGCGAGTATCCAATCGCGCCATGCACCTGCATCGCGCGATCAGCAGCGTTGCATACCAGCCGGTTCGCCCGGTAGTTGCACATCGCCACCTTGTCGGAGATTTTGAGTGCCACCTCGGGTTTGGGCATCTGGTCCATCTGCCACGCGGTCTTGTGGATCAGCGTGCGTAGCATCTCGGCTTCGGTATGCAGCTCGACCAGCGGCCACTGGATGGCCTGGTTGACCGCGAGTGCTTTGCCAAATGGCTTGCGCTCCTTGGCGTATTTCACCGACTCGTTGATGCAAAATTGCGCGGCGCCCAGCGACGAAGCCGCCTGCCGGATCCGGTTTTCGTGCACGAAGTGCTGCGCGACCGCAAGTCCGTTTTCCGGATCGCCCAGGTGCTCGCCCGCGGGCACGTAGATGTCCTTGAACGACACGCGCGGATGGTCGGTCGGCATATTGAAGGTCCACAGATACTCCTCGATCTTGAAGCCCTCGCTCTTGGTCGGAACGATGAAACAGGTGATGCCGCGCGGACTCCCGTCCTTGCCCGAGGTGCGCGCGAAAATGAAATCGTGGGTTGCCACGTGCAGTCCGGTATTCCACATCTTGGCGCCGTTGATTCGCCACCCGTCGCCGTCGCGGGTCCCGCGCGTCTCCATCCAGGTCGCATCCGAGCCGTGATTCGGCTCGGTCAGACCGAAAGCGATGCGTACCGAGCCATCCAGGATTCCGGGGATGAACTTCTTCTTTTGCTCCTCGGTGCCGAAGTCGCGAAACATCAGCACGGTCGGCAGGTTGCCGACGATGGAGCTTTCGTTTTGCAGGTCGTTGTGCAGGCCGAGCCCCTTCGCGGCCAGGTACTCACGGATGATTGCCATTCCCAGGTTGGTTCCGTCCTTGCCCCCGTATTCCTTGGGCAGGGCGTAGCGCCAATGTCCGGCCTTGTCGGCCCGCCTGCGCATCTCGACCAGGAGCGCTTCCCATTCGTGGCGGGGAAGCCCATCGCGCTCGAAATCGGTGCGAGCATACTCGCGGCGGTGGTCGAAGAAGCGGATGTTGTCGTTTTCGCGCTCGAGCGGTTTGATTTCCTTTTCGATGAAGGCGTCGAGTTCCTTCAGGTAGGCTTTGATATCGGCGGGAATTTCGAAATCCACGGTGCTTCTCCTTTGCTGCGCAGGGTCCTTGATACGAGCTAAACGGGCGTTTAGCAAAAGCGCAAATCTAGCAGAAGCGCGAGAGTTAACGGTAACGGCGGACGTGATAGAGTCCGCTGCGGGAGAAGCATCGATGCCTTATCAAACCATCCTCTATGAGGTCGCGGACAATATCCTGACTATCACCCTCAATCGCCCCGAGAAGCTCAACGCATTCACCGGCGAGATGATGAACGAGATGATCGACGCGTTGGGCCGAGCCGACGCGGACGACAACGTGCGCGCGATCATCGTGACCGGCGCGGGGCGCGGCTTCTGCGCCGGCGCCGACCTGTCGGCCGGAGCCAACACCTTCAACTACGAGGCTCGCGAAGATCGCCCGGATCGCAAACCGCACATGAAGCCCGATGGCACCGTCGACTGGAGCCATGAATCGATTCGCGACGGGGGCGGATTGCTGACCCTGCGCATCTTCGACTGTCTGAAGCCCGTCATCGCGGCGGTGAACGGTCCCGCGGTCGGGGTGGGCGTAACCATGCAGCTTGCGATGGACATCCGGCTTGCCTCGGAGAGCGCCCGGTTCGGCTTCGTGTTCGCACGCCGCGGGCTGGTCCCGGAAGCCTGTTCAAGCTGGTTTCTGCCGCGCATTGTGGGAATTTCGCAGGCGCTGGAATGGGCGTTTAGCGGACGCGCGTTTTCCGCGCAGGAAGCGCTCGAAGGTGGACTGGTGAAGAAACTTTACAAGCCCGACGAACTGCTTCCAGCCGCCCGCGCGTTGGCCCGGGAGATCGCCGACAACACCTCGCAGATCTCGGTCGCGCTGATCCGCCAGATGTTCTGGAAGATGCTCGGCGCGGACCATCCGATGGAGGGACACAAAATCGACAGCCGCGGCATCTACGCGCGCGGCGCATCCGCGGACGCGCGTGAAGGGGTCATGTCATTTCTGGAGAAACGATCGCCCCATTTCTCCGATCGCGTGTCGACCGGAATGCCCGGGTATTTCCCGTGGTGGACCGAGCGCAAGTTTAGCTGAGGAATCCCCGGGGCGAGGGTGCTGCGCAGGTCACGCCAGGGTTTTGCAGCACCCTCGCCTTTTCTCCACTCCACCTCGGAGGTTGCTGCCGCTTACTGGGCTGGGATCGCGGGGTGCGGCGGCAGCCGTGGAAGTTGGGGCCGATAAGATGCGCTCCTTCGTTCAAAGTCGATGGCGTATGGCGCAATCAACGTGCCAGCCTCGGGTGGTCAGCAAACTCACTCAAACAATCTAAAAACCCTGTAGGCCGTCGGAGGTGCGCATGTAAAACCTGCGCCTCTTACAAAACCAGCAGGTTGTTGGTGTGGACCATAGCTTGTAGGGGTGGCGTGAAGAACGAAACGCGAGGCCGGCGCAGCTAAAACCAGCGCAGTCGGCAGGCTCCCGACAGCTTGCCTCGTACCGACCTATCGAGTGATGGAAACAAGGATCAAGCAGGCCGTACGTAACAATGCACTATGGTGTCATAGCGTGTGTCATGCGCATGGCAGACCTGGCGAGTTCTTCGAGGAAATTTGGATCAATCGCGCGCCCGTGCCGCGTTTCTATCCGAATGCGCAGACGCTCGCCGAGCGGAGTTCGCGACAAATCGACTTAATCAGGGAGCTCACCAAGCAAGGCTTGCCCTCCGGCTGGGCGGTCAAAGATAGTTTTGCGGCGCTTGATCTGACTACTTGTGGATTTACCCCGCTGTTCGATGCGCAATGGATCTACCTGCCTCCAGAGCGATCAAGTGCGGTAGGGTCGGCGTCTGCTCCCGAGCTGCGGTGGGACATCGTGCGGGCTGACCAAATGCTCGCCGAATGGGAACGCGCCTGGTGCGAGGCGAACCACGACACCAACCTCGCGCGCGTCTACCTGCCCGCGCTGCTGGAAGACCGCGACGTCGCCATCCTTGCCGCACGTCGCGGCGAGCACATCGTCGCGGGCGCCATCGGGAACAGGGCCGATGGCGTCGTCGGATGGTCGAATTTGTTTGTCAAACAGGTGCGCGATCTACCCGGGTGCGCCGCGGGATCGCTGCTGACGCTGTCGAAAATCTTTCCGGGGCTGCCGCTGGTTGGCTACCAGGGGGGCGATGCACTGCGTGGCGCACTGTCAGCCGGCTTCGAGGCGATAGGCCCGCTGCGGGTGTGGATTTTCGGGAGCTCTCCATAGCCTAGAAGAGGTCGGAGATGGTCGGATGAGCGAGTCCGGTTTCGAAGGCGGATGTCTGTGCGGGTCAATCAGATACCGGGTCCGTGGTGCTCCGCTCTCAAGCGGCATCTGTCATTGCCGGTCATGCCGGAGAGCAGCGGGCGCGCCCATGTTGCCTTATGTCACGTTTCCGATCGCTGATTTCAGGGTGATCAAAGGACGGCCCGCAGAGTTTCGCTCATCGCCGCCGGTGACCCGCAGTTTCTGCGCGCGCTGCGGAACCTCGTTGACCTACCGGCACGCGGACTATGCCGACCGAATCGACGTCATGAGTTGCACTCTGGACGATCCGGACAGGTTTCCTCCGACCCTTCACATTTGGACGAGTCACAAGCTCGGCTGGGTCAAGATAGAAGACGGTCTGCCCGTTTACGCGGCTACCAAAGATACAGAAAGCTGAGCCTGCTTTGCAGGTGGCGTCTCCGCAAGCCCGCCTCTCCCGCCTTCTGGTTTGCGAGCCGGCGGCGAGCCCACCCCGCGATGCTCAGACAATCTGGCCGGCGCGGGCCTCGGTGTAGTTTCCTCCCTCGACGACCACCTTGCCGTTGACGATCACCTGCTCGACTCCCCGCGCATGGCGGATGTAGCGATTGCCTCCGCCCGGGAAGTCGCTGACAAACACTTCCTCGCCGCGCGCGATGGTCGTGGGGTCGAACACCGTGAGGTCCGCCATGCCGCCGACCTTTATCCGTCCACGATTCTTGATCCCCCACGCGTCGGCGGGTTCCGCGGTCAGACGATGCACCGCCCGCTCCATGCTCAGCTTGCCCAACTCGCGCACGAAACGCGCCAGCAAGTCGCCGGTATCTCCGGCGCCACAGAACTGCGAGACGTGTGCGCCCGCATCAGAGGCGCCGATATGAATCGAGGGATGGTCGAGGATCTCCGCGACCACTTGAGGATCGGCGTGGATGAAGTTGTTGATTTGAAACTCGGTGCGCAGGTCATCGGCGACCGCGATGTCCAGCATCACCTCGGGAATCGGCTTGCCCAGCTCCTGGGCAATTTCCGTGAGCCGGCGTCCCTGGTATTGCCGGTTCGCGGGATGGTAGACCTCGCCCACCTCCGCGCCGCGCAGCAACGGAAGAAACCGCTGCTCCGCATCCTTGACCAGCTTGGCGCGCGCGCCGCGATCGGCGAAACCCGCTATCCGCTTCGGCAACTCCAGCTGCATGAGCGCGTACCACGAGGGCAGTCCGTAGAGCAGGAACGAGGTCTCCGAAAGCCGGATATTGATGTTGAAGCTTCGCGGCATCGATTGCCCAAACACCCTGGCGCCGCGCGCGCGCTGCTCATCGAGCTTGGCCAGGTTGCGCTTGTAGTTGTCGGGCGCGGCAGGGCTATAGACGATCGGAGCTATCGTACAAAAGACCCCGCTGGTGAGACTCAGCTCGCCCAGCTCCTCGATGTTCTTGAGTTGCTGCTCCGGATCGATCAAGTAGGGGACCGTTTGCAGAGTGCCGCGTCCGCTCCTGGCCATTGCGTTGCACAGCGCGATTTTCTCGCGCAGGTCGGCGAGCCGGCTCGGCACCGGGCGGAGATTCTCGTCGATGTCCACGTACGATGTGGAAAGGCCGATCGCGCCGGCCGCCATCGCGCCTTCCAGCAGTTCGCACATCGTCGCGATTTCCGCGTCGGTCGCGACCCGCTCCTGGCTGTCCGCACCCATCACGTAATAGCGCAGCGCGGAGTGACCCACGAGCGCGCCGACGTTGATGCCCAGCCCGGGCCGGATGAAATCGAGGTACTCCCCGAAGCTCTCCCACTTGAACGGTACCCCTTCGTCGAAGGTCGGCTCCTTGATGTCCTCGATCTTGCCGAACATCCTGACCAGCTTGCGGCTCCCGCCCTGGCGCACCGGTGCGAGGCTGAGCGAGCAGTTGCCCACCACCACCGTGGTCACGCCGTGCTCGAGACTCGGAGTTGCGAGGCGATCCCAGCAGAGTTGGGGATCGTAATGGGTGTGCACGTCGATGAAGCCGGGGCTCAGGGTGTGCCCGTGCGCGTCGATCTCGCGAGCGGCCGTGCCGGCAAATGCGCCGACCGCGACGATCTTTCCGTCGCTTACCGCGACGTCGCCTTTGAAAGCGGCTGCTCCGGTACCATCCACGATTTGTGCGTTACGAATTGCCAGATCTGCCTGACTCATGAGCTCGCTCCTGTTGTTGAAACGGCTGCCGACCCTTCGGATCGAGGTGTGCGGCTGCACCGCCCACCGTAACTCTAATCGGTCCTAATTGGCGAACCGGCGTTTCAGCCAATCGATGATTTTGTCGTTTAACTCATTGGGACGTTCCTGTTGTACCCAATGTCCCGCCTTTTCGATGTTGTGCATCTCCAGGTCCGAACACAGCGCCGGCATTCCGGCTGCCATCTCGGGCCGCAGTGCCATATCCCAACCCGCGGTAATCATAAGGCATGGCAGGCTCAATTTGTTTACGCCGATCTCCGGGTGCTCGCGCGCGTTGCGCTCGATGTTGCGATACCAGTTGATGCCTCCGCGAAAGCCGGTTCGCTGGTAGGTCTGCACGTAGGTGTCGAGCTCCGCGGGCGTGACGATGGACGGGGTATTGGCCGGAAGCTCCTCGATGCGCCGGAACGGATTCATGTCCAATTCACCGCTCGCCATCATCTGACTCGCCGCTACCACCGGATCGATCGGCGCGCGCATGAGCCGCTCGAAAATCAGCCGTGCTTTCGGATCCATCGCTGCCTCGGCGCGGCCCGGTTCCTGGAACCAAAGGACGTAGAAGCGCTCGTCCTTGCCGCCGACCAGCGCGCGCAGCTGCGCAAGCGGCGGAAACGCGATGTAAGGGGTGCACACCCCGATCACCCCGGCAGTACGCTCCGGATACATGACCGGCATCGCCCAGGCGATGAAGCCGCCCCAGTCGTGACCCACGAAGATCGCCCGCTCGATGTTCAGCGCGTCAAGTAGCCCGACCAGGTCCCCGGCCAATTCGCCGATCCCGTAGTCGCTAACCGCCGCCGGCGCGCTGGAACCGCCGTAGCCGCGCTGGTCCGGCGCGATTGCGCGAAACCCCGCCGCGGCCACCGCGGGAAGTTGATGACGCCATGAATACGCCAGTTCCGGAAAGCCGTGGCAGAAAACCACCGCCGGTCCGGCACCGGCCTCGTACACCGCCAGGTTTATGGCCGGCTGATTGGCGCGCGCGGGTAAGGCGATGGTGCGCGGAGCTGGCCAGTTCGGGTTGGACATATGCGCCTCAATGTTTCAGCTGTTGCTTGGCGGCCTGTTCTGCAAAGTGCTTTTGCACGGTCTCGGTGGCCGCCGAAATCGCCTTGCCTATGAACTCCTGGTTGTGCTCGGTGTACCACTGCAACGAGGCTGCGCGCGCGATGTTCGATTCATTGAAGCGTGGCAATACGTGGCGCGCGAACAACTCGTAGGATCGCTTGGTTGCTTCGAAGTTCGCCCAGTTGTGGGCGAGCAGCAGGATGCATCCGAAGCCGCCGGACTGCTTTTCCAGCCGCTCAATCATCGCGCACGCATCTTCAGGAGTACCGATGACCGCGCGTCCCGATTCGACCATCGCCTCGGCAGGATCCTTGGCGCCGAGGTCATCGCCGCTCGCGGTGGGATTGATGCTGGCGAAGTAGTGGACCCATTTGTGGAGACCGAACCTGATGTCTCGCATTGCCTCCTCGCGGCTTTGCGCCAGGTGCATCGGTGCAACCAGCCGCAGCACCGAGCGGTCCATCTCGCGCCCGTTCTCCCGTGCGATCTCGCACGCGATTTGCCAGTTGGTGCCGAGCACGTCATAGCCGGCCTGCTGCGAGGCGGCCACGCACAGCATCCCCAGTCCGTGGCGCCCCGCAAGCTTCCCGCCCGACGGGGTGAAAGTGCTCGCGACTGCAAACTCCGGGCGCGGACGCGTGTATGGAAGTACCTGGCAGCGCGCTTCTTTGAGGGTGTACCACTCGGTCTGCTCGGTCACGACTTCGCCGGCGATGAGGCGCAGGATAACGTCGAGTGACTCGCTCATGCGATCCCGCTGCTTGGGCACCGGAATACCCAGCATTTCGGCGTCGGATGGGAGCAGCCCGGGTCCAACCCCGAACATCGCGCGTCCACGCGTCATGTGATCGAGCTGGATCGCGCGATTGGCGACCATCAGCGGTTGATGATAGGGCAGCGAAATGACGCCGGTGCCAAGCCGGATGCGCTGGGTGCGCTCGGCGGCTGCGGCAATCATCAGTTCCGGCGAGGCGATGATTTCGTAGCCGGCGGAATGATGTTCGCCGATCCAGGCTTCGTCGAAACCTATGTGATCGAGATGTTCGATCAGTTCGATGTCGCGCCTGAGCGCGAGGGTGGGATCTTCATCCACCGGGTGGAAGGGCGCCAGGAAGATACCGCAGCGCAAGCGGTTTGGTCGTATGGCCGTCATCTAAACTTCTCCTAGTTGGCAATCGGATCGGCTGGATAAGCCGTAATCGCGTCGGGATCGGCCGCCGGGAGCGGTGGTCGTTGCAACAGCTCATTTACCGCGGCCAGGAATGCCCCGTCCGTCATCAGCGACTCGGGTGGACGATTGAGGTTAATAACGTCGAACAGTGGCTCGGCAATCGCCGGATCGTCCGCGCCCTCGCGAAAAATTCGTTCCCAGCTCGGACCGCCGAATCCTTCGTCGGGCTCCGCTTTGCCCTCCTTGAGGGCGAGTGCCTGCCGGTCGCGCGCGACCGAAAGCGCCCACGGTTGTCTCACGAACTCCGCCTGCCGCTTGAAAAAGCTGGCGGGAAACCCGGCATCCGCCGGGTCCATCTCGCCGAGCAGCTCGCGCAAGATCTGCGCGCAGACCGCGGCGCTGGTCATGCCCTGTCCATAGACCGGGTTGAACGCGCAGACCGCGTCGGCGACGCTGATAAAGCCGGCCGGTCCATCCCACCGTTCGTAGTGATGCCAGATGTTCTGCATCCCGCGGCGGTGGAAAATCGGGGAGATGGGCTTCGAGATCGCCAGCGCGTCTGCGACGATCGGCGATCGCAGCCTGGCGCAAAGCGCTGCGAACGACTCGTGGTCGGCAGGGAGTTGGCGCCCGCCCCACGACGCCAGTGTAAGCAGAAAGCGGTCGTTCTCGATCGGCAGTAACAGCGCGAAATAGTAGTCTTCCGGGCGCTTGGGTTGGGAGGAAGGATTGAGAAATACTCCCTTCCACCACCAGTGCGCGGGCCGTTGATTTGCAGGCGGCGCCTGGTACCAACAGGTGCTGTATCCGGCGTCGGCATCGATCTCCTCGCACTCGATGGCTGGAAACCCGAGCCGCTCAAGCCATTGCGGAGCACGCGAGCTGCGCCCGCTGCAATTAACTACCAGGTCGGCATCGATATGGCTGGTCAGTTGCGCGCCGACCTGGCGGGCCGAAACTCCCGCAATCCGGAGGGAATCTCCCGGCGCGGGAAGCAGGTCGGTTACCTCAACTCCCTCCACGATGGTTACGCGCGGATCAGACCGGATTCGGTCCCGAATCACGCTCTCGATCAGCAGTCGACTGGCGCACAGCGCCACGCGGCCCGTGCGTCGGCGGGTCGACCAACGATCGGGCTGCAGAGTGGCCAAGTCTACCCCGGCATCAAAGTTGAGCGCGCCGCGCTCGCGAAGGGCATCACCCCATCCGGGGAACAATGCCTCCAACTCGCGCCGCCCGCGATCCAGCATCACGTGCGGATGGCGGCTCTGTGGGACACCTTTGCGATGGGCCGCGTCCTTGGGGAGCGCATCGCGCTCAAGCAGGGTTACGCGCTCGAAGTATCGGGACAGCACGCCTGCCGCGCACATCCCTCCAATACCGCCGCCAATCACGACGGCATGCTTTGCAGTCAATCTAGCAACACTCCTCGGTTTGTATGGACGGCCGCGAGTGGCGGCGTGTTCGGTTCGTCGGGGTGCACATCCAGGAAGTTCAGATCCGGTATAAGGCCGCCACGTTGTGCCCCGCCAACTTTGCCCCGGCGGACGCCGGCATCTCCGCCAGCAGCTCCTGCAGTTCGTGCATGTATCTGCCGCCGTGGTCCGCGTGCGGAAAATCGCTCGCCCAGAAAAATCGATCTTCGCCGACGAACCTGAGCAGGCCGGCGATCGCACGCTCATCGGGGTCGGCACTGAACCAGCATTGCGTGCGGATGTAGTGGCTGGGCGGATTCTTGAGCGGCGCGCGGTTGATCGGCACTTCGTACAGGGCGTCCATCCGATCAACCCAGTAGCCAATCCATCCCGCGCCCGATTCCAGCACCACCGCCTTGAGGTTCGGAAATTTGTCGAAGACCCCGAATGAAAACAGGGTCGTGAATGCAGTTTGCGCCGCGTGGCAGGCCATGACCTGGTGATACCAGATGGACGTGGTGAGGTCGGTGAAGCGCCGTGAGGCGAGGCTGGGCGGTTCGAAGGTCGGATGAATCGCGAAGGGAACGTCGAGCTCCTGAAACTTTGCGAACAGCGGAGCATGGTCCGGATGTCCGTGCGCGCGCCGCGCGTGGTTGAAGGGAGCCACGAACGCTCCGCGGCATCCGTCCTTGACCGCGCGCTCCAGCTCTGCAATCGCGGCGGGAATGTCCGACAGCGACAGGTGCGCTACCGGAATCAGCCGCCCGCCCGAATCGCGGCAGAAGTCGGCGATCCAGCGGTTGTAGGCGCGACAATATGCGTTGGTGATCTCGGGATCTTCAACCTCCGCCTCCCACAACAACCCGATGGTCGGGTACAGAATCGCCTTGTCGATTCCATCCGTGTCGAGGAGCTGCAACCTCTCCTTGGCATCCATCGAACCGAACGGCGCCGAGTTCACATAGGTGCGCTCGGGCGACGGGATGAGCTGCTGCGCGGGCCGACCCATCGCGCCGAGCGTGTGCAGGATGCCGTGGCGCAGCATCTGCGCGGGGCGGCCGTCATATTCGAGATACTCAAGCCCGCGGTCATCAACCTTCAGCTTGATCGCGCGCGCCCGATATTTGTCCTCCAGATACCGGTCCCACAGTTGCGCGGACTCCAGGATGTGCCCGTCCGCGTCGATTGTCAGTTGGTTTGCTGGCATCGCTCGAAACCTAGAGGTTGTAGCAGCGCATCACGTTTTCGCCCATCACCCCGCGGCGCGCTTCGGGGGACATGGGCCCGACCATTCGCTGAAGGGCGTCGAGATACTTGCCCCCATGGTCGGGATGAGGAAAATCACTGGCCCAGAAAAAGCGGTCGCGTCCGACGTAGTCGACCACGTATGCGGTCGCCTGTTCGTCGGGATCGCCCGAAATCCACACCTGCGAGCGCACGTACTCGCTGGGCTTCTTCTGGAGCGGGATGGTGCGGCCCATCCAGGTTGCGTAGCCTTCGTCCATGCGATCCATCCAGAACCCGAGCCACGACGAACCCGATTCCAGGATCACCAGGCGCAGCTTGGGAAATTTGTCGAACACGCCGAATTGAAAGAAGGTCGACAGCGGTTGCTGGAGAATCTGCGATGCCATCACGCCGATCAGGGGCATGCGTTCCATGCCGTGGAATCGCGCTCGATTCAATCCGCGTGGCTCGAAGGTCGGATGAAGCGCCAGCGGCACGTCGAGCTCCTCGGCGGCGGCGAACACGGGGTCGTGATCGGGGTGGCCGTGCGGCTTGTGGGTTATGGTGAAGGGCGCGACGAACGCGCCGCGGCAGCCATCCTTGACCGCGCGCCTGAATTCCTCGGCCGCTGCCTTGGGGTTGCCGAGCGAGAGGTGTGCAATCGGAATCAGACGGTCGCGGTAGGGCCTGCAGAAATCCGCGATCCACCGGTTGTAAGCGCGGCAGTAAGCCTGGGAGAGCTCGACGTCTTCAACTTCGGCTTCCCATAAGATACCCAGGGTCGGATAGAGCACCGCCTTGGCGAGGTTCTCCTTGTCGAGCAGCTCGACGCGTTCTCTTGCATCCATCGAGCCGAACGGGGCGGATCCCACGTAGGTGCGCTCCGCGGCCGGCCGCAGCTCGTCCTGCGCGCGGCCCATCCCGCCCAGCGCGGCGAGGAATCCAGGCTGAGCCATCTGCGACAGCTTGCCGTCGTATTGGAGACATTCGAGTCCGTTGTCGTTCTTGACCACCTTGATGGCGCGCGGCTGGTACTCGGCCTCCAGGTATTTTTCCCAGAGATCGGGCGGTTCGAGGATATGACCGTCGGCATCAACGACAGTTTCTTTTGATGGCATCGGTTTCGCCTCCTGCGCGGACTGGAACTCCCTGCTTCAAGCGCTCATCGGGCTGCCGCGGCGGGTTCCGCCTCTACCGCGGTTACCTGCGGATTCAACTTGGGCATCACGTGCCTGCCGATCAGATCGATCGTCTGCAGGACCTTTTCGTGCGGGATCGCGCCGACCTGCACCAGCATGAGGAGTAAGTCGACCCCCGCCGATTCGTACATTTTCGCGACCTTCAGGCAGTCCTCCGGGTCTCCGACCATGACCGCACCCGCTTCGATGCGCTTGTTGAGGTCTTCAGTAGACAGCCGGTAGTCGCCGAGCGCGACCGCGGCTTCCGCCATCTTCTTGTAATACTCGTAGCCTTTGACCTCGCGCTTGGAGAAGGGCGTGAACAGCTCGGCACCTTTGCGGGTCGTGAAATCGATCGCGTCCTTGCCGTAGCGCATCGCCTCTTCGCGGGTCGGAGCGCACACGCAGACCGTGGCGGCCGCGGTGCGCCCGTTGATGAACGAGCCCACCGGCTCGCAGTTCTTGAGCGCGTTGCGGTAGGTGGTGACCAGCTTGTCGAGCACTCCGGGCTCGGAAATCCCAAAGCCCAGCGCCCCGATTCCCTTGTGACCGGCCACTTCCCAGGTGGTGGGTTGGGTCGCCGCAACCCACATCGGCGGATGCGGCTTTTGTATCGGCTTGGGAATGATTTCGCGCTCCGGCATTTTGAAAAACTTGCCGTCCCAGGAGAAGGTTGGCTGGGTCCACATTTTGGGAATCGCCGCGATGGCCTCCTCCCACATCGGGCGCGAGTCCTCCGGGTGCACCTGGAAGCCGTCGAGCTCGGCTTCGGTGATGGAGCGCCCGCTGCCGAACTCGACCCGCCCATTGGACATGATATCGAGCACCGCGATTCGCTCGGCAACCCGGGCCGGATGATTGAAGGGAATCGGCAGCAGGCAGACGCCGTGGCCAAGCCGAATGCGCGAGGTCACCTGGCTGAGCGCACCGTACCAGACCTCGGGCGCGGACGAGTACGACCACTCGCTCAAAAAGTGATGCTCGACCGTCCACACCGAGTGATAACCGAGGCGGTCGGCAAGTTTCACCTGCTCGGTTGCCTGGTGGTAGATGTCGTACATGAAGCCCTCGTAGTGGGGCCGGCTTCTCTGGATCTCGTACTGCAGAGCGAATTCCATGCTGTCTCCTTCGGCTTACGCCGCCCGGCCCCTACCGAGGGCCAAGCGGGTGCAGATTGCGGGGAGTCTTTTGGTAAATGACCGTTTACCGCACCTGCGAGAAGCCTAGTAAATGACCGTTTACTTGTCAACTGATTATGCGTCATTATGGCGCAATCATGGCGATTCGACGAGCTTCGCTGGAGACCGCGACGGAGCGCACGCGCGCGAAGTTGCAGAAGCGGGCCAAATCCGGTCCCGCGGCGAATGAGCGAAGTCACGACGCCCTCGAGGCGACGACCCGCGAGCGCATCCTCGCGTCGGCGACCCGGCTGTTCGCGGAGAAAGGCTTCGAGGGCGCATCGATGCCCGCGATCGCCAAGGCCAGCGGGATTACTGCGGGTGCGATCTACAAGCACTTCGAGGGCAAGGGCGAACTGCTGCTCGAGGTGGTGATGCGTTCGTTTCTGTCCAGTCCGCTGTTCGCGCACAGTTCCGAGCGCGGCAACGATACGACCGCGATGGCGAATTTGGCCGCGGCCTATACCGAACCCGCTCTGAAGCTCGTGCGGCAACTGTCAATTGAAGTCCATTCTGGTGCCGCACGCGATGCGAAGGTCAGGCACGTGCTATCGAAATTTAATCGGCTTGCGGTGGCGCACTACAGCGCGAGCGTCGCGACCGCGCAGCAGGCCGGCAAACTCGATCCCCATCTCGACCCGGACCATGTCGCTCGCGCGTTCTGTATCTTGATTATGGGTCTGATTCACATGGACACGCTGCTTCCGGATCTGGTCGGAGATGGTTCCTGGCGCGAGTTCATCCGCGAGCGGGCGGCCGCCCTGATCGGCGTTGGCCGAGTCGACCCCTCCTCGAAAAACCATAGCGATTCCTGAGTGGCGCCGGGGTTCGGCTTGCGCCGCAGGGCTGCCATCCTATCCCGGCTCGCCTACCGCCTTGCGCAGTTTCTCCTGGTAGTAGTTCGCCAACCCTTCCAGCACCGGAGCTACCTCGCCGGCAATCGAGGAACCATGCATGATCGCAATGGTGCGCGGCTTGAGCGCGGCAAGGCTGCGGACCGTCGCCGGCGTCTCGGTGGTAATGGCGGTGGCGCGAAACTTCTCCTCTGCGACCAGCGCCCCCGCCAGGACGTCCTCGGTCGCAAGCGCAGGGCCGTCACCGAATTGAAAAAGCAAATCGCTGCTGAAGAGGGTTCGTGTGGTTTCCTCGAAGATGAGGCCGGCGTCCCAGCAGTGCGGAACGTGCGGTGTGTCGATGCGGGTGACGCGCTTGCCGCCCAAATCGACGGTCTCCCCATTCTTGAGCGCGCGCGGAGGACGGACCGCCGTATCGTTCAGCCAGATGTTGCATCCGATCCGCCCGTGCGCCGCGGTCGCGTTGGGCGCCGCGGCGAGCCATTCATTGAGCGAACCGCATTCGTCCGACTCCACGTGGCTGAAGGTTATCCAGCGCAGCCGCTTCAGGTCGATGATTCGTGCAGCGGCGGCGCAGACGCTGGGAAACAGAAAGCGCTGCCCGCAGTGGAACAAGAGCGGTTGGTCGGCATCGATGAGAAACTGGTTAAAGGTGATTCCGGCCGGCGGGGCGGTCTCGGGCACGAAGGTCGAGAGCCGATAAATGCGATCCGCGATTTCATCGATACGGGTTTCCAAGCTGACCTCCTGCGGCCTGCCGGCTTTCACATACTGTCTGCATGTTTCTAAAGAGCGCGGCGTGCGGCGGTCAAGCGAGATTGGGCACACGACCACCGTGGAGACGCACGGAAGGGCGGTTTGGGTCGGGGGCGGGGAAGAATTCGTCACCCGCCCGGCCGCCGCCGAGGCAGGCCAATGCGCCTCATCACGCCCAAGGCCGAACCTGGCGAGCGCGGAATTATTCGATCGCGTGGCACTCTTTTCTTTGACAACAGGAAGGCGTTTCGGGACACTTGAATTGTAGGGGCCATTTTCGCAGGGCCTCGCTTCCCAAGCAGTCAGCGTCCTCGCAAAATCTGCCATCCCGGCGGGTTCTACCATGATGTCGCGCGGGTGTTTTTCAACTTTCCCTTCACAAGCACGAATGTCGGTGCATTGCGGCACCAATCGACCAAGGGATGATTGCAGGAGGTTGCATATGCTCACTGTTACAAAGAAAGCCGCGGCGCTGCTCAAGGCCGCAAAAGCCGTCGAGGGTGCGGGGCCCGAAAGCGGCATTCGTTTCAGACGCGGCGCAATCGCTACGAACTCGCCAGAACGCGGTCGGGCCGTCGCATTCTCGATCGCCGAACAGCCCAGTCCAGGTGACCAAGAGTCCGAACAGAACGGGCTGCGCATATTCGTAGATGAGCAGCTGATCGCACTTTTGGACGGTCGCACCCTGGACGTCTGGAACCAGAGCGACGAGGGCCCGAAATTGGTGTTTCGCTAAGGGGCAAGCGTCCGACACTGTACCCCCTCGACGCGTTGGAGACGCTCGGGAGGTACAGTTCGCTCCTTTCATCGAAGCAAGGACCTGGACCTGGCGGCCGCCACGCATAAAACGCGGCCGTTCACATCGGGATCTCCGTGGGGGGAACTTTTCTCCGGAGGTGGAATCATGCAGCACATTACTTTGTTGGTGGTCGCAGTCGGATTTTCAATCACGACCTTGGTACCGGCCTCTTGGGCAGGAGTGGTGATGTCCGAAACCTCTGTCGATACGTCCCCGGCCGGTGCGCGTACCGTCAATCGAACCATCTATGTGCAGGGCAACAAGCAGAAGGTAGAGAAAGCCGAGGTCGACTCCATCACGGACCTCGACAAGGGAGTCGTGTATATCGTCGACAAACTGCACAAAAGGTATCTCGAGATGCCAATTAGTCGTTCGGTGCCGGATGAGATGGGAAGCGGGGATTCCCAGGGCGAGACAATAAACCTGGATAACACCCATGGCACCCGCGTAGTTGCCAAGCAGACTTGCACCGAATATCGGGGCGGCCACACAAATGAAGTCGAACGCATCGCGGTCAGCGCCTGCGTTTCACGCAGCGCGCCTGGCACCAGCGAGGTGATAGCTTTCGACGAGAAATTCTCCCGGGCCGTGGGGAGCGAAGATCAAGGGCCGCAAAACGGGACCGCCGGCTTGGTGCTTGAACAGCGTTCGACGGTAAGTTTCAGAGTGCCCGATCCCACCCGTGGCGACGCGTACCGGGTTGCTTCGTTCGCGAGCAAAACTGAAATCAGGGAGATTAGGCTTCGACCACTGCCCGAAGCTACCTTCGCGCCGCCTGAAAGCTTCAGCAGGGTTACCAGCGCGCCGGCGGCGCCCACTCCGCGGCCGGCGCCCCACGCGCCAGACAAAGACGAATACCGGGTCTGACCCCGACGCCTCGACCGCGCAGGGGGTTGGTGACGGCGCGGGAATCGCCACTGGCGCCCGGCGGCAGCTGGCACCCCGCCCAGACCGACCCTTGCGCCCGCTTGCTCACCCTGCCCCGATTCTGAAATAAGCAAGTTAGGGACTTAACGCAGCTTACCTGCCGGACCTCGGGTCCGGCCCGGGATCGGCCCGGAAGGGAGTGAGCGATGTACGATCTAATCATTCGCAATGGCACGATCGTTGACGGCAGCGGCATGCCGCGGTTTCGCGGCGACGTCGGAATCGCCAAGGGCAAGATAGCGACGATCGGGAAAGTCCGCGAAAGCGCGCGCGAAACTATCGACGCTGATGGGCATATCGTCGCGCCCGGACTTATTGACGCACACACGCACATGGATGCCCAGGTTTTCTGGGACGCGCTCGGCACCTGCTCGTGCTGGCACGGCGTTACCAGCGTGGTGATGGGCAACTGCGGCTTCTCGCTTGCGCCTTGCGGCGAAAAAGACAAGCTGCTGGTGATGCGCAATCTGGAACGCGCCGAAGATATCTCGCCCCAAGCTATGGAGGCGGGAATCAAATGGTCGTGGACCACGTTTGCGGAATATCTCGATGCCGTCGAACGACAGCCCAAAGGGATTAACTACGCCGCGTACATGGGTCATTCGGCGCTCCGTACCTACGTGATGGGGCAGCGTGCGTTCGAGGAGTCGGCGACCACCGAAGATTTGCAGATGATGCGCGAGGAGCTGGGCAACGCGATCCGCGCGGGAGCGATCGGATTCACCACCTCGCGCACCAGCAATCACCAGACTCCCGACGGTCGCCCGGTGGCGAGCCGAATCGCAAACTGGGACGAAGTTCGCAGCCTGGTCGGCGTGATGGGTGATCTGGGTGCCGGCATTTTCGAAATTGCCGGCGAGGATACCGGCGCCGAGGGCGCACGACTCGACGACTATCTGGCGCGGCTCAAGGCGCTCGCGGTCGATACCTCCGTGCCGGTTACCTACGGCATGTTCAGTTCGCGCCGGGCTCCCGACTACTGGCGCAATTACTTCAAGCTCGCCGATGAGACCGCAGCAGCAGGCGGCAGAATGTTTATTCAGGTCCATAGCCGGTCGCTGAATATACTTCTGTCGTTCGAAACCATGATGCCGTTCGACCGGATTCCCGCGTGGAAGGAGATTCGCAAGCTCCCGCTAGCCGAACAGGAAGCTGCGCTGCGCAACCCCGACACCAGGCGCAAGCTGGTGGAGGCTGCGCACGAGCGCGGGGAGGCCGATCGGGGAGTCGGAGCGGAAGCCCGGTCCGCGAACTTCAAATGGATCTTTCCGCTGCTGCGCCCGACGCCGCCCCATCGATCGATCGCCGAAATAGCGGATGCCGAGCACAAGGATCCGGTCGACGTAATCATCGATCTCGCGCTGGCGAAGAACCTCAAGCAGTTTTTCATGCAGACCCTGGTGAACGAGGACCAGGATCGCGTGCTGGAAATGATGAAGCATCCGCGCTCGGTGGTGACCTTCTCGGATTCCGGTGCGCACGTGTCGCAAATCATGGATTCGTCTCTGCAGACCCACGTGCTCAGCCACTGGGTGCGCGAAAAACAGGCGCTCACGCTGGAGCAGGCCATCCGAATGATGAGCTTCGTTCCGGCCTATCACTGGGGCCTCAAGGGTCGCGGTCTGCTCCGCGAAGGCAACTTCGCAGACGTGATGGTCTTCGATCCAGAGAAGATCACGCCGAAGCTGCCGGAACTCGCCCACGACCTGCCTGCAGGTGCCAGGCGGCTCAAACAGAAGTCCGAGGGGCTGCTGGCCACGGTGGTGAATGGACAGGTGCTGCTACGCAACAACGAGCACACCGGCGCGCTGCCCGGCAAGCTCCTGCGTGGCCCGCTCGCTGCCGATTGATACGGTTTCCAAATTACTGAGCTCGGATGAAGGGTTTCCTGCCTCGGCAGGAAACCCTTCTCATATTCGTCTAACCTGGTAACTCGTCTTCACGGAGTCCTCGCCAGGCAGAGGGCCGTCTGGATTGCAGCAGGTGTTCGATGGCCGGTCGGCCTCCGGGCCGCTTCTGCACGTGGTTTCGTCCAGCACTCAAATATGCTCAAAATCCTGACTCGAACCCCTTCGACTCACCGTTCTCAAGCGTATCGCGGGAGCGAGCGTGGCAATGAGCGAGCAAAATGCAACCGACCCGGTACTCGTCAGGCACGAACCACCAATCGGATGGGTCGTGCTGAATCGGCCCGAGGTGCGCAACGCGCTTAATCTCCGGACCTGGCAGCGAATTCCCGAGGCAATCACCGAGCTCGATCGCAACGAAGCGATCCGCGCCATCGTCATGACCGGCTCGACGCCCGAAGCTTTTATCGCCGGAGCGGATATTTCCGAGTTTCCGGCGCTGCGCTCCGATGCGTCACAGGCGCGCCTCTACCGCGAAGCACCCAATCGCGCCATCAACTCGATGCTGGAATGTTCGACGCCGATCGTCGCGATGATCTCGGGCGTGTGCATTGGAGGCGGGGTCCAGGTCGCGCTGGCCTGCGATATTCGCATCGCGGCGCGTGGAACCAGGATGGGAATTCCGGCCGCGCGCCTGGGACTGGCTTACCCCCTCGAAGGCGTCATTGCGCTCACGCAAACGGTCGGTCATGCCAACGCGCGCGATATTCTTTTCTCGGCCCGGCTGTTCGATGCCGATGAAGCGTTCACCATGGGGCTCGTCAATCGGGTGGTGGAAGCCCGGGAGCTTGAGTCGTGGGTGCGCGACTACGTGACCCGGATGGCGGCCAACGCGCCGCTCACCATCAAGGCTGCCAAAGCCACGATTCGTGAATGCATCAAGGATTCTGGCCAGCGTGATATCGAGGGCGTGGCCGAGCTGGTGGCGACGTGCTTCAACAGCGATGACTACCGCGAGGGCGTGCGGGCGTTCCTCGAAAAACGTCGTCCCAGTTTCCGCGGCCGTTAGAAAGTCAGAAAGTCCATATAAGGACTCGATTTGGCTAATGGATCGAAAAAAACAGTCATGACTGTTTGCATCAGTCGAGAATGATGGTATACGGGATGCTGAAACCTGAAAAATGCCCAACCTTCAGGAAGAACGCAGCGCCGAGACCCGTCGCCGACTAATGGATGCGACCGTCGCTTGTCTCTACGAGCGGGGCTACGTGGGGACCACTACCGTCGAGATAGCGGCGCGGGCGGGGGTCTCGCGTGGCGCGCAGCTCCATCACTTTCCGACCAAGAATGAGCTGGTCGTAAAAGCCCTTGAGTACGTTTTCGATCTGCGCGCCGAGGAAGTTCGCACCCTATCGAGCGAGCTTCCCGCCGGTAATCCGATCAATCGGTTAGAGGGCCTCATCGATCTTTTATGGCCGGTGTTCAAAGGACCGACCTTCTACGCCTGGCTCGAGCTGGTGGTTGCAAGTCGCACCGATCCGCAGCTGCGAGAGCTCGTGCTGACTGCCGGCCAGCAACTCACCGAGAAAATACGCCTTGGTTTCGCGCAGATTCTCGATTGGCCCGCGGGCCACGACGAGGAATTGGACGCGCTTATCGATCTGGTGTTCGGCCAGCTTGAAGCGCTGGGGCTCGAGCGCGAACTGTTCTCTGCCGCAGGTGACGATCCGCCGGCGTTTGTGAGGGCAATTGCGTGGCTTAAGAAATTGGCCACCTCGATTCTCGTCTCCGTGCGCGCATCGGGCGGTCCCAACTAGGAGGAAAAACACACATGGCTGCTGCGACGCCGTCGACTACCGACTCCGCAGGAATTTACTTCAACCCATGGGATGAGAACTTCCGCGCAAATCCGTATCCGCACTATAAGCCGCTATTTGACGGGCCTCCGCGGATCATCAACCTGGTAATGGACATGGCCCTGGTCGCACGCTATGCGGACGTTCGGGCGGTTCTGCTCGATCACGCAAATTTCTCCAGCGCGCAGCTCGCTACCACTGGCTTCGAAGAGCAGAACAATCTACTTGGCCAAGACCCATCGATGCTGGTGGCGGATCCACCGGTGCACACTCGCCTGCGCCGGCTCGTGTCGCGTGACTTTACGCCGCGGCGCATTCGTGAGCTGGAGCCCAGAATCCGCGAAATCGCCGCCCAACTCGTCGACGGGGCGGAGCGCAAGGGAAGTCTCGATGTGATGGCAGATGTCGCCAACACGCTGCCGGTCATGGTCATCGCCGAGATGCTCGGCGTACCCCCGGAAATGTACCAGACCTTCAAGCACTGGTCGGACAAGATCGTCGAGGCAGACAACGTGCTTCCGGGCATGCCGATGCCCGACGATATTAAGCTGGCGATGAGCGAGCTCAGGGAGTTTTTCTCGAGGCAACTAGAAAGCCGCCGCGGTAGGCCGGGGCCGGACCTGGTGAGCGCGCTGGTCGCTGCACATGAACAGAGCGAAGCGTTGAGCGCCGGGGAGCTACTGGCTTTCGTGATTCTGCTGCTCCTGGCCGGTAATGAGACCACCACCAACCTGATTGGCAACGGGATGCTGGCCCTGGGTCGTCATCTGGATCAGATGGCACTGCTGCGTCAAAAGCCCGAACTGATGCCAGGCGCGATCGACGAGATGCTCCGTTACGACGGTCCGGTGCAGTCCACGTTTCGGACTGCTACTTGCGACACCAACGTCGGCGGCACCGACATCAAGGCAGGCACCGGGGTCTTCGTGATGGTCGCGGCCGCCAACCGCGATCCCGCGCACTTCCCGGACCCCGACAAGTTCGACATCACCCGCGATCCGAATGACCATCTGGCGTTCGGCGAAGGCATCCATTTTTGTCTGGGCTCGGGCCTGGCCAGAGTCGAGGGTTCGATCGCCATAGCGACCATGCTGGAACGTTTTCCCCGATTGCGTCTGGCGAATCCCGAGGCGCCGCTTAAGTACAAGGGCTCCTACTTCCTACGGGGCCTGGCGCACCTGGAAATGGCGATCGATTGATGCGCTAACGTAGCGAACCGACTGCATGCAGCCTGGTCACTGCGGCTGGCGTCGCGGATTTGCAATACGGTCCGCCCTTTTAGCGTGGCACCGAGCTTGGCATGGGTCTGGGCGGCTTAAGTTGACCAAGGAGACGGAAGTCACGGGATGGAAGCTCAATCGACCGGAATCTACTTCAATCCGTGGGACAAGTCGTTCCGCGACAATCCTTACCCCTATTACCGGGCCCTGCTCGACGGCTCTCCGCGCACCATTGACCTGTTCGGCCAGCCCGCCGTGATTGTCACGCGGTACGCCGATGTCACCGCAATCCTGCGAGACTGGGCACGGTTTTCGAGCGTGCAGCAGATAAGCCCCGAAGTGCGGCAACGTGGACTATTCCGCGGTGCGGCAACCATGCTCTTTTCCGACCCGCCGGTGCAAACTCGGCTCCGCCGGCTCGTCTCCCGCGACTTCACTCCCCGCCGGATTCGCGAGATGGAGCCCCGGATTCGCGAAATTGCCACCCACCTGCTGGACGAAGTCGAGGGCCGAGGAAGCCTCGAAGTCATGGCCGATCTGGCCAACGCGCTCCCGGTAATGGTGATTGCGGAAATGCTGGGCGTTCCACCTGAGCAATACCAGACCTTCAAAGAATGGTCGGACATCATCATCGCCGGCGAAAACACGATTCCCGGCCAGCCGATGCCGGATGACGTGGTTAAGATCATCAACCAGCTGCGCTCGTACTTCGCCCGCGAAATCGAGAAGCGCCGCACCCAGCCCGGTCCGGACCTGATAAGCGCGCTGGTCGCCGCTCACGTCGATAACGAAGCGATGAGCGCCGAGGAGCTGATTGCCTTTGTCGTGCTGCTGCTCCTCGCCGGCAACGAAACCACGACCAACCTGATTGGCAACGGGATGCTGGCGCTCGGGCGGCATCCGGACCAGATGGAATTGTTGCGGCGCAGTCCGGAGCTCGGTCCGCGTGCGATCGAAGAGATGCTGCGCTATGACGGACCGGTACAGGCCACCTCACGTCGCGCAACCGCTGCCGTGGAAATCGGCGGCACCGCGATACCGGCGGGCGCCGAATGCTTCATACTGCTGGCAGCGGCAAATCACGATCCGGCACAGTTTCCCGACCCGGACAGGTTCGACATAACCCGCGAAGTGCGTGATCACGTGGCGTTCGGCGAAGGCGTGCACTACTGCATCGGCGCACCACTGGCGCGGTTGGAGGGAGCTATCGCTATCGGTGAAACCCTGCGGCGCTTTCCCAAACTCCATCTCTCGGATCCGTCGGCGCCTCTGACCTACAAGGGCTCGTACTTCCTGCGCGGGTTGGACTCCCTCAGGATGGAAATTCGGTGAACGCAGCCCCCCGGGACTGCAATTTCCATGAGTGATGCTCAGACCGCGCTTGCGCAGGAGCCGTCTCGCGACGAAGAGCGCTGGAGTATTCACTTTGGCCTGTTCGGGCGGACCCCGGAGTTCACGCGCCGCCAATGGCGGGTATTTGCGATCGCGATCACGGCAGGATTCTTTGATCAGTACGATCGCGCACTGCTGAGCCTCGCGCTCAAGCAGATTCAGAAGGGACTCAAAATCGCCGAAGGCCGGCTTGGCGTGATGGCTTCGTTCATCAGGCTTGGCTACCTGCTGTCCTTGCTGATAACCCCGCTCGCCGACGTCTTCGGGCGCCGCCAGCTCCTGCTCTACACGATCCTCGGCTACACGGTGTTCACCGGACTGAGCGCGCTGGCACCCGATCAGCGTACCTTCGTCATTTTCCAGGTCCTGTCGCGCGCTTTCGCGGGCGCAGAGGCCACCGTGGCGCTGGTGATTCTGGTCGAGGAGGTAGACGCGGGGGTGCGGGGATGGACGGTCGGACTGCTTGGCGCGCTGGCCTCGGTAGGTTACGGAATCGCGGCGCTGGTGTTTGCCTTCGTCAACGTGATCCCGTACGGGTGGCGCGGCTTGTACGCGCTCGCGCTGATTCCGCTGGTCTTGATCATTCCGCTGCGCCGCGCTTTACCTGAGAGCCACCGCTTCGAGCAAGCCACTCACAGCGCGCCGCGTCTGTCCAACGTCGCCCGACCATTCGGCGCGCTGTTGCGCGCCTACCCGGGACGACTGCTGATGCTCCTGACCGTGACCTTTCTCGGCAATATGGGCGGCAATCCGGCGGGATTCTTTTTCCCCCTTTACCTGCAGAATGCGCACGGCTACACCCCGGCGGACGTCACCAAGCTCTTCTTTATCGGGGGAGCGGTCGGAATCATGGGTAACATTATCGTCGGTCGGCTCAGCGATCGCTTCGGGCGTCGTCATATGGGTTCGTTGTGCTATTTGCTCGCGCCGCTGATGACCATCTGGGTTTACAGCGCGTCGGGGCGCAGCGTGATTCCGGCGTGGGTGCTCATGTTGTTCTTCGACACCGCGGCGAGCACGATTTTCTCGGCCTATGCCGCCGAGTTGTTCCCGACCTCGCATCGATCGACCGCCGGGAGCGCGCTTTCGGTTGCGGGAACCACCGGCGGTGCGATCGGATTTCTGCTCGAAGGGTTGCTATACCGATACACGCACTCCCATTGGACTGCGATCACCTACATGACCGCGATCTGGATGATTGCACCGCTCATCATGTATCTCGGCTTTCCCGAGACCGCGGGCAGGGAACTCGAGGCGATTTCGCCGGAATATCAGGAAACCGAAGCGGCGTTCTGACTCCCCAAGTTTCAACCGGGCCGATCGCAGGGTCGCGGCCGTGAGCCTGGAGCCCGACCTCGGGTGGCCCGCTTTTCTCGGCGCCTTTAACCGTGCGTGAACATACGGTATCTATTCTGCGGCGCTCGCGTTGCACCGGCGGCTTCGCGCGCCGTATGATTTTTAATTGCCCGGAATTTGAGCATGGGACTTAAGGAAAACCTCGACCGCATCCAGGAATTGTCGCGCCAGGCCGAGCTCGGGGGCGGTGAGGAGCGCCTCAAGCGCCAACGCTCCAATGGCCGGATGACGGCCCGCGAGCGCATCGAATTTCTTCTCGATCGCGGCTCGTTCGTCGAGCTCGACAAGTTCAAGACCCATCGGATCGCCGATTTTGATGTCCAGAAGATCCCGGGCGACGGCGTGGTGACTGGCTACGGCACCATCGACGGCCGCCGCGTGTGTATCTTCTCCCAGGACTTCACGGTGTTTGGCGGGAGTCTGTCGGGGGCATTCGCGGAAAAGATCTGCAAGGTGATGGACCTTGCGACCAAGACCGGGTGTCCGGTCATCGGACTCAACGACGGCGCCGGCGCGCGTATCCAGGAAGGAGTCGTTTCCCTGGCCGGCTATGCCGACATCTTCCTGCGCAACGTACTTGCGTCGGGAGTGGTGCCGCAAATCTCGGTGATCATGGGACCGGCCGCGGGTGGCGCCGTGTATTCTCCAGCGATGACCGATTTCATACTTATGGTCCGCGATACCTCGTACATGTTCATCACCGGTCCCGACGTGATTAAGGCGGCGACCCACGAAGACGTCACCATGCAGGAGCTGGGTGGGGCGGACACCCATGCGCAAAAGTCCGGGGTTTGCCACCTGGAAGCGGACGACGACCAGGGGGCGCTGCTGCTGGTGCGCGAGATGCTTTCGTACATGCCATCAAACAACGTCGAGGACGCGCCCTTCGTTTCCAGCACCGATGATCCGGACCGCCGCGATGCCGAACTCGATTCGATCGTGCCCGAGAACCCGAACAAGCCCTACGACATGAGCGAGATTATCCGGCGCGTGGTGGACGAGGGGCATTTTCTGGAGGTTCAGAAGGACTTCGCGCGCAACGTGTTGATCGGTTTCGCGCGGCTGGGTGGCTACTCGATCGGGGTGGTCGCCAACCAGCCGGCGTTTCTGGCGGGATGTCTCGATATCGATGCATCGGTGAAGGCCGCGCGCTTCGTGCGTTTCTGCGATGCGTTCAACATTCCACTGGTGACCTTCGTCGATGTTCCCGGCTTCCTGCCCGGTACCGCGCAGGAATTCAGCGGCATCATCCGGCACGGCGCCAA
Organism: Deltaproteobacteria bacterium; assembly: GCA_019237115.1. Taxonomy (GTDB): domain Bacteria; phylum Desulfobacterota; class Binatia; order Binatales; family Binataceae; genus JAFAHS01. The sequence continues at coordinate 56,422 of JAFAHS010000255.1, forward strand.
GCTGCTCTACGCATTCTGTGAGGCGACGGTTCCCAAGGTCACGGTGATCACGCGCAAAGCGTACGGTGGCGCTTACGACGTGATGTCATCGAAGCACATCCGGGGAGACCTTAACTTTGCATATCCGACCGCCGAAATCGCGGTCATGGGCCCTGATCAGGCGATCAACATCCTCAATCGAAATGAAATGAAGGCGGCGGAACGTACCCGCCTGATCGACGAGTACCGTCAGAAGTTTGCCAACCCCTTCAAGGCAGCCGAACTGGGCTACATCGATGAGGTACTGCTGCCGCGTGACACTCGTCCGCGGGTTATCTCGGCGCTGAAGGCGCTGGAAAACAAACGCGACAAGAATCCGCCGCGCAAACACGGCAATATTCCGCTGTGAGGCAGAATGTCGCCACCAGGTTTCAGACAGGAGTCTGCACAGCCCCGAGGCCAGGTGCTCCCGAGATCAGATGTTTAAACGAGTGCTGATTGCCAACCGCGGTGAAATCGCAGTCCGCATAATCCGGGCGTGCCGGGATCTTGGCCTGGAGTCGGTCGCGGTATACTCGGAGCCGGACCGCGCGGCGCTGCACGTGCGCGAAGCCGATCAGGCGGTGCTGGTGGGTCCCGCGCCGGCGGCCGAGAGCTACCTGAAAATCGATCGCATTCTCGATGCGGCCAGGCGCACCGGGGCAGACGCGATTCATCCCGGGTACGGATTCTTTTCTGAGAATGCAGGCTTCGCGCGCGCGGCCGAGAAGGCCGGACTCGTGTGGATCGGCCCTCCGCCACAAGCGATCGAAAAGATGGGGGACAAGGTCGAGGCGCGCAAGCTGATGGCGGCCGCGGGCGTGCCGGTGGTGCCGGGTTCTCCGGGAACGCTGGAGACGGAAACGGAAGTCCGCGCGATCGCCAAAAAAATCGGCTTCCCGATCATGATCAAAGCCGCGGCCGGTGGTGGGGGCAAAGGGATGCGGCTGGTGGAAGGGGACCACGACCTGGCCTCGGTGGTGCGTACCGTCTCCAGCGAAGCAAAGTCATCGTTTGGTGACGGGCGATTTTACGTGGAGAAGTTTGTACGCAATCCGCGGCATATCGAGATGCAGGTGCTGGCGGACCAGAAGGGGAACACGGTTCACGTCTTCGAGCGCGAATGTTCCATCCAGCGTCGTAATCAGAAGGTGGTTGAGGAGTCTCCCTCGCCATTCGTTACTCCGGCGATGCGCACGCGGATGGGTGAGGTCGCAGTGCAGGCGGCCAAAGCCGTCGGCTATCGCAGCGCGGGGACCGTCGAATTCCTCGCCGATGCGGACCGCAACTTCTACTTCCTGGAAATGAATACCCGCATCCAGGTTGAACATCCGGTCACCGAGATGGTCACCGGGATCGACCTGGTACGGACCCAGATGGAAATCGCCGCGGGCAAACCGCTGCCTTTCCAGCAGGGCGAAATTACCCAGCGTGGATGGGCGATTGAGTGCCGAATCTATGCGGAAGACCCGGCAGCCGGATTCGTACCCGCGCCGGGAAAGATCGAGACCCTGCGCTTCCCCGACGGCCCCGGCATCCGCAATGACGCGGGCGTCTATGCGGGTGCGGAGGTTCCCATTTTCTACGATCCCATGATTTCCAAGCTGGTGGCATGGGGCGCCGATCGCGCGCAGGCCATCGACCGGATGCGCCGGGCCCTCGGCGAGTTCGTGATCGCGGGCGAATTGACGACCAACCTCGCGTTTCATCGCTGGATCGTGAACCATCCCCAATTCCTGGCCGGCAACTTCGACACGAGTTTCATCAGCCGTGAGTATCATCCGGAGGCGGGCGGCGCCCCGGACGCCGATTTTGCGCGTACCGCGGCGATGCTGTTGGCCGCGGTTGCGCTGCAGCGCAACACCAATCATGCGAACGGACCGGCCACTGCGGGGCCTGGGCGCGATCGCGGTTCGCCGTGGCGTACCTTCGGACGGCTTGACATGTTGAGGAGATAAGGACGGCGGTGCGGTACATCGCGACCATTGCGGGCGCGGAGCACGAGGTTGAGATCGAGGAGCTCTCGGCGGAAACCTACGCGATCAGCTTTGGTGCCCATCGCTTCGAAGCCGACCTGCGACGCGTCGGACCGGCCTCGGTGTCAATCATTCTCAACAACCGCTCGTTCGATTTCGACCTGGTGCGGGAGGGGGAAGAGATCGTTGTTGCTTCCCGCGCCGGTGCGACCCGAGTGACCTTGATCGACGCCGCTCGTCACGCGCTGCGGGCGCGAAAAGGACCGCGGGAGATCAGCGGACGCGCCGAGATAAAGGCCGCCATGCCTGGTCGGGTGGTCAACGTGCTGGTCGCGGCCGGAGATGAGGTGGCCGTCAATCAGGGAGTGATCATCGTCGAAGCGATGAAGATGGAGAATGAGCTTAAGAGCCCCAAGGCTGGTAAGGTTGTTGAGGTGAAGGTGGCGGCGGGCCAGACGGTGGAGAAGGGCGAACTGCTGCTGGTAATCGAGTAGCCATCATGACAGAGGACGACCGCACCAGGATCGCGAACGCACGCAAGGGGTGGGAAGAGCGCAAGCTTGCCCCGGCACTCAAGCGCGGCGCAGAACGCAAGAAGCAGTTTTCCACGACCTCGGGCATCGAAATCGATCGGGTCTACGATCCCACCGACTCCAACGGATTTGACTTCACCCGCGACCTCGGTTTTCCCGGCGACTACCCCTTCACCCGCGGTGTCCAACCGACCATGTATCGCGGGCGGCTCTGGACCATGCGCCAGTACGCCGGCTTCGGCACCGCGGAAGAATCCAATCGCCGCTATCGCTACCTGTTCGAGCAGGGACAAACCGGGCTTTCGGTGGCGTTTGACCTGCCAACCCAGATGGGGCGCGATGCCGATCACCCGCTGGCCAGCGGGGAAGTGGGCCGGGTCGGGGTTTCGATCTGCTCGCTGGCGGACATGGAAACGCTGCTCGAGGAATTGCCGCTGGACAGGATCTCGACCTCGATGACGATCAACGCGACCGCCGCGATCCTGCTCGCGCTCTATCTGGTCGTGGCCGAGCGGCGAGGGGTGGGGTGGGACAAAGTCAACGGGACGATTCAGAACGATCTGCTGAAGGAATACATCGCGCGCGGGACTTATATCTATCCGCCGCGCGGCTCGATGCGGATCATCACCGACATCTTCAGCTTCGCCTCGAAAGAAGTTCCCAACTGGAACACGATTTCCATTTCCGGCTACCACATCCGCGAAGCCGGCTCGACCGCCGCCCAGGAGCTGGCCTTTACGCTGGCGGACGGGATCGCCTACGTGGACGCCGCGCTCAAGGCAGGACTCACGGTCGACAGCTTCGCGAGCAGGCTGTCGTTCTTTTTCAACGTTCACAACAACTTCTTCGAGGAAATTGCAAAGTTTCGCGCCGCGCGCCGAATGTGGGCCCGCATCATGAAGGATCGGTTTGGCGCGCAGGACGAGCGCTCGATGATGATGCGCTTTCATGCGCAGACCGCCGGCGCGACCCTCACCGCGCAGCAGGTCGACAATAACGTCGTTCGGGTGACCCTGCAGGCGCTGGCCGCGGTCCTGGGCGGTGCGCAGTCGCTGCATACCAACTCCCGAGACGAGGCGCTGGCGCTGCCCACCGAGTCCTCGGTGTTGCTGGCGCTGCGGACGCAGCAGCTGATTGCCTATGAGTCAGGTGTCGCCGACACCATCGATCCGATGGGCGGTTCCTACCTGATCGAAAGCCTGACCCAGCGGCTCGAACAGAAGGCCTCCGAATATCTCTCAAAGATCGACGATCTCGGCGGCGCCGTGGCCGCGATCGAGCGAGGCTATCTGCAGCGCGAGATTCAGAATGCCGCCTATCTCTACCAGCGCGAAATCGAGACCAGGGAACGGATCATCGTCGGCGTCAATCAGTTTACCTCCGGCGGTGACCCGCCGACCGATATCCTCAAGGTGAATCCCGAGCTCGAAGAGAAGCAGAAGCGAAGTGTGGCGAGAGTGCGGGCCGAGCGCGACTCGGCCAAGGCCGCACAGGCGCTTAAGCAAGTGGAAACCGCGGCGCGCGACGGGTCGAATGTCATGCCCACTATTGTCGAGGCGGTCCGTTCGTGGTGCACGCTGGGCGAAATTGCCGATGCGATGCGCCAGGTGTTTGGCGAGTACCAACCCGTTAATACGCTGTAGCCTGCAGGTTTTCCCGGGCGGCGAGATTTGAGCCGTGCTCCGGTTAGGGGTAGGCTCCCACCTATGGCGACTAAAATTCTCTACTGCTCTGCTTGAGGGTACAAACCTCGCGCGGCCAGTTTGGCTGCGTCACTCGAGGGGCGGTACGGCGAAGCTTCCGAAATCACGCCGGGCGCGACCGGTCAGTTCGATGTCTTCGTCAATGACGCGCTGGTTTTCTCCAAGGCGAAGACCGGCCGCTTTCCGGTGGATGGAGAAGTGGAGGCGATTTTCGAGGCGCTCCGCGAGGGCAGGGAGCCTCCCGCTGCTCCCGAGCGGCCCAAGGCGGCAGGGTTTGTCAATCGTATCTTCGAGAAGCTGCGCGGCTGAGGCCAACCGAACCATCGCGGAATTGGGACGTGTTCTGGTTCGGGAGGGCTCTTCCCGACCGGGTTCCCGCCTCGGCTAAGCCGGGTCCCATCCCACGCAGGTGCGACGCTGAATTTTCCTACGGATGCATGTCGAGCAGGGTCTTAAGGCCGCTCTTTTCGTGCGCGCCGATTATCAGCATCTCCAGGATTCCCATTCCTTCACGGGAACCTGACCTCGCGCGGCATACCGCTTGGATGTGTTGATTGAGCGGCAGCGTCTGGACCACCTCACCGACTTTGAACGACTCATAGGCTGACACATCGGTGCCGACGTACATCCCGTGTCCCCACTTGGGGTGTCCGTAGCCGATGCCGTGCATATAGAAGTTGTAGAGCGTCTCGAGTTCGATGCGGGTTTGCCCGCCAGGCGCCGTCAGCAGGATCTCCGCGCTGCGCGCATGGCGAGTGTTGGGAAGGTAGTTAACCTGCCAATCGACCGCGGTTGCCAGCTCCGCGGGCGCAGCCACCCCGGCTTTGGCTACGGCTCCGAACTCGTGCCAGCGCGAACCGTCGGAGTTTTCATTCACGTCGAAATGGGTGCACAGGTCGTCGAAGTTGGTTGGGGACCACAGCCAGAAGAACTGCGCGGCGGCAGTAGAGGGAACCCCGGCCGGATCCGGCGGTCCCAGGTTGCGCACGCCCCACGAGCGGTCGCGCGAACCCCACACTCGCGATTGGGAAGCATCGAATTTATGCCCCGCCACGGTGAGAGTTCCGGAATAGCTGCCGTGCTGGGTGAAACGGGTCAGGTCCATCACGGTCCGCGGACCGGCGCGTCGCGTGAAGCGCGGCTCTTCCATGGGATTGACGCGCGCCTCGAAAGTCAGGTCTGCCTTGATCTCCGCATGATCTACCCGCACCCGCGTCGTTCGGGTCGGACGTACGATCTCAATCGAGATCGGCCCGACGCGAGTGTCCAGTCGGTCTGCACCAAGAACCCGCGACGCCCGCACGCAGTGTTGGGTGCCGCCCACGATCGCGCTCACGGCGGCGTCGATTATCCCCACGTTGGGGTAGATGCCCATCGCCACCGAGAAATAGGGCTCGCCATCTCGCCAATAGCCGTTGAAGAAAAATCGATCGTAAAAGTTACGATCGCTGGTAAAAACCTGCTGCACTGGCTCCGGGGTTTGATGAATTGGGAAGTCGTCGCCGGGGGTGATCATCGCGTTGCTCCTGGAGACCTGGACTCAGAAAATCCGCAGATTACGCAGATTTCGCGAAAATTTGGAATCAGACGGCGAGAGCTTTGTGCAGCTCCGCGGCCGCCAAGCGGATTCCCACGTAAAACGGGCCGAACTTCGCGTATGACGCGCTGGCCTCGTCAAAGCGCATCTCGTATACGAGCTTTTTGAAGACCAGCGGATCGTCGGCGAACAGATCCACGCCCCATTCCCAATCGTCGAAACCGATCGAACCGGAAATTATCTGGGTCACTTCGCCGGCGAATCGGCGTCCGACCATTCCGTGATCGTGCATTAGGCGGCGCCGCTCTTCCATCGGCAGGCGATACCAGTTCTGCTCGCCCTCGCGCTTCTTGTCCATGGGGTAAAAACACAGGTAACGGCGATTCGGGATCTTCGGATAAAGCCGCGATGCGATCTTGTGACGCTGGCTTGCGAGTTCATCATCCGCCGCGCGCTGCCATTCCGGCGTGCGCGGTCGGATGTTCTCCTCGGCCAAACGCGCATGAAGCGCGACGGTCGCCTCGTAGAGCCCTATCTCGATCACCGAAACATACGAGGTAGTGGGTTCGAGATAGTCGCTCAAGGGCAGCGCGCCGACCGCCAGCTGCGCCGCATTGAGCTCGTCGAAGCTGCGACGGAAATGAATGACCAGCAGGTCGCCCTTGTGTCCCAGCTCCGCGAAGAGCGCGCTTTCACCGTCTTCGCGCGACGCCATCGCGGTGAAGGTCTTGACCGCGTCCTCAACCATCTGGCGACGCTGCGGTTCCGGCATCGCACGCCACGGCTGGCGGCGCAGGCGGAACATCTGGTGCAGGATGCCGAAGCCCTCAAGCGTGAGCGGTGCCGCGGGAACATCCGCGAGTGTCTTTGACCCGGACGGGGAGTCGACGGCCTTCATAAGGTCACCGATTTTAGCAGGGTGCGAAACGGCCTGCCTATCAAACCTGTGAAGGCTGGTTGCGCTGAATTTCTTTGCACCGGTGAAACCACCAAAGAGATTGAGTTCGGCGGATCCCGGTCTCTATTCCTCGATCCGCGCATGGTAGCTACGCGGCTTCGCAAAGTGACGCCCCCGAGACACTCAGGCGATTCCCGACATTCTCTTTACCGCAGCAATGTCAAGCGATGCGCGGACCACCGCCGCGAGGCGAGCGTACTCCGCATCGCGGGAGGCAACCAAAGGACCTTCAGGTTCGGGCAAACCTTTGCGTTTTCGCAGCGACGACAGGAGCGCGGCGCGCACCCCGTCGTTCTCAAAGATCCCATGCAGCATCGTTCCGACGGTGGCGTGGTTTGGGCTGAGGGCGCCATCGGGTGCGTCGCAGGGCTGGCCGTTGCGGCTGATGATTCGAAAGGGGGACGCCGCGCCCGTGGCCGCGATGGTGCGGCCCATGTGGATTTCATAGCCGTTAACTTCGCCCGCGCCGGATCGCACACCGATGAACGAGGCACTGTCGACCGTGGCGCGAACCTGGGCGGTACGCTTGGCTCGCTCGAAGTGGATCGTCAGTGGCAATATGCCGAGGCCATCGGTGGCGCGCTGCTCGGATTCCACCCCCTCGGGATCTTCGATCCTTTCGCCGAGCATCTGGCATCCGCCGCAGATGCCGAGGGTGAGCCAACCTGCCTCGGCTCGCTCCCTGATTGGGCGGTCAAGTCCGAGGCGACGCAGCCAGGCGAGGTCACGCATCGTGCTTTTGGAGCCGGGAACGATCACCAGGTCGGCGCGCCGAATTGCCTGTTCGCCTTCCACGTAGCTGACCACGACGCCAGGCTCATGTTCGAGCGCGGAAAAATCGTCGTAATTCGAAATGCCCGGCAGACGCACGATTGCAATTTGCAGCTCAGCTGCGCCCTGCGACGACGGTACAGTGCGTCGACCCTCCAGCGCGACCGAGTCCTCCTCTGCTATGCGCAGGCGTTCGAGGAACGGAACGACACCGAGAACCGGCAGCTGGTAGCGAGATTCCAGGTAGTCGAGCCCGGCCTTCAGGAGCGCCGCGTCGCCGCGAAATTTGTTGATCACGAGCCCGGCAATTCGCGCACGCTCTTCGGGCATCAGCAGTTCCAGCGTACCCGCCAGATGGGCGAACACGCCGCCGCGGTCGATGTCGCCGATGAGCAGCACGGGAGCCTCGGCGGCCGCTGCCACATGCATATTCACGAGGTCCTGCGAGCGCAGGTTTATCTCGGCGGGGCTGCCCGCGCCCTCGATCACAACCACATCGAAGGCGGCGCGCAGTTTGGCGATGCAATCGTCGACCGTGCGGATCAGCGCGGCCCGCATATTCTGGTACTCGTTCCAGGTCATGCTTCCCGCAGACCTGCCCAGAATCACCACATGTGATCGCATCGCACCTTCGGGCTTGAGCAAAATTGGATTCATCTCGACGGTGGGCGCGATGCACGCGGCCTCCGCCTGAACCGCCTGTGCCCGGCCAATTTCGCCACCAGTGCTGGTTACCGCGGCGTTGAGGGCCATGTTTTGAGCCTTGAAGGGCGCGACGCGATACCCGTCTTCATGAAGGATCCGACACAGCGCCGCGGTGAGCAAAGATTTGCCCACCGACGAGGCGGTGCCCTGCAGCATCAGGGTTTTAGCGAGGCGAGACACGATCTTACGAAGCCTTCCGGGACCGCGGGGTTGGATGCCCAATGAGCGTGAACGTACGAGCCCAGCACCTTCCCGCGCGCGAACCCTTCCTGAAATGATGCGCCCCACTTGGGCGCGACCGAGTACGCCGGCGTGGCGCGCAGCTGGCCGCCGGTCGCCTCTAGGGTCGAGTAGCGGAATTGGTGACCCCGGAAATGTAAGCCCGCCGGGCCCAGTATGGTGGGGGCGCAGGTTTCGACTTCGACATAGCCGAGCGCCTGCAAGCGCTCGGCCATTGCCGCGATACCGGGCAGCAGCGCGAGCATCGGCCAGCGCACTCCGTCGAGCGTGCGAATACCTTCACTCAGGTACATCAGCCCACCACACTCCGCATAGATGGGATGCCCGTCCGCGGCGAAGCGGCGAATCCCCTCGAGCATGCTCGAATTCGATGATAGCTCCCGCGCCATAACCTCCGGGTACCCGCCGCCGAAGTAGAGTCCATCGGCCTCGGGCAGTACCCGGTCGCGGGTTGGCGCGAAACGAATCAGGTCCGCGCCCAGCTCCTCCAGGCGGCGCAGGTTGTCCTCATAGTAGAAGTGGAACGCCTCGTCGTAGGCGATTGCGATCCGACACCGCGCGACGGGGGTGACGGCGTTTTGCGCGGACGGGGCTTCGAGCGGCGGCGAGCTGCGAGCAAGCTCGATGATCGCATCCAGGTCGAGCCACTCCTCTGCGGCACGTGTCCACTCACCGATGGTCCGATCCGGGAGGACCTCGCGAGTTGCGCTGATCAGCCCAAGGTGGCGTTCGGGAAACGCCAACCCCGGGTTTGACGGAAAACCGCCCAGCACCCGCGCAGCGGGGCGCGACTGCCTAAGCAAATCCAGGTGTCCTTTGCTGCCGACGCGGTTGCAGATAAGACCCCCCAGACGCAGTTGCGGGTCGAACTGCGCGAACCCCTGCGCAATTGCGGAGATGGTGCGGGCAACCCCCGATGCGTCGTGCACCAACACCACCGGGGCGGAGAGCCATTTGGCGATCTCGGCGGTGGAACCTTCATCACGATCCGGCGTGGCGCCATCGAAGAGTCCCATCATTCCCTCGATAACCGCGATGTCCGCGTCTGCGGCGGAACGCGCGAAAGTCGCCAGCACCGCGTCGCGGCCCATCATCCACCCGTCGAGGTTTTGCGAGGGCTTGCCCAGTACGCGGGCGTGATAGCTGGGGTCGAGGTAGTCGGGGCCGCATTTGAAGGCGACAACCCGCAGACCTCTGGCCCGCAAGGCGCCCAGCAGAGCAACCGTGGTGGTGGTTTTACCCGAGCCGCTTGCGGTGGCGGCGATCACCATGCGCGGAATATTCAGCGCCGAATTCATTGCCGGCTTTCGTTGCGATAGGCTGCGCCTGTTTTTTCGGGTTCGCGTCTTACCCTAGCCCGCACGTCGAGCAGGAACGAGATTCCCAATCACTTTGCGGCCAGCCGCGAGATGGCGCGGACTGTTACGTGGACCGCGGGCATCGGCACGGCTGACATGGTCGAAAGCTCCTCTAGCAGGCGGGCGGTCTCCGCGAATTCCGCGGGGCGCTTGCTGCGCAGTTTCTCGATCGCGACGGGAACCTCGTCGCGTTCGTCGAGCAGCGCGTTGCAGAGCGCGATGCGCGCGGTGCGAAGCTCGTCGGTGAGTTCCTCCGCCGCGCGCCGTTCCCAGCGATCTTCATCACTGACATTCGCAATTGCCGATTCCAGGCGCGAAAAGTCGAGCTTCGCCGAGAGCCCAAAGTAGGTGGCCGCCGCCCGGGCCGGGGAGATCTTGCGCGAGAAGCTTAGCCCCAGGGTGTTGAGCAGATGATCGGCGAATGCCAGCCGCGCCAGCCGGTGGGCCGCTTCGCCGTCTGCCACCGCGCCACGCAGTTCGCGATAAGCGGTCTCAAATCGCTCCCGCTCACCCGCGGTAAGGAACTGCTCGAACTGGACGGCAAGATCCTGAAACGCACCCCTCAGGCTCTCAACTGATGGACCGATCGAGAGTTCACGATCGACGTTCTGGAGCGCCCATCCAGCCGCGCCGGTAGCGGCGCGCTCAAGCGCAAAGAATCCCTCCAGCTCGGACTGGCCACTGCTCGTCAAGGGAGCTCCCCCCTGGAAGCTCTCCGCCATTTCGCGCGCGTCGAGGATGTCGCTGGCGATGAGCCAGGCGCGTAACGCCTGCCAGGCCTCGACTCCGTGATCACGCATCAGTCCAAATCCGAAGGTGGAGCCCATCAGGTCGACCATTTCATTGACCATTCGGGTCGCGATCAGCTCCTTGCGCAGACGGTGACTGTCCATCGAATCCCGGAAGCGTTCGGCGATCGATTCGGGAAAATAGGGCGTTAGAAAGCGCTTCGTCAGATAGGGATCCTCCAGCAGCGGCGTACCCTCGATTCGCTGGACCAAATCAATTTTCGTGTAAGCGGTAACCACTGCCAGTTCCGGACGAGCGAGACCCGGGTAGCGGGTCCGGCGTGCGCGAAGCACTTCCTGAGACGGCAGCGCACTCTCGTAACGGTGGAGCGGTCCTTGGGCCTGGACCGCCTGCATCAGATCGACGAACGCACCGAGATGAGTGCGGCTGCGGACCTGCTCCAGCGAGAGCATCAACGCCTGGTCGCGGTTGTCGCGCAGGACGCTGGCGGCCACCTCGTCGGTCAGGGTAGCCAGAAGCGCGTTGCGATCCTGGAAACTGACTTTACCCGCCGAGGTATCGTGCTGAAGCAAAACCTTGAGATTTACCTCGTGGTCAGAGGTGTCGACCCCGGCCGAATTGTCGATTGCGTCAGTATTTATGCGCCCGCCGCCGAGCGCGTACTCGATTCTGGCTCGCTGGGTAAAGCCGAGATTTCCGCCTTCGACCACCACCCGCACGCGCAGGTCGGCGGCCGCGACGCGGCACAGATCGTTGGTATGGTCACCGACCTGTTCGTCAGTTTCATCACTGGCACGCACGTAAGTGCCGATGCCGCCGTTGTACAGCATGTCAGCGGAGGCCCGCAGAATGGCGCGTACCAAGCTCTCCCCGTCAAGCGCATCGTGGTCGCATCCGAGCGCGGCGCGTGCCTCGGAACTCAGGTCGATGCGCTTTTGGCTGCGGCGCCACACCCCGCCACCGCGACTGATAAGCGCGCTATTGTAGTCCGACCATTGTGAGAACGGCTTTTCGTAGAGTCGTTGGCGCTCCGCGAAGCTGGTCGCCGGATCGGGGTCGGGGTCGATGAAGATATGGCGATGGTCGAACGCCGCGATGAGTTTCAAATTACGTGATCGAAGAAGGCCGTTGCCGAACACGTCGCCCGACATGTCGCCGATACCGATCATGGTGAGCGGGGTGCCGCGGTCGGGGTCACGGCCCATTTCGTGGAGATGCCGGCGCGCCGACTCCCACGCGCCGCGCGCGGTGATGCCCATCCGCTTGTGGTCGAAACCGTGTTCGCCGCCGGATGCGAACGCATCGCCGAGCCAGAAACCGCGTTCAATGGCGATTTCATTTGCTATGTCGGAGAATGCCGCGGTGCCTTTGTCGGCTGCGACCACCAGATACGGTCCGTCGGTGTCCAGCACCTTGACGCGCGGCGGATGCACCACCGCGCCGGCGGTCGCGTTGTCGGTCAGGTCGAGCATCGCGCGCATCAGCGTCTTGTAGGCCTCGACTCCGGGCGGCCCCGCCTCGGCGGGACGTTTGACGATGAAGCCACCCTTGGATCCGGTCGGCACGATGACCGCGTTCTTGACCGTCTGGGTCTTCATAAGGTCGAGAATTTCGGTGCGGTAATCGTCGACCCGGTCGCTGAAGCGGATTCCCCCACGGGCAACCCTGCCACCGCGCAGATGGCACCCTTCCATGCGGGGACTGTTGACGTGGATTTCGTACAACGGCGGAGTGTCATCCAGGTTGGCGATCTTTCCGCTTTCGAATTTGAGCGCGATGTAAGGATCGGGTTGTGGTATCTCGCAAAAGTACGTGGTGCGGACGGTGGCTTCGACCATGCTTAGGTAGGTTCGCGCGGTGCGGTCGTCGGCGATGCTCTCGACCGCGCCCAGCTTCTCCAGGTAGGCAGCGCGTAGCGCAGCGATGTCTTGCGCCGCGGCCACGCTGTCCGGATCGAGGCGCGCCGCAAACAGTTCGAACATCGCACGTGCGAGCTGCGGATACGTCACCAGCGCGTGCCGAAGAGTAGGCCGTGCCGGCGCCAGACGCATCTGAAAGGCCGCTGCCAGATAGGTCCGGAGCAGTGCAACTTCGCGCCACCCAAGACCGGTGGTGAGCACCAGCGCGTTGAGCGGGTCATCCTCAGCCTGACCGCTGCGCACCGCGACAATCGCGTCGGCAAGGAAGCCGGCTCCCGGCAGATCCCGCAGCGGTTGTCCGTCCGCACCGCGCACGGAAAATTCCGCGACGTAAGCACGCCGTGCGCCGAGCTGCGGTCGGCACACGTGTGAGTCTTCAGACACAACCGCAAGCCCGAAGTTCTGCAGAATCGGCATCAGTTCGGACAACGCTGGAGGGTCGCCGATTCCAGCCATTCGCAGCTGGTCGGAATCGGCGCCGGCGGCTTCGGCGGGTGCGACTTCCGCGGCGAAGCTTCGACCCTCGCTCATCAGCGCTTCGATGCGCTCGACATCCGTCGCCGCGCGTTCCGTACTGGTCACCGCCTGGTACTCTGCCCCGAACGCTCCGGTCCATCGTGCCCAGATCTCGCGGCCTTGGTGTGTGCCAAGTTTCGCCAGGAGCAGCTCCTGGAGCCGATCCTCCCAGCGATGAGCCAGCTGCTTGACCTGGCTTTCGAGTTCCCTGATGCTGCCCGCTTTGGGCGGATCCGCATCAAAACAGAAATGCAGGCGCGCGGTGTACCCCTCCCCTATGGCAAGCACGTAGTACATCAGGGTGCCATTGAGGCCGTCCGCGAGCGCCTGCTGAATTCTGACTCGTACGTCTGCCGCGAACCCCTCACGCGGCATAACCACCAGCGCGATGACCATTCCGCGCTGGACATCGGCCAGGGTCTTCAAGCGCACCGCGGTTTCGTTTTTGAGATCCAGAATAACCTGCAGCTGTTCGAGCAGTTCCGCGGTCGACGCGCGAAAGAGTTCCTCCTTGGGAAAGCTGTTGAAAGTGGCGACCAGTTCCTTGTAATCGTGCGAACCGGGCACCGCGTGCTCGGAATCTATTACCTGCCGCAGTTTGGTGCGCAAAATCGGAATGTGCTGCGACTCTTCGGCATATGCCCGCGAGGTGAAGAGGCCAATAAAAAAATCGAAGGCTTCAACCTGGTTGCCCGGTCCGGAGCGCCGAATCGCGATGGTGTCCATCAGGCTGCGGCGATGCACCTGCGACTCGAGGCGTGACTTGCTGATCACGAGCGGGGGCCCTTCGAAGAAAAGCTTGCGCCGCGCCGCGGTCATCTCGCTCAGCGAACCGTAGTCGCGAAATCTCGCCTGATCGGGATCACGCACGATGCCGAGTTCGGTGCCGAGATCGGCGGCAAACTTCCCGGCCCCATCGGAGCCGCTCACCTTGTAGCGGCGATAGCCGAGAAACACGAACCCGCCCTGCACCAGCCAGCGCAGGAAATCGCGCATGTCGATCAATCCGCGTTGCGCCGCGCTTTCCTCGCAAATCTGCAGGGCGCGCGAGGTCATCGCCTCGAAATCGCCGGTCGCTTTGCGCACGTCAATCAGGACTGCCCGCACCTCCGCGGCGATGCGATCCGGTGCGACGGGTTCCGCCGCGGTCTCGAGCTCGGCGTGGACAAAGGACTCGCCCCGTTCCGCCGAGGAGGACTGTTCCAACGAAACCATCCTGCCCTGGTCGTCGCGTGCGACGCGGTACACCGGATGCAACATCATCGCAACGTGCGCCCCAAGGTGACGGAAGTACTCAAGCAGGCTGTCGATGATGAAGGGGCAATCGGGCATCGCGGTTTCGATGACGGTGAGGCCTTCGCCGGGGCCCGGAATCACGCGCACCGCGATGGGTTCGCTGCGGGACGCAAAGAAGTCAAAAGCCGCGCGAGTGAGTTCCAGACGGCGCTCTGCTGAAATCCGCTCGAAGCGTTCGCGGGGTTCGCGGGCAAAGAGCCGGTCGGCAAAGGTGGTCAGCCGGTTCTGCTCGTCGGGTGCAACACTGCGTGCGATGAGATCAGAGAAGTCGGATGATGACGCCACAATCACTCATTATAAGGCGGCACGGAGTTGGGCGGCTAGCCGATGGTGAAAAGAACAGCCCTCGGGCCCGGACCCAGCAATCGACCTATTTTGCCGGTCGACGCTTGGGTTATTTTGGACGCTGCGTTCGTGAAGACCGGCTACCGAAGGTCGTGGCATTTCGCACGTGCCCGCGGTCCGTTCGCCTCGGCTCCCGGGCCATTTTCCACCGGTTCGGCTCTCTCTGGCACCTCGATATGTTATGATTTTGGAACCAGGTCCGGCTCGCGAGTGCGCGCGCAGCCTTTGAGCGGGGAATTCACAAGTTGTTAACCGCATGAATGCTGGTTTGTTCCCCCCAGACGATTGAAGCCGATACCAGGTGATGGTACGGACGCCTTGCTCCGATCGAATTTGCGGGTGAACCTTCGCTTAGATGTCGCTCTCGCGCTACGGCCCGATGGGTTGTAACTCGAGATGGGCTGCTTCACCCGTCCCCGCCGTGGCTGTGGCGAGAGAATTCTTCAGGTTGAACTTGCGTGCCTTTGGTTGAGATTACCGCGATGACCTTCGGACCCTATGGGGTGGGACGGGTCGACGGCAAATCGGTAATGGTGCCTCATTCGGTGCCAGGTGACCTGGTGGACATCAGCATTGAATCGGAGCGCGCCGGGTATGCAATCGGGCGCATCGTTCGCATCGTCGCTCCGGGAGCGGCGCGGCGTCAGCCCCCCTGCATCTTTCTTCCGCGCTGCGGCGGCTGCGATTGGCAGCACATTGAGTACCACGAACAGGTGCGGCTCAAGGCCCAGACCGTAGTACAGGAGTTCAGACATGCGCTGGGCATCGACCTCGACCCCGCCACTCTGGTGGAACCAGCGCCGTCCGAGTTCGAATATCGATCGCGCGTGCGGCTCAAGGTTGGACGACGTGGATCGATCGGCCTATACGAGTCGGCCAGCAACCGCATGGTTGAGATCGATCGCTGTCTGGTTACGGACTGTCGTCTTGAGTCGGCGGCACGCCTGGCGCGAGCGCTGAGCCGCGACCTGCTGGAAGTCGAGGTGGTGCGTCAGTCTGGAGCGCGCCAGGTACTGGTTGCCTACCTGAAGAAGCCCGCAGTTGCAGAGCAGATTCGCGGCGTGCGGCGGTTTTTGGAGTCCGACCCGACGACCGCGGGGATCGTGCTGCGCACGGGCGAATCGCGCACGGTCGTCGGCGATGCGGAAGTCGCTGTCGAAATCGAGCCGGGCGTGACGCTGCGCAGCGATGCGGATGTGTTCAGCCAGGTAAACCGCCCGCAGAATCAGAAGCTGGTCCGGGCTGCGCTGGAGATGGCCGCGCCGGAGCCGCAATCCTCGATGTTGGACCTGTTCTGTGGTTCCGGGAACTTCTCGATTCCCGCAGCGCGGCGGGGTGCGCGGGTGACCGGTGTCGACGCAGACGCGACCGCGGTCGCGGCCGCCGCGCGTAACGCGGAGCGGCTCGGACTTGCCCAGTCAAGGTTCGTTGCGATGGAGGTGCGCGAGCTGGTGGCGTTTTTGCGTCGCGCCCGTTCGCGGCCGCAGATCGTGTTGCTCGACCCGCCGCGGACCGGAGCGGCGGAGCTGATTGAACCGATCATGCGCCTGCATCCGGCGCGGGTCGTGTATGTGTCGTGTGACGTCGCGACCTTGGCGCGCGATCTGCGGATGCTATGTGCCGAATGGTACCGGATCAATGGTGTACGCGCGTTCGATTTCTTTCCTAACACGCATCATGTCGAGATCGTGGCCAGCGCGGTATTGACTTAGATTGCGGGGCGTTCTTAATGTAGGTCTATCGATTCCCTCTCCCGCCAGAAGGTAAACCAAGGCGATGCCCAAGCAGGAAAAGGAAAAACTCGCGCGCCCGAAGATTACCATCATCCCGGGGCGCGGCGTGGCTCAAACCATCAATTATTTGTTGGAAGATCGCGATGACCTCGAATGGATCATCGCGGTGGGCCGCACCAAGAACGGCGAGCTTTTCTTCTATGACACCGGGGGAGACATCGTTGAGGACTTGGGGACGCTGGAGTACCTGAAGGCACGCATCGTGCGCGCCCACTTCGGCGACGAGTACGAGTAAGTCCGGCCCCGGTTCGTAGCCCCGACCAAGCACCTCACCCCCAGACCGATAGCCCCTTCCCCATCGAGGAGATGTCCCGGCCGGCAGCGTGATGCTCGGCCATGCGGCCCCTTTGGCGAGTGGGGTCCGGATGGCCGCCCTTCCCGGCCCTTGGAAAGTCTGTTCTCCGCTGGGGCGTGTTCCTGGGCGCCGAATTTGTGAGGTCGAGAGCGCGGTAGGGCTGGCGCAGTTTAGCGCAATTCACCCGCCCCGCGATTCATAAGCCAGCGTTGGAAGAGCGATCTAGTCCTCGAAGTCCTGCTCGGGGGCGCGCGCGTAGATGATGTCGCCCTCGATCTCGAGCGGAACGCGGTAGAGGAATTTACCGCACGCGCTCGGCGGACCCGCGATACATTCGCCGCTGACCGGTTCGTAGTAGGCATTGTGCGTCTGGCACATCAGGTAGCGTCCTTCCTCGGCAAAGAACTGGTTGTCGATCCAGTCCATCGCCATCGGCACGTGGCGGCACCGATTCACGTAGGCATGATGCTTTCCGGCAAAGTTGATCAGAAAGCACTCTTCATCGGCGTTGCGAATCGGCAGCATGAACTTCATCGATTCGCCCGCTGCAACATCTCCCACCCGGGCGACACGGTAGCGGGCAGGCGCGGCTCTTCTGCGTGGACGCGAACGGGTCAGGGTGCCGTGACGAGGGTTTGGATCGGGCATGCGGCGGGTTGCCGGGAAATCGGCTTGCTGGAGTTTCTCAAAGCCCATAGCATCTGTAAACGATTCCGATGGAACGGCCCAAAATTCGCGCGGTCGAAGCTTTTCCGGTCGAGCAGAATGGGCAGACGCTGGTCTGTCTGCGCGACTCAAGCGGCGTCGCGCCCAATCCCATCATGCTCGGGATGGGTGCTTATTTCATCATCACGCTGTTTAACGGAGCCAACGACCTGCGCGATGTACAGGCGGCGTTCATGAGACGCTTCGGCCAGATGCTGCCGCTCGAGCAATTGACCGGACTGGTAGAGGCGCTCGATCGCGCCTTCTTCCTGGACTCTCCGGCGTTCCGCGAACGGGAGCAAAGCGAGCGCGCGGCGTTCTTCGCGCTTAGCGAACGGCCGGCAGCGCTGGCCGGTCTTTGCTACAGCCACGAGCCGGCGGCGCTGCGTGCGGAGCTGGGCGCGTTTTTCGATCCGCCGGAAGGACCGGGGCGAGCGTTGCCTCGCAAACCGGGCGCTTCGCTCAAGGGGCTCATCGCCCCGCATATCGATCCACGGCGCGGCGCAGCCGCCTATGCGCACGCGTACGCGGAACTGATGGCACATGAGCCACCGGAGCTGGTGATTATCCTCGGTACCTCCCATCACGGCGCGGGGCCGGAACTCTTCAGCGCAACCCGCAAGAACTACGCAACCCCGCTCGGAGTGGTCGAAACCGACCGCGATTTCATCGACCGCCTCGCGGCACGCTTCACGGGCGGGGATCTGCTCGGCGACGAGATTCTTCATCGCGGCGAACATTCGATCGAATTCCAGGCGCTGTTTCTCGCCTATGCACTTGGGGTTCGCGGGTACCGGATCGTTCCGATTCTGGTCAGCTCGTTTCACGAGATGGTCGCTTCCGGCCTGACTCCGACCCACGACCCGCGCGTGCGCTCGTTCCTGGATGCGCTGAATGATCTGCTGGGCACCGAAAAACGCGACGTGCTGGTGCTGGCGGGAGTGGACTTCGCGCACGTGGGTCGCAAGTTTGGCGATTCATTTGCGGCAGACGAGGGGGTGGCAAGACGCATTCAGCGCGAGGATTTGGACCTGATCGAGAACATCAAGCGTGGCGACCCCGACGGGTTCTTCGCCGATATCCTCAGGGACCGGGATGCGCGCAAGATTTGCGGGCTCTCCCCGATGTATACACAGCTCGAATTGCTAAAGGGGCGCGCCGGGCGGCTGCTCAAATACGGGATTGCGATGGAGCCGCAGACTGAGTCGTGCGTATCTTTCGCCAGTCTGGCGATCGACTGAGGGCCCTCGCCGATCCAGGCCCTTGAACCCGGGCGGGAACGGCGAAGCTGACAAACCTCCTCGCGCTATGGAGAGCCGAAAACCTGGACGTGAGCCGGGAGATTTCCGGGCAAGGTTAGTTTGAGCGGTGCACCACCGATACGTGCCACAACCACTCGCCCCCCACCCGTCTCCCTGCTCGAACGGAAGGGAGAGCACCTATTCGATGCCGTAACGTTTGCGTTTGCGCCATAGGGTCGTGACGTTGATGCCCAGGGTGGCAGCGGCTTCGTCCAGGGTGGCGGTTTCGCTGAGCACTCGGCGGATGTGCTCGCGCTCCATATCCTCGAGGCTGGCCGCGTGATGCGCATCTGCGGTGCTTTCCGCGCTCTCGCGAAACATGGCATCCGGAAGATCGTCGCGCCCGATGATGTCGCTGCGGCTTAGGACCGCGGCGCGTTCCAGGGCGTTGCGCAGCTCGCGTGCATTCCCAGGCCAGCGATACTTTCCAATCGCTGCAGCCGCATCGGCGGACAGCTGCATCGCGGGTCGTCCGTTGCGAATCGCGGCCGCGCGCAGCATCCACCCGGCCAGCGCCAGGACGTCCTCGCGGCGCTCGCGCAGCGCCGGAACCCGCAGGGTGATGACGTTGAGGCGATGGAACAGGTCCTCACGGAAATGGCGCTGGGCAACCTCGGCTTCGAGGTCGCGGTTGGACGCCGCGATGATGCGGGCGTCGACCCGAATCACCGCGTCGCTGCCGACCCGCTCAAAGCTCTGTTCCTGCACGAAGCGCAGAAATTTGGCTTGCAGCCGGGGGGTCAGGTCCGCGATCTCATCGAGGAACACGGTGCCCTTGTCCGCCGCCTCCAGCCGACCGGGTTTGTCCTTGATCGCGCCGGTGAACGAGCCGCGCAGGTGGCCGAACAGTTCGCTTTCCAGCAATTCCTCCGACAAGGTCGTGCAGTTCACCACCACGAACGGCCCAGCCGCACGCCGGCTCCAGCGATGGATCTGGCGGGACAGCACGTTTTTGCCGGTGCCGCTCTCGCCGGTGAGCAGGATGGTCGCATCGCTTTGCGCGGCTTGGTGGGCCAGCTCGAAGAGGTGCTTCATCGCCGGACTCTTCGATTCCAGCATCGGCGCGTCGCCGATGGTCTCCCGCAGAGCCTGGTTTTCCGCCTGCAGCCCTTTGAATTCGAGCGCACGCTCGACGACGTGCTGAATCTGATCGAGCGAGAACGGTTTGGTCACGTAGTCATACGCGCCCGCCTTCATCGCGGCGACCGCATTTTCGACGGTCGCATAGGCGGTCATCAGGATCACCAGACACGACGGTTGCCGGCGGCGCGCTTCCACGATCAATTCGAGCCCGTTAACCTCGGCCATCTTGTAGTCGGTCAGAATCAGGTCGAACGGTTGCGTGGCGATGAGTTCCGCCGCCTGAGGTCCGCCTTCGGCGGTGACCACGGTGTGGCTCAGCGACTGGAAAAAGCGCTCCAGGCTGCGCCGGATGTTGCGTTCGTCATCGACGATCAGCAGTTTGGCCATCTAATTTGTCGACGGGCAGGGCAATTCGACCACGAATTTGCAGCCCGCCCCTTCCTCGCTT
The DNA here is from genome assembly GCA_019237115.1 of Deltaproteobacteria bacterium. Lineage (GTDB taxonomy): Bacteria > Desulfobacterota > Binatia > Binatales > Binataceae > JAFAHS01. Next base: position 76,672 of record JAFAHS010000255.1, read on the forward strand.
TCGACGAAAATCTTGCCGCCATGCGCGGCCACGATATCCTTGGCAATTGACAGTCCCAGGCCTGCCGCACCCTTCTCAAGACCATCGGAGTTGTACTGCGCGAACCGCTCGAAAATGTGGTCGCGGATCTCGCGCGGAATGCCCGGTCCCGAGTCCGCCACCTCCAGACGCACGTGCCCGTTGACCGGTCGCGCCGCGACTTCAATTTTGCCGCCCTCGGGGGTGTAGCGCAGCGCGTTACCGATCAGGTTGGAAACCACCCACGACAGCTTGACGGAATCTCCGGAGATTTCCGGCAGCGACTGCAGATGTTGCTCGAGGCGCACGTGCCGTTCCTGGGCCTGCAAACCGAACCGATGTACGACGTCTTCGATGATTCGCAGAAGATCGAGGTGGTCGCGATTTACCGAAATTGCGGCCATCTCGCCGCGAGCCAGCTTCAGCAGGTTGTCGCTGAGCTGCTTGATCCGTGTGCATTCGTCAAGAATCGCCTCCAGCAGTTCTTGCTGGCGGGGATTGAATTCCTCCCAGTCGCGCCGAAGCAGCTCGGCTGACAGCGCGAGCGAGGTCAGCGGGGTGCGGAGTTCGTGCGAAAGCGTGGCGACCAGGTTGCCGCGCGATCGATCCTGATCGCGCAGGTAGGTAACGTCCTGAAGAATCAGAATAGTCCCGAGCGTGCTGCCTTCCCCCCGGCGCAGCGGAATCGGCTTGAGCAAGTAGGAGTGGTCACGGCCGCGCACGTGAAGCTGGACCTCGATGCGCTGCTCGTCGCCGCCGCTCTTGCTTAGATTTCGGAGCGCATCGCGGACCCGCAAATAGTGCGGATGGTTGCTGCTCAAGTCGTCGAAGGGGCTGCCCAGCGCGTCTTTGGGTTCCACGCCCATGATCAGGGCGGCGATCTCATTGATATGCGCGACGATACCTTCCGAGTCGATCAGCACCACCCCGTCCTCGAGGCTTTCGATGATAGCCTCGGTCTTGCTCTTTTCGTACATCAGGCGTTCGACGTTGAGCTTTTCGAACTGCTCCAGCCGCTCGGCCATTTGATTGAACTCGCGCGCGACCGCCTGCAGCTCCGCGAGGGTCTGTTTGCCGAGCCGAACCCGCGAGCGGCGTTGGCCGATACCGCGCAGGCGCTCGGCCAGCTCGGTAAGCGGATGTGCGATCGCCCATCCGAGTCCCCACGCAATGGCTGCGCCGGCCAACAGAACCAGCACCAAACCGGCCGCAAACTGGTACGTCAGGCGCCGTCCCAACCGCGCCGACCTGCTGTCGGCGCGAAACATCGCGTCGCGATTGATTTTTATGAGATCGTCGACCCGCTGGTGCAGCTGGGCGAACTCCTCGTCGTGACGCTCCTGGGGCGCTGCGGATTCGATGTCGCCGAACAGCTTTGCGGCGCGTGCCTCGATGTCGTGCGCGATCTCGGGCTCGCCGACTTCGGTAAAATCATGATCCTCGATGTCCATCCAGTACTCGAAATCGGACCGTACGTGAGGCAAAATGTTCTTGGCTTGCCCGTCTCGCTCCGCCAACTGGAGATCGAGGAGCCCCGCATGAACGTGCTGGGCGACTTCGATGCTCACGTAGTTGCGGTAGAGTGTCTCGCGGATCGCACCACCCAGGCGGTAGACCCGCGGCAGGGCATACGCTCCGAGGAGCAGAACCAGCACCAGCTGCAGCAGGGTCCCGTTGCGAATCCGGCTGCGCAGCGAAGGCGAACTCATCGAGATACCTCACCTTGGTCGTCCGCCACGATATCGACATCGATATCGACGGCGGCCTTGAGCAGGCGCATCGGAACATCACCGCGGACCACCCGCTTCCACCAGGGCCGGTGAGTCCGCCCGACGATGATGCGGGTTATTCCGTTGTCACGCGCATAGTCGAGCATGGCTTTGACCACGTCGTTTGATTTGAGCCACACGGTTTCGGCGCCGAGATCGCCGGCCAGGTTGATGTTGTCCAGCAAGGTCACGAAGTCCCGGGTGCCGATCTTCTTCACCGACTCGGCCGGGGTTTCGACGTGGACCGCATACCAGTCGGCGCTCAATTGTTCGGCCAGCCGCGAAGCCTTGCGGAGCAGCCCGCTGCTCTCGGCGGGGTTGGGCGACAGCCCCACCATGATTTTCTCGAGCACCTGGGGCCGACGGCCACCCTCGCGCTTGAGCGCCTCGGCGTCGCGCCGCTGGCGGGTCAATCCGCGCGCGACTTCGCGCAGCGCGGCTTCGCGCAGCGCCGCAAGATTGCTCGGCTTGAAGAAATTCCGCAGCGCCTGCTCGACCTGGTTGAGCGGATAGATCTTCCCTTCGCGCAGCCGCTCGCGCAGCGCCTCGACCGATACATCCACGTCCACGATCTGGTCGGCCCGTGCCAGAAAGGTGTCGGGCACCGTTTCGCGCACTTCGATTCCAGTAACCCGCTTCATCAACGCGCCGAGACTGTCGATATGCTGGATGTTCAACGCGCCGATGACGTTGATACCCGCCTGCAGCAGCTCTTCGACGTCCTGGCAGCGCAGCTCGTGACGGGACCCGTGCACGTTGGTGTGCGCCAGCTCGTCGACGATGGCGACCTCGGGACGGCGCGCGAGGATCGCGTCGACGTCCATTTCTTCCAGTTCCACGCCGCGGTAGCTGATTTTCTTGCGCGGCACGATCTCCAGGTCGCCGACCTTGCGCTCGGTCTCGGCCCGGCCGTGGGTTTCGATAAACCCCAGCACCACGTCGGTGCCGTTGCTGCGCAGCTCGTGAGCTTCTTCGAGCATACGATAAGTCTTGCCTACGCCGGCGGCGGGCCCGATGTAAATCTTGAGCCGGCCCCTGCGAGACTGGGGCTCAAGATCGAGAAACGACTCCGGTTCAGGGCGACGCTCTTCGGCCATTGAGGGTTGCCGCGTCATCGAGCGCCAGGTTGAGAGTCAAAACGTTGACTCCCGGCTCACCGAGCAGGCCGAGCCACCTGCCGCGAGTATTCTGGCGCACCAGCTGCGCAACTGTATCTTGGCTTAGTCCGCGGGCTTTGGCGACCCGCGGGATCTGAAGCTCGGCCGCGGCCGGGCTGATCTCGGGGTCGAGCCCGCTTCCCGAAGTGGTCACCAAGTCGACCGGCACCTGGTTTGCGGCTACCCCCGGATCGGTCTCGAGTTCGTCTTTGAGCCGCTTGCGCACGGTCTCGATCAGCACCTTGTTGGTCGGTCCCAGGTTGGACCCGCCGGAGCCTGATGCATCATAGCCCTTGTCGCCCGCCGCGGATGGGCGGCTGTGAAAGTACTGGGGTGCCGAGAAATTCTGTCCGATGATGGCCGAGCCGATCACCCGTCCACGATGACTCACCAGGCTTCCCGCGCTTTGCCACGGAAAAAAAACCCGCGCGATGCCGGTGAAGGCCAGCGGATAGATGAGCCCGAGCAGCACGGTCAGCACGACGGTCATTCGAATCGCGATCAGCAGTCCGCGCATAAAGTATTCCCTAAGCCAGCCGCATCGCTGTGACCATCATGTCGATAATCTTGATCCCGATGAATGGAACGATCACGCCGCCCAGCCCATAGATCAGCAGGTTGCGCGCCAGGATCGAGGCGGCCCCGAGCGGCCGATACTGGACCCCGCGCAGTGCGAGCGGGATGAGCGCGACGATGATGAGTGCGTTGAAGATTACCGCGGAAAGGATCGCACTCTGCGGGGTGCCGAGGTGCATGATGTTGAGCGTCTGCAGTTCCGGATAGCCGACCACGAACATCGCCGGGATGATCGCGAAGTACTTTGCGACGTCGTTGGCGATTGAGAACGTGGTCAGGGCACCCCGCGTGATCAGCAGTTGCTTGCCGATTTCGACCACCTCCATGATCTTGGTCGGGTTGGAATCGAGGTCAATCATGTTGCCCGCCTCGCGGGCCGCCTGGGTGCCGGCGTTCATCGCGATTCCGACGTCGGCCTGCGCGAGCGCGGGCGCGTCGTTGGTGCCGTCGCCGATCATCGCGACCAGTTTTCCCTGGGCCTGTTCTTCACGGATGATCTTGAGCTTGCTCTCCGGAGTGGCCTGCGCGACGTAGTCATTGACACCGGATTCCTTCGCGATGGCGTCTGCGGTAAGCGGATTGTCGCCGGTGATCATCACCGTGCGCAGGCCCATGGCATGCAGCCGCTCGAAGCGCTCGCGGATACCCTCCTTGATAACGTCCTTCAGGTAGATGACCCCCATCGCGCGCGGACCGTCCGCTACCACCAGCGGGGTTCCGCCCGCGCGCGCGATTCGTTCGACCACCGGGCTCAACTCCGCGGGCGTCGTACCACCGCTATGCACGACGAATTCGATAATCTTGTCGGCAGCGCCCTTGCGAATCTTGCGCGCATCAATATCGACGCCACTCATCCGGGTCTGCGCGGAGAACGGCACGAATAGCGCGCCCTTGTCGGACAGCTCGCGACCACGGATGTTGAATTGTCGTTTGGCGAGCACCACGATCGAGCGTCCTTCGGGCGTTTCGTCGGCCAGCGAGGCGAGCTGTGCGGCGTCGGCCAGCTCCTCGACCGTAACCCCTGGCATCGGGATGAACTCCGAGGCCATCCGATCGCCGAGCGTGATGGTGCCGGTCTTGTCGAGCAGGAGCGTGTCGACATCGCCGGCCGCTTCCACCGCGCGTCCCGACATGGCGAGCACGTTGTGCTGCACCAGGCGGTCCATGCCGGCAATCCCGATGGCCGACAGCAGCCCACCGATAGTGGTCGGAATCAGGCACACCAGCAGTGCCACCAGCACCGGGACCGAGAGGAAGGTTTTCGAGTAGGCGGCAAAGGGAAACAGGGTTACGCACACGAGCATGAAGACGATGGTCAGACCCGCCAGGAGGATGCTCAGCGCGATTTCGTTGGGGGTCTTCTGGCGCTGGGCGCCTTCGACCAGCGCGATCATGCGGTCGAGGAAGGTTTCGCCGGGGTTCGCCGAAATTCTCACTTTGATCCAATCGGAGATAACCGTGGTGCCGCCGGTGACCGCGCTGCGATCGCCGCCGCTCTCGCGGATGACAGGCGCCGACTCGCCGGTAATTGCGGCCTCGTTGACCGCAGCTACCCCTTCGATGACCTCGCCGTCGCCTGGAATCACCTCGCCCGCGCTGACCATCACCACGTCGCCCTTGCGCAGCGCGGTGGCGGCAATGGTTTCTTCTTTGCCGGCGCGGATTACCCGGGCCTGAGTCTCGATTCGGGTGCGGCGCAGGTTATCGGCCTGTGCCTTGCCGCGCCCCTCGGCCATCGCCTCGGCGAAGTTGGCGAACGCGACGGTGAACCACAGCCACAGCGCAATTTGCAGCTCGAAGCCGGCCAGCGCCATCTCGCCGCGAAAAAAATCGCGCAGCAGAATAATCGTGACCGCGGCCGCCGTCACTTCTACCACGAACATCACGGGGTTCCTCACCTGGATCCGCGGATCGAATTTCCACACTGAATCGACAAGCGCGCGCGAGACAATCTCCCGATCGAAGAGGGAGCGAGCTTTGCTGTCCGCCATTGAGAGCGTCCTTCTTCAGTAAAGTTTGCCCGCGTAAAGGGCCAGGTGTTCGACGATCGGTCCGAGCGCATCGGCGGGAAAGAAGGTTAGCGCCGCCACGATCAGGATGACCCCGACCAGCAGCGCGACGAACAGCGCGCCGGTGGTCGGGAAGGTGCCCGCGCTCACCGGTACGGACTTCTTTCCAGCCAGCGAACCGGCCAGCGCCAGTGCCGGAATCTTCATCAAGAAGCGCCCAAACAACATCACGAACGCCAGGGTGTAATTGTAGAAGCTGGTGTTGGCGCTCAAGCCCGCGAAGGCCGAGCCGTTGTTGGCGCCCGCCTCCGTGTAGGCATAGAGAATCTGCGAAAAACCATGCGGACCCGGGTTGCTGATGCCCGCCAGGCCCGCCTTGGTCGCCACCGCGGCCATGGCGCCGAGCAGGACCACGGCCGGGAAAATCAGCACATAAAACATCGCGAGTTTCATCTCGCGCGCCTCGATTTTCTTGCCCAGGTACTCGGGCGTACGCCCGACCATCAGGCCCGCGATAAACACCGACAGGACCGCCATCACCAGCATGCCGAACAGCCCGGAACCAACCCCGCCGAAGATAATTTCGCCGATTTGCATATTGAGCAGCGGAACCAGGCCGCCCAGCGGCGTAAAGCTGTCGTGCATCGCGTTGACCGCGCCGCAGGAGGTGTCGGTGGTGACGGTTGCCCACAGCGCGGAGTTGACGATGCCGTAGCGGACTTCTTTGCCTTCCATGTTGCCGCCGCTTTGGGTCGGGGAGGCGTGCTGGTTAATTCCCATCGCAGCGAATTGTGGATTGCCTCGCTGCTCCGCCCAAATCGCCACCCCGGCGCCGGCCAGGAACAGGAACGCCATCGCGGCAAACAGCGCCCAGCCCTGTCGCCGATCACCGGCCATCTGACCGAAGGTATGGGTGAGGGCGGCCCCGATCGAAAAAATCGCGAGCATCTCGATCAGGTTGCTTAGAGGAGTCGGATTTTCGTAGGGATGCGCCGAGTTGGCGTTGAAGAACCCGCCGCCGTTAGTGCCCAGGTTCTTGATGATTTCCTGCGAGGCGACCGGCCCTTGAGCAATAACCTGTTCGGCGCCTTCCAGGGTCTTGACATGGACGTAAGGGTTCAAATTCTGCGGGACACCCTGCCAGACCAGCAGCACCGCGCCTATCACCGAGAGCGGCAACAAGACCCACAACGTGGCGCGAACCAGGTCGAACCAGAAATTTCCGATGGTCGGCGATGAGCGCCGAACGAATCCGCGTATCACCGCGATGGCTGCCGCGATGCCGGCTGCCGCCGACACAAAATTGTGAAAGGCGAGCCCGGCCATCTGCGTGAGATAGGTCATCGTGGTCTCGCCGCTGTACGCCTGCCAGTTGGTATTGGTCGTGAAGCTGGCCGTGGTGTTGAATGCCAGCGCGGGATTCACCGCAGACAATCCCTGCGGATTGAATGGCAGCCAGCTTTGCAATCGCTCTTGCGCGTAAAGTAACAGCATGCCAGCCGCGCTGAACCACAAAATCGCGATCGCGTACTCGCCCCAGGTCATCTCCGTGGCCGGATGGACGCCGCAAAGGCGGTAGATCGCGCGCTCGAGCGGTCGCAGTACGGGGTCAAGAAAGGTCCGCTCCCCGGCGAACACGCGCGCCATGTAGAGCCCCAGCGGCACGCTGATAACCGTTACCAGCACAGAAAAGATCCCGACCTGGAGGACTGCGTTCCAGACCATCAAGGTTCTCCGTTGTCGAGGCTCAGAATCTCTCGGGCCGAATGAGAGCGTAAATCAAGTAAGCCGTCAGCCCAATCGCGAGAGAAGCGCCAAGAACCAGGTCAAGCAAGTTCATAACTTCTCGCATCCGATCACATACGCGATTGCGATCGCAAAGAAAACGATTGTCGAGAAGAGTGGAAAAAAGTCCGACATGGCGGGTCGACCTAGCACTGGCTATGCCAGATTCCAAAATCCAACCTTGCCCAATCCCCGCGCGCCTTGCAAATCGCCAGACGTTACAATTTGCAGGACTTTCGTCATGCGAATTGCAGCGGTTCGGTCTTCGTTTGGTGTGGCGGGAAGCTTTTACGCACCCTCCGCTCAAATCGGGTCCGCTGGGTGGAAAAAGCCTAATGGTTCTGTAGGGTCCATTGGCGAGGGACTTGCAAATCAAAATTGCAGAACGCGTTGGCAGTGGTCCACGCTTCTCCGCGGCTTCTCCTCATCAAATAAAAGGAGCCATTTTTGATGAACATCGTCGATATCCTGGATCGTTTGATCGCAATCTCCATCGACAGTGAAAAACGCTATCGCCACGCGGCGAAAGACGTCGAACGCGCAAGCCTCGAGGCTTTTTTCCAATGGCAAGCGCTCAACCGCAAAGCGGCTGCGGACGATCTCAGCGCCGAACGCAGGAAAATTGGAGGCGGCGCAAACGAACACGGTACGCTGGCCGGTCTCGCCGACCGAGCAGCCCTGGACTTCTCGGTGGTAATGAGCAAGGGCGACACCGGGGTCATTGAATGGTGTCGCCAAGATGACGATCTGGTAATCGCGGAGTACCAAAAGGCGTTGGCGGAGGAATTACCCGAGCAGGTGCGGCTGATGCTGGAGCGACAGCTCGAGCGAGTTCGCAGCGCAGTCGGCAAACTCGACGGCATTCTCAGCGTCTTCGGGAAACCGCGTTCGTAGTCCCCAGGTGGCCGGTCAAGCTTAGCAGCTCGCAGGCAACCTCCCAGGCGCTCCTCCGCGCCATCTTTTAACCACTTCAGCACGCCACCGCGCGAAACCCCACGAAATCATAAAATCAAAATCGGACTCTTTCGTAGACGTGTGAACAATGAACCGGGAACAATGAACCGGGCCGGCGGACGATTACCCTCCGAGCCGATCGGGCTTCCTGTCTGCCAGCCTCCGGTGGTTTAGCGCCGTGGTTTCGGCGTTGAATGCAATGCGCGTGGTGCCGGCGATGGTTTTTCGCAAGATGGTCCAGGAGCGTCCGGGCAATTCTCCGGTGACGGAGCCCGCCCCTCATCGCCAGCGAGTCTGCGGGAAGGATCGCGCGCTCGCCACGATCAAAAAATGGCGGACTTTGCCTTTCCCATCGCGGCCCGAGCGTGGTAGTTGAACGCGAAGCCTCCCTTCTTTGGAGAAAACCAATGATTTCCAGAAAACAGCGAGTCCCGTTTGCGGATACCTCCAAGTTGCCCGCCGATTTCGACCTGGAGCGTTACAAGGTCAACGGCAAGGTGGTCAATATCTTTGGCGTACTGATCAACCATCCAAAGTTGCTCAGGGCTTGGGGACGATTCGGCGCATACATCCTGAGCAACGAGCAGACACTCTCCGCGCGCGAACGCGAGATCGCGATCCTGCGCATCGGGTGGCTTAACCAGGCGCAGTATGAGTGGGAACAGCACGTACGGATCGGCAAGACCTCAGGCTTAAGCGATGAGGATATCGATCGGATCACCAAGGGGCCGAAGGCCGGATGGAGCCGGCACGAGGCGGCCCTTCTCCAGGCCGCCGATGATTTGTTCGAGAACTCGGTCGTCTCGGACGAGACCTGGAAGACGCTTTCGGAACGCTACAACACCCAGCAGATGATGGACCTGGTTTTCACCATCGGCCAGTACAATCTGGTGTCGTGGGCCTTGAACAGCCTGGGCGTGCCGCTCGATGAGTACTTGCCGGGAGCAAAGAAGTAACCGCGGAACCTACGCATAGGAGCGATCGAATGAAGACGGAAACCATGGAATACCAGGACGGTAACGTGAAGCTCATCGGCTATTTTGCGTACGACGATCGGAAGCCCGGCAAGCGCCCCGGCATCCTGGTGATGCCGGAAGCTTTCGGCCTCGGCGACCACGCCAAGAAACGCGCGGAGCGGCTGGCCGAACTTGGTTACGCGGCGCTGGCCGGCGATCCCTATGGCGACGGCGCGACGGCTCCCGACCTGCCGGGCGCGATGAAACTTGCCACCCCGCTGTTTGAGAACGTGGACAAACTGCGCAAGCGCGGACGCGCCGCGCTGGACAAGCTCGCGTCGCTGCCCCAGGTCGATAACAGCAGGCTCGGCGCGATGGGCTTCTGCATGGGGGGGACTTTCGCATTGGAGCTGGCGCGCGATGGCGCTCCGCTGCGCGGGATAGTCTCCTTTCATGGTGGATTGCAGACGCAGCGCCAGGCTACTCCTGGCGGTGTGAAAGCAAAGATCCTGGTCTGCACCGGCTCTGACGATCCGATGATCCCGATCGCGCAGGTAAACGGGTTCGAGGAGGAAATGACCAAGGCCGGCGCTGACTGGCAGGTGATCTCATACGGAGGAACCGTGCATAGTTTCACCAACGTCGACGCGGACGCCGTCGGCATGCCGGGAATCAAGTACAACAAGTCATCGGACGAGCGCTCCTGGAAGGCGATGAAATCGTTCTTCGAGGAAATTTTCACCGCCTAACCGGCGACTGCAAGAGATTGCCGCGGCCAGGTTCTCCCTCTTGCGGGAGGACGGCGAGCTCACGGATTTAGCACGAGCTTCCCGGTCGACTGGCGCGACTCGATGAAGCGATGGGCCTCTGCGGCCTCGGCCAGGGGAAATGCCCTGCCGACCAGGAGCTTCAGTTTGCCCTGTTCGATCAGCCTGAACGATTCCTCGATGCCGCTCCGCATGATTTCCGGCTGTGGCGCAACGGCGTAGAGCGTGAAGCCGCTGACTTTCGCTGATTTTTCGAACAGACGAAACACGTTGAGCGGCTCGGGTGGGCCACCGGCGCGTCCGTACAGGATGACGTGTCCAAACGGCGCCACGCATTTAAGGCCATTCTCAAAGGTTGTTGCTCCGACCGCGTCGAGGATCAGGTCTGCGCCACGTCCGCCGGTGAGACGGTTGGTTTCCTCGGCGAAGTCATGAGTCGCGTAGTTGATCACATCGTCGGCGCCGAACTGCTTGACCAGCGATGCTTTGGAATCGCTGGAGACGGTTCCGATCACGCGAGCGCCCGCGGCCTTCGCGATTTGCACCGCAACGATGCCAACCCCGCCGGCCGCCGAGTGCACCAGGACTGTCTGTCCGGCCGCTGTCGCGTGGGAGGTATGCAGCATGTGCCATGCGGTAAGGACCTGGATGGGAAAAGCGGCGCCTTCGTCGAAGGATAGAGAGTCCGGCAGCGGGATGACCTGGTTTGCAGGAACCTGCGCGTATTCGGCGTAGGTCCGGCTGCCGATTCCCGCTACCCGCATGCCGGGCCTGAAGTTGGTTGCGTCCGCTCCTACGGACTCGATCTCGCCCGCGGCTTCGACACCGGGGACGTCCGGAAGTTTGGGTTGCATCAGGTATTGGCCCTTGCGAAACAGGGTGTCGGCAAAATTGATTCCCGCCGAACGCACTCGAATCACGACCGTGCCCGGTTTCGCTTCGGGTTTCGGGACATCGCCCAGATGCAGGACTTCAGGTCCGCCCAGTTTTTCGAAGATGACTGCCTTCATGGTTAAACTCCGTCGCTTAGGTAGCCAGTTTCATTACGCAACCTACGCGCGGCTTCATCGCCGTGCAAATGGAAGTGACAGGCAGTACCCTTTGGAACCCACCGGGATGGCAGCCAGCAGAAGATCCCACCGAACGGCGACGCCACGGTTAGCGCTCGGCCTCAACCGCCTGCCGGTCGGAAATGCCGGGCTTTCGCATTGCTTTTGATGACGGCTGCCCGCAATATCTGTCGGGGGAAAACGAATGAGGAACCTAAGCCGACTGCTGCTGGTTGCCGCCATCCTGACCACATTTGCGTGGGCCCCGGGGCCCACGCCTGCGGCGGAGCCATCCGCCGCTGCCAGTCCGGGCACTCTGCCGCCCCGCTGGGACAAGCGCATACCGCTGCCGCCCGGTGCGGTGATGCTGTCCTCGACTACTCCCAAAGAGGGCGTGGTCTATTCTGCCGATTTTGCGGCGCCCGGCAGCTACGACGAATTGGTGAAATTCTACGAAACCCAGCTGGCCAAGGCCGGATTCAAGATGGGACCCAAAGTCGCCATTCCGGCGCGCAAGGTTTATAACCGCACCTTCACCTGGACGGACATCCTGGACAGCGTGGTCATAACGCCCAGTACCGCAGACCCATCGAAGATGAACGTGCATGTCACGTACACGCCTTTGCCAGATGCGAAGTAGTCGACGCCGGCTCGGCTAGCGTTTTAGATCGACGTCGCCGCACAGGTACTTGCGATAAACCGGCAACGCGGGATGGTTGGCTGTATGCACCGAACTCTTGGGATCATCGCGCCAGTTTCCGGAACCCACGCACATGTATTTGATGTTCTTGGCGCAGTCGTAGGCGTCGGTCATGAAACCGGTCTTGCCGATTTCTTGTGGGCGTAAAACGTTTGCGCTCTCATTGAAATAGACCAGACCGTCGCTGCCGCGATGGACTGACGCGGAATCGAGGTAGGCGTGCCCCGCTTCACCCTCGACATTGAGCGACCCGGCGTCAGGCTCCTCGACCCATCCGTCGCGACCGCTCCACTCGGTATCCGCGCCCGCGCACAAAATGGTCAGCGCGGCCAACAGCGGAACGTAGCGGCAGCGGCGCGCGAACGAACCAAGGCACGACATGTCGTCCGCTCGCTTGTATTTCAGTTGGGAACCCAGGTCAGCGCGCGAATCTCACCAAACTCCCGGCGGAGTTTTCGCCACGAGTCGCCGGCATCGGTCGAAACATACACGTACCCGTGCAGGGTGTTGGCCACGATAATGTTCGGGTTCTGCGCGTTGGTCCCAAACCAGTACACGACCGAGTTTGGCTCGACCGGCAACTCGCACTTGGCCCAGGTCTTGCCGCCATCGCGCGTGCGCTGGATCGCACCGGTCTTGCCCGGGATGAAATCACCGTTGCCAACAAAGATGGTATCGGGGTCATCGGGCTTCAGGCTGACGCCCCGGCAGTAGGAAATCCGGTCGCGTTCCGCGAACCGTGGGAAGCCATGCAGCGACCAGGACGCACCTTCATCGCTGCTGCTCCACAGACCATCGGGCGTGGTCACCAGCAGTTTGCCGGCCTTGCCTCCCGCGACCGCCAGACCGTGGACGTCAAGATTCAGTTCCTTGTCCCCCATCTTGCGATGGGTCCAGGTTTTGCCGTCATCGCGACTGCAATAGACGCCGTCGATTTCCACGCCCACCCAGATGGTTTTCTGGTCGCGCGGATCGACCAGAATGTTGGTGACTTTTGGCGCTCCAGCCAGGCACCGCTCGGCGATCGGAATTGCCATTTTTTCCCAGGTCTTGCCTCGATCGGAGGACCGGAAAACTCCCGGTGGCTTGGTGCCTATGAAGAGGACCTCGGGATTGGTGGGATGATACGCGAGCGACCAGATTTGTTTGCCGGCCGCGGGAGATTCAACCAGATCCCAGTTGGCGCCGTTGTCTTCGCTGCGGTAGAGACCGACTTCGCTGCCCGCAAGAAGCTCGTGCGGGCGATGCGGTGAGACCGCGAACGAACGAATTTGGATTTCGCCCGGCTCAGCATCGAATGGCAAGTTCATCCGGCTGCGGCGCCATCGTTCGCCGCCGTCGGAGCTGAACCACACGCCCGCGCCAACCGTACCTACACAAATCGTGAAATCCTGAGTCATGAGCGTCACCTCACGCCGGGGAAATCCCTGACTGATTCTTACTCGCCCGCCTCCGCCATCCGCAAACGCATTTTTGGGTGCCGCCCCGCACTGCCGCCGCCGTCCACCGGGGAGGCCAGAAATTCTTGGACGCGCGCCCACCGCGCACCGTGGATCAACGTCCTGCCGTTTTCGGAAGGCCTTTCGTCCCCGCTTGCCCTTAAAGGGCCAGTGAAAACATGGCTCCTTGACGCCAGGTCGCGCGCTCGGAGATATATGGGCGTAGGAGAGGCACCATGATCCTTAAGACGCTGGATATCGATCCGAAGGATTTCGAGAGCCGGACGGGATGGGCGATCAAACCCGAGGGTGCATGCAAGGGCGAGGTGTGCGTGTCGCTTCCGGCGGGAACGGCATCACGCGCGACGCTCCATGCTGAGATGCTCTCGGAGCGCCTGGGAATGCCGCTGATTCACGACGCCCAAGCGAAGGTATGGTGCCTGGGACCGGAAGCCATGGGCCGTGCCCTGACCACTGCGCGCGCGCCTGAACTGGTGCTGCCCGACTACCAGGGCAAGCAGTTCCGCCTGAGTTCGCTGCGAGGACAGAAGGTGCTCATCGTCACCTGGTCTTCATGGTGAGGATGCCGCCTTGACCTGCCCGTGTGGCAGGCGCTGCGCAACCAACTTCACCCCCAGGGCCTCGAAATCGTAACCATCGCGCTGGATGTCGATCCCGAAGCGGCGCGACAATGGATCGAACAGACCAAGCCCAACCATCCGTCACTGATCGATAGCGCGCATCGCGTCGATGAGCTTTTCGGCGTGATCAACGTGCCGAACGGCGTGTGGATTGACGAAGAGGGCATGATCGTCAGGCCGGTCGAGCAGGCGTGGCCCGAACGTGACTCTGCGCCCGATTGGCAAAAGATGGCTGACAGTCCCGACATTCCAGAGCAGCTGCGCGAGACGCTTCAGCTCGCCAGCCACATCGTTATTCAGCCCAAGGAATACACGGCCGCGCTACGCGACTGGGTCGCCCGGGGCAAGGCGAGCCAGTACGCGCTACCGCCGCAGGAAGTGATCGGGCGCAGTGGATCGCGCGGCCAGGCCGAAGCGCAGGCCGCGGCATACTTCGAGTTGGGGCAGCATTTGTGGGAGAACGGTCAGCGCGATCTCGCGCCACGTCATTGGCGCGAGGCGCATCGTCTCCAGCCCGATAACTGGACTTACAAGCGGCAGGCCTGGTCCCTGGCGGATGCGTTCCAGGGACAAAGCGAGCTGTATGACTCGTGCTGGGTAAAGGACGTCAAGAAAATCGGCGCAGAGAATTACTATCCGCCTTTGAATCTTTCACCGTCCCGCGCCAAGTAGTGACAAGTCTGCTGGCACGGGCCAGAGGCCCATCCCAACCTGCAGATCCTTGCGCGTCTTCGTGCTGAAGGCATGGGCCTGTTATTAGAAACGGCAGGTTGCCGACTGATCTCGAAGGGAGCAGACGACCATGGGCAAACTTGAAGGCAAAGTCGCGGTGGTTACCGGAGCGGCCAGCGGACTCGGGCGCGCCAGTGCGCTGCGTTTTGCGAAAGAAGGCGCGGCAGTAGTGGCCGCGGATCTTAATTCACATGGCGCGGAACTGGTGGTCGCGGAAATTGCGGCTGCCGGCGGGCGGGCGGTGTATCAGCGATCCGACGTCACCAGCGAGTCCGAGGTCAAGGCACTCATCGAGCGCGCGGTGCGCGAATACGGCCGACTCGACATCACTTACAACAACGCCGGCGTGATCGGAGCGATGGGATCGATCGACAGCACCAGCGAGGCGGATTGGGACAAGACCTTCGCAATCCTGACCAAGGCGGTCTTCTTCGGCATCAAGCATTCGGTCCAGCCGATGCGCAAGTCGGGAGGCGGATCGATCATTTCCACCGCCTCGATTGCGGGGATGAGCGGGAGCTTTCGACTTCACGCATACAGCGCGGCGAAGGCCGCCGTCATCAATCTCACCCGAACCGCGGCGCTCGAGCTGGGCAGGGACAAGATCCGGGTGAATTGCATCTGCCCGGGGATCATCAGCACTCCGCTGGTCCACGGCGGCATCCCCGGCGGCAAAGAAGCCATCGATCCGCTCATCGGTAAGGCGCAGGCGATTCAGCGCGCGGGCCAGGCCGAGGACATCGCCAACATGGCGCTGTTCCTGGCTAGCGATGAGGCATCGTGGGTAACCGGGGCGGCGATGGTCGTCGATGGCGGGTTCACGGCCGGACAGCCGTTCTCGCTCGCCACCGGAGGACTGGATCAGCCGGGCCCGGCGGGCTACTCCGGCCCATCGTTCGAGCGCGGGTGACGAACGACCCGGCCATCGCTGGCGAGGACATAAGTCGTCCGACTGACTAATTCAGTTCCGCTTTCAGGCTGGTCAGAGTCGTGGCCTCGGTGATTCCCTCTGCGAGCTGGGCGGGGAAGCGATCGTGCAGTGGGCTCAACCGGGTACCCAGCAGTGTCACTCTGTAGCCGAGCATGCCGAGACCGCGGAACGGCGATGGCACCAGGTCGACCGCGTCTCGGAACTCCTGCATCTCGCTCTCGTCCCATCCAAGCAGTCCGCTGATAAAGAAGTAGACGGGGAACGAACCGACCAGGCATAGCATCAGTACCATCCAGGTGTTGGCGACATGGCCGGGTCCGCGCCAGAGCCAACTGACTACTCGGCTGACTATCAGGTAGTTGGCGAAACCGGCGAGGATAGGATTTACAAAGGTCTGCCACCAGCTGAAAACCAGAGGGACAACCATTCGTGCCATCAAGGGCCAGGCGACCACGGCTTTCAGGGCGGCCGAGAGAGTGAAGCCATAGAACAATCCGGAGAAACCGAAGCGCGCGACGAAGATATAGGTGAGCGCGATACGTCCCACGTGCTCGATTCCAACCAGCCAGCTGTAGGTCCCGGTCCTGCCGGCGCCCAGGAAAAATTGATCGGGCATCCGTACCGCGAAATCAGACAGCCGGAACAGATGCATCAACCCGAGCACCGCCAGCGCACGGCCGAACTGCGGCGGCAGCAAGCCACCGATCAGCACGGGCGAGAACGCAACGTAGACGCCCCCGAGCAAACCCATGATCATGATGGCCCAGCGCAGGCCCTGGTCAGCATAACGCTGAGTCAACGCTATCATCTGGTGGGAGTACGCTTCGGAGATCGACGGCATCATCGTCGCGAAGATCGAGACGCTGGTCTCCAGGTACGCGAAGGTCAGGCCATAGGTAAGAAGCCAGATCTCGTTTTGTTCGAGGAAGTTGGGGATGAGCCGCCCCAGGATGATCGGAACCATCGACCAGCTGAGAAACGGCATGACCGCACCGGCGGTAGCCTTTACGCCGTAAATCAGGGACCTCCTTACCGTATCGCGATCGAAATGGACCAGGACCAGGGTCAATAACTTCATTCCGCTGCGGTGATAGAAGATCGCGCAGACCAGCCCCAGCAGGTAATGTCCGACGACCGCACCGACGGCGAAACCCATCACTGCGCCCAGGCCCTCTCCAAAGGCCGGATGGATCAGTCCCCAATGCCGCCCGTAGATCGCGCAGACCATCTGCACCGCCGGATACGCGACGTAGAACATTACGGTGGTGAGTTGCACGTAGTCGAAGCGTTGATAGGAACGGAAGATGGCGAGGAACGTGACGTAGAATGGAGGGAAACCTGCGAACGTGTAAATCACCACCAGCCAGCTCAGATAAGCGGCCGCGGTTTGTGGAAGCAGCACCGCTCCGACCAGGCTGATGATCGCGAACGCAACCAGTCCAATGCCCAGGTGAAACCAGATAAAGAATTGCACGTAGCTCATCGCGCGTGCAGGATCCTTCACACGGTATTCGGCGAAATACTTCACGGTCGATTGGCTGGTGCCGAGATCGAGCAAGGGAGCCAGAAACAGCAAGACCTGCGCTACCGCGCCCCCCGCGCCGCGGGCTTCGAGGAACGGGTTGACGAAAGTGCGATCGAGCCAGAAACTGACCACGAAATTGAATGGAATCATCAACGCTATGTTGAGCAAGTAGTTGAAAATAAAGCCGCTCAGCGGCCGATGGAATCCGATGATTTCCCAACCCGTATTGCGTGGCCTGGGTTCTTGGGCGTCGCCCGCGCGGGGCAGCGCGGCCGCACCGAGCGAAGAGGGTGTGAGGTTCGCGGGTCGCGGCCGATAGAAATGCCTCGCCGCATCCGGATGGCGGATGCTGTATTTCCGGGCCGCGGTGAATCCCGCAACCAGCCCCGCGAACATCAGCGCGATCAGAACGCATAGAATTGCGGTCGTGCGCACCCCCGGGACCGGCGCCCCGCTCCAATTGCCGTATGGCACGGGCGTGATGCCAGCCGCGTCGCGCGTGATCCAATACAGAAGATAGTTGAAGAAAAAGAAGCGCTGGAAATCGTAGTTGCGCATCCCGCGCGCGCCTAGCAGCAGCATTTGCCGGTAACTGTACTGGCCCGCTTCGAGGTTTCCCTCGCTGAGCCATACATTCAGAACGTAGACGGTGCCGCGACCAACCTTGAGTCGGGTCAGGATCGGGGTCCCGGGATGAACCGGATCTGATGACGTAGTCGCCACCAGAACCGCAGCGCCTGCGCCGACCGCGAGTCGGCTTCGTTCGTACACGCGAACTGCCGCGTTCCAGCTCACCTGGGTCGCGAGCGAATCTGACTTCGGGCCGACATAGGCGACAGTAGCGGCGATCCGCTCGCTGGCGGTGGCATGCCGGGGCCCCATTGGCGCGTCGACGACCCCGGACTGCTCTACGGCATCATCGGTCAGGGTCCGCATGGAAGTCGCATCGATATGCGGGCCCATGACGATGAGCAAACCCAGGCCGGAATCCACGCGCGCCTTGAGATCGTCAAGGGCGGCGCCCGGCGCGGGCAGTTGGTCCTGGAATATCGCCACCTGCGCGTCGGCAAGGTTGTCAACGCGGATGGTGGATGGATCAAGCGCGAGGCGACCGAGCACCAGTGCCTCGGCGCCCTGATAGAAAAGGGGAAAGCGCTGCTCGGCGGCGGCTGCTCCGGATACCAGCAGAGCGAGCGCGGCAATTGTAAAGGCGGAGGCCCTGCGAATTCGCATCAGGCACATTTCCGAAACGTTTGGGCGCTGCTTAAAGTAGGTCCTGAGCAGTTGGAACGCTATAGACTGATTCCATTGAACCCGAAAGCAGATTTTCGCTGCTTTTCGCCAATCGTTGGGGAGGGGCAATGATCATGACCCTGTCGACACGACACCACCTGGCAAACCCTCACGGGAACAGAGCAGGCATCTAGGGCAATGGCGAATCAACAGCAAGTCCCCGCCCGGCCGGAAACGAGCCTGGGCGAGTTCATCCTCACGCACAAGGGCGATCTCACGCTTGCGTTGTCGTTCGCTGTCTACCTGGCCAGCGGCGCGATGCTGACCTTCACGCGTTTCCATCGCTCCTCGGAAATCGTGGTATCGATCGCGGAAGCGGCGCTCATCGGAGGTCTTTGCGATTACATAGCGCTCAAGATGATCTTCGAGCGGCGCTGGTATCTACCCAACTCCGGCGTGCTGCCTCGCAACCGGCAGAAGCTGGTCGATGGCATTGCTACCACCATCGAAAACGAATGGCTCACGCCGCAGATGATCGGCCAGCGGCTCGGCGAGATGAACCTGGTGAATCGCCTCGGGACCTACCTGGAAGAAGTGAAACTCAGCGACCTGCTGGGACAGGCCGGCCTCCGACGTCTCATCGCGCGCGTAATCGATTATCTGGAGTCAGATGAACGCCGTGCGCAGCTCGAGACCATCCTCCGCAAGGCATTGCCGACTACTTTCTCGCGAATCTATGCCGTGATGCATCGGCTGGGCGCTGGAACGCTCACGGCGAGAATCGCTGCCAATCTCCGAAATCGCCTCCCGGAGCTGCAAAACGATCCCGAGCTGCTGGCCACCCTGGAAAACGCGATCCACGAATTCGGTTCACAGCTTCACGACCCGGAGAGCTACGCCCATCAGCTGGCACGCCGGCTGATCGACGAGATCGTGCGGCGCGCCGTAGAGTCGAGTCGCGGACAGATTTCGCACATGGTACGGGAAAATCTTGCGCGACTGTCGGATGAGCAGATCCGGTTTCAGATCGAATCCAAGACCCGCACCCATCTGGATTGGATTCGCGTCAACGGGGGAATCTTCGGGGCATTTTTCGGGCTGGTCTTCGCGCTGTCACGAATCGTCATCAATCATGGGCCGCAAATTCTGGGGCGCTTGCACATTGGAATGTGAAGATCCCGAAGTGTGACTTGACTTCTTTGTCCGAGGTGACAAGCGTGGGACATACCGGGAGGATTCCAGCGTGGCTCAACTTGCATATTCGGGTGCCATTTCGATCGCGAAGAAAATCAGGGCGCGCAAAATTTCCAGCCGCGAAGCCCTCGACTATTTCCTGGCTCGGGTTGAAAAGCTCGATAAGCCCATAAACTGCGTGGTCACAATCGATGCCGATCGAGCGCGCAAGGAAGCCGATGAGGCCGACGCCGCGCTCGCGCGCGGTGAGATACGCGGGCCGCTGCATGGCGTGCCCATGACGATCAAGGACTCCTTCCAGACCCAGGGGATGCGAACGACCTCGGGCGCGCCGGAGCTGTCCGGCTTTGTCCCTACAGAAGATGCGTGGCCGGTTGCGCGTCTGCGCGCAGCCGGCGCCGTAATTTACGGAAAGACCAACCTCCCCATCTACGCCGGCGACTTGCAGAGCTACAACGAGGTCTTCGGTACCACCAACAATCCCCACCATGTATCGCGCACCCCGGGTGGCTCATCGGGCGGATCGGCGGCCGCGCTCGCCTGCGGATTCACGCCGCTGGAACTGGGCAGCGATATCGGCGGGTCGATTCGATTGCCGTCGCACATGTCGGGAATCGTTGGCCATAAGCCAAGCTACGGAATCGTGCCGGCCCACGGGCAGATTCCGGGACCGCCGGGAACCCTGACGCTCGCCGACCTCGCGGTCGCCGGACCTATGGCCCGGACCATCGACGACCTCAAGCTTGGACTCGACATTATGGCGGGGCCTAATCGCTGGGAGCATCCGGCGTGGAAGCTCAAGCTGCCCGCGCCGCGCCCCACCTCGCTCAAGGAGTATCGCGTAGCCGCGTGGCTTGACGATCCCTCCTGCCCCGTGGAGCCCGAGTCACGGGAATTGCTCGAAAAGGCGGCGCAGGCGCTCGCCGAAGCCGGCGCGACCGTGGATCACAATGCGCGTCCGGCTTTCACGTTGGAGAAAGTGGCCGACACCTTTGCCGCGCTGCTCCAAGCCGCCCTGGCGGGGGGAGTATCGTTCGAAAAAATCGAGGAGTACGCGGCTACGCAGGGCGATTCGGCCGCGGCCCGGACGCGCCGGCTGCTCGCGGTGCGCCATCGCCAATGGCTGAGTATCAACGAGCGGCGGCTCCAGATGCGCAAGCGCTGGGAAGAATTCTTTGCAGACTGGGATGCGATCCTGCTTCCGGTCATGCCGTGCCCCGCGATTGTACATGATCATTCGGAACCACAGGCGAGCAGGACCGCGATGGTAGGCGGTGAACAACGACCGTACTGGTCGCTGACCACGTGGATGGCGCCCGCGGGAGCTTGCTATCTGCCTGCGACGGTGGTTCCGGTAGGGGTTTTGCAGAACGGGCTCCCGGTCGGAGTGCAGATCGCGGGACCGTATCTGCACGACCGCACCACGCTGGACCTGGCCAAGCACCTGTTTTCGCTGTTTGGCAATCGCTGTCCCAAGCCGCGCGGCTTCTGAGGATGAAGGCAAGAGTCCGAGACCGGGAGATGCGGGGATTATTTCGTTCCGCGGCCGAGCAATGACCGAGGGTCCTCCTCTAAAGGCAGCCGGATCGGACGATCTCCAAACTGGAAAGCCGAAAACCAGATAGTCGAGCTAGCGGTATTCGTCGCCACAGTCGCCGATCAACTTTGCCAGGTCGCGTGATTTTGCGCTGATGGCGTCCAGCTTTGCGCGGTCGTCGGAATCGAGCTGGAATCCGAAAACGCGCGCGTTGTCGTCGATATGTTCGGCGACGCCGAGTCGTGTGCCGACAATCACGGCGGCCACCGCGGGGCGATCCAGAATCGCGCGCACGGCAACGTTCGCAATGCTGACCCTATGGCGGTCGGCGATCTGCTTCACTGCGCCGAGTAACTCCTGAAACAGGGACCATCCGCCCCATGCTTCGATCATGTTGCGATATTTCTGCAGCGATGCGGTGCTCAGTTCGCTGCGGCGCG
The DNA here is from genome assembly GCA_019237115.1 of Deltaproteobacteria bacterium. Taxonomy (GTDB): domain Bacteria; phylum Desulfobacterota; class Binatia; order Binatales; family Binataceae; genus JAFAHS01. The sequence continues at coordinate 98,084 of JAFAHS010000255.1, forward strand.
GCTCGGACCGGGCCACATATTTTTCCGACATCAAACCGCCCAGCAGAACTCCGTAGGGGAGGAGTGTAATCCCATGCGCGGTGCAAAACGCCGCCATGTTGTTTTCCGGCCTGCGATCCACCAGCGAATATTGCACCTGGTTCGACACGATCTTGATGCCCTGATCGCTGATGATGCGCAGGTGCTCGGTGTCGAAATTGGTAAGGGCAAGGTGCAGAATTTTGCCCTCCTGTTGCAGATCGGCGAGATGCTTGAGCGCATCGAGATAGCCGGCGTCGCCGTAGTCCCACCAGTGGAACTGCAGCAGATCCAGCGATTTAACGCCCATCCGCGACAGCGACCGGTTAATCGCTTCCTCGACCACGCGGCGCGTCATCCTGCCTGGCCGGGGCACCCATTTGGTGAAGGCTTGAACCTCGTTGAGCCGATCCGCGCCCAGGCGCCCGGCGAATTGCCGGCGGAATGCTCCAATGAAGTCCTCGGCAGGACCATAGTGATCGGCGAGATCCCAGGTCGTGAACCCGCGCTCGTGGTAGGTGAACATCTCGGAAATGCCACGCGTCGGGTCGATGTGTCCATGCGCGCCCGAGACTTGCCACAAACCGTTCATCACGCGGCAGATCGAAAGGTCGGGAGTGAATTGAAAGCGGCTCGATGCGGGTAGGGTCATGACCATCTCCGGCTATTCTGCAAAATACCCTCTCGGCTCCATTCGGTGTTAGGCTCTGCGCAACCCCAAAACTGGAGAGGACTGGACCATGAAAATCGGTGTTCTGACGTTTCTGACCGACAAGTCCGGGAGTCCCGGTGCGATCGCACACGCGGCCGAGGACCTCGGCTTTGAATCATTCTATGTGGCGGAGCATCTCGCAGTGCCAACCGACTACGCGACCCGCTATCCGCGCTCGCGCGATGGCAAGGTCCCCGATTTCTACGGCGCATTGATCGATCCGTTCGTCGCGCTCTCAATAGCCGCGCATACCACATCGCGCATCAAGCTGGGAACTGCGATCTGCCTTCTGCCGGAGCGCAACGTCATCGAAACCGCCAAGGTGACCGCATCGATTGATCACTATTCGAAGGGCCGGCTCATTCTGGGCGTCGGCGCCGGCTGGTTCCGCGAGGAGGCCCAGCTGTTCGGCGTGGATTTCGTGCGTCGCTGGCAGCATTTGCGCGAAGCGGTGGAAGCGCTGCGCGTCCTGTGGAGTGGTGATGATGTAAGCTATGCCGGCGAGATCGTCAAGTTTCCTTCGATCAAAGTCGGACCCAAACCCGTGCAGAAGCCCGCGCCTCCGATCTGGCTCGGGGCGCACGACCCCAAGTACGCGCTCAAGCGCGTCGCGCGCTATGCGGATGGATGGTGCCCGGGCGGCCTCAGCGTCGAAAAGGCACGCGAATGCATTCCCCAGATTAAGGCGCTGGCCAGCGAATATGGCCGCGACCCGGAAAAGATCGAGTTTTCCGTCTTGCTGATGGGTGGCGATGGACCAACGGCGGACGTCATGAAGCAGTACGCGGAGGCGGGCGTGAGTCGGCTGGTGGTCGCGGCGTCTGCGGTCGCGGAAGATGGAGTGAAAGTGGTGCAGGGGCTCGGACCGATAGTGGAGCGCGCTGCGAAAGTCGGGTAGTGGGCGGGGGAGCACGCTTTTTTGGTGGTCGCGCGTCGGACGAGGACCCCTCACTTGGCTCGGGTGAAATACGCGGGAAAGAAACATGGGCAGTATCAGCGCGGTAGACGAGAAGCTTCGACGCAAGTTCTATGTCGACGATCCGGACGACCTTCGGCCCGGAGAAAAGCTGGTCTTCCTCCTGAGCCTGCACGGGGGTGGCTCAGTTGGCGCATGGCAGCGCGCGTACTTTCCGGCCTATCAATACAAGGAAAAATATCGGCTGGTGGTTGCGACACCCTCATCCGCCACCAAAGAGCCAATGCGACGTTGGGTGGCGGCGGATGATGATCATCTGCGCAACATCGTCGATTACGTGTTCGGGAAATATGGAAAAGACACGATCGCGGCCTTCTGGCTGGTCGGACATTCGCAGGGTGGCATGACCGCGAACCGATTGCTCGGCGAAGATTTCTTTCGAAACCGGGTGGATGGCTGGTTAAGTCTGTCGGGCGGCAGAATCGGGCCAATCGAGTTGCCTGCATCGTTCTTCGTTCCGGTAGGACCACTGCCGCGCCTGCCGGGGTTTCCCGGCGCAACCGCGCGTCCCGGCGGTGCGGTCATGCCGGATTGCGACATCTCCTTTATCTTTGCGACGGGTGAGCACGAGATCGTCGCGCTGCCCGACACCTCTCCGTGGGCAGACAAGTATGAAGCCGGGCCGCGCGTCCGGCTGCCGGACGTAGTCGATGAACAGCCTGGCCAAATCTACGACACCCTGCGCGAGGGGAGGTCGAATTCGGCCTGGGGTCTATTACCACGACCAGGTGTCGCTCGAGTCTATGTATATCCAAACGCGCGAGGCGGTCGTGCGATCGCCGACGTGGTGCGTCTTGATAAGGGACATACCGAGGGGTTGGAGCCGCGGGTAACCGAAGAACTGATCAAGATGATGGTCGCGGCGCCCGGCGGCAAGGCGCAACAAATCGGGTGAACTGCGGTTAATCCCCGCGTAACCGCGGCGGTTGCGGCGAAGCTTGCGGTCGATCTACCGTCGCCGGTTGATGAATTTCTGCTTAATCAGTCGCGCGCTCGCGTGCAGTGTCGCCGGCGCGATCCTGTTCGCTTGCATCACCGAGTCGGCGGCGATGGCGGCATCCAGCTCGCCAAAAAGTCCGATTCATCACGTCATCCTGGTAGTCGGTGAGAATCACAGCTTTGACAATTTATTCGGCGGGTACCAGCCGGTCAGCGGTCAGAGCGTGGACAACCTGCTGTCCGAGGGAATTATCAAGGCAGACGGTACGCCCGGGCCTCACTTCGACAAGGCGGCCCAATGGAACGCGACCAACCACGACAGATATTCGATCGCTCCCTCGCGCACCGGGCCGTATCCGCGACTGCCACAACCAAATACCACGTTCGCTTTTGGGCAACCTCCGGGCGTACCCGACAAGCGATTTCCGGCCGACCTGCCTGATGGCCCATTTCCGCTCAGCAAGTACGGCGCATATCAGCTCTCATATACGGGCGACCCATCGCATCGCTTCTTCCAGATGTGGCAGCAGTTCGACGAAGGCCGCAACGACCTGTTCGTGTGGGCCGCGGTCACGATCGGCTTCGGCAGCGATGGCAAACCGCCGCCCGCGCCGTTTACCGATCAAAGCACCCGCCAGGGCGCGGTCGCGATGGGTTTTTACAACATGAACCTCGGCGATGCCCCGGTATTCAAGTTCATCGCGGATCACTACGCGATGAGCGACAACTTCCATCAGGCAATAATGGGCGGGACCGGGGCGAGCTTTATCTTCCTGGGGACGGGCGACCTTGCGTTCTACAGCGATGGGAACGGAAACCCGCTGACGCCCCCCACCGAACTGATCGAGGACCCCGACCCCTGGAGCGGATCGAATAACTGGTACCGGCGCGACGGGTATCACAGCGGAACCTATGTGAACTGCGCGGACCGATCCCAACCCGGGGTTGCGGCAATTCTCGACTATCTTAAAACGTTACACCGGCCGTCCAACTGCGCGGCCGATCACTATTACCTGGTCAACAACTACGGACCCCCATACAACCCTGATGGCACGCTGGTCGATCGAAAGCAGCATCCCTACACCCTGCCGCCGCAAACCCTCCCGAATATCGGCGAGGTGCTGAGCAAGGCGGGCATCCCGTGGAAATACTATATCGGCGGCTTAAAGCCGGGCGGGGCCAATGATTCGTGGTGTTCGATCTGCAATCCGATGCAGTTCAGCCGCAACGTGATGACCACCGGGCTGCGCGCCAATATCACCGGAGTCACGGATTTCTTTCACGACGCGGAGTCGGGCACGCTGCCCGCAGTCTCCTTCGTGCGGCCCTACGAGCCGTACTCCGGACATCCAGCCAACTCGTCGGTGGCCGCGTACGAGTATTTTGTGCAGGCAGTTGCCAATGCGGTGATCAAACAACCGCAGCTCTTCGCCGACACGGCGATTTTCGTCACATTTGACGAAGGCGGAGGCTACTATGATTCCGGCTACATCCAGCCGCTCGATTTCTTTGGCGACGGTACCCGCATGCCGATGACAGTCATTTCACCGTATGTAGAGCCGGGCGTGATCGACCACGCCTACGCGGACCAGGCGTCGTTTCTCAAATTTATCGAGTGGAACTGGGGTCTCGCCCCGTTATCGTCGCGCAGCCGCGACAATCTTCCCAATCCGATAGCCTCAACCCAGAACCCGTACGTGCCGAGCAATGGCCCTGCGATCGGCGACTTGCAAAGCATTTTCGACTTTTCTCATCGGCGCAGCGATGCTCCATTGATCCTTCCGGGTGGGATCTAGCGGTGATCCTGAATTTCGGAACGACCGGCCGCTCCGCACGGCGATCCTTACTTCCGCGAGCGCTCACCCACACTCCATCGGGCGAGGGCTGCGCCCTTCCAATCGCTTTACAATTCGGACTGTTTTTCTTCGATTGAGGCGAGGATCTCAGCCGCCGGCGTGACGCTGCGATTGCTGGCCGCCGATCACTTGCGGCTCGAGGAATTTTCCTTGGCGATGCTCGACCAACACGATCCCGCAGTTCGGCGGCACGTGCGCATCTTCCCAACGGCCAGTCATATACGCCCACATGGCGATCATCACGCCGCCGTGACTAACGACGACCACGTCGTCATCGACGAAACGTGCAGCCAGTTCATCGAGAATTGGTCCGACCCTATCCCGCACATGTTCGTAGGATTCACCGCCCGGCGGGACCCAAGTCCACGGCCGCGTATGGTCATAGCCTTCGGCTTCGAAAATCGATTCGTAAGGCTTGCCGGCGAACTCGCCGGTTTCGCGCTCATGCAAGCCCTCGCGAACCTCGAACGGGAGCTTCAGTTCTTCGGCAATGATCGCTCCAGTATCGCGGGCGCGAACATACGGACTCGCCACCACGACGCGCGGATTCGAGATTCCGAGAATCGCGGATGCCGCCTCGCGCGCCTGCTTACGGCCCAGCTCGGTGAGCGGTAGCGTCATCGGAGTGGTGGTGAAGATTCGCGTGACGTTTCCCGCGCTCTCGCCGTGTCGCATCAGTACCAGTCTGCCCATGCTGTCGCCCTTTTCGCCTGCGCTGCCGCTTGGCAGCATTTTGCCCGCAAGCAAAGATTGACGCCACGTCAGTCCGACCCCGGGGCCCTGACGGTTTCCCGGGCAGGTATCTTTCGGCGTCGCCAATCCGTCGAACTTATGACGACCTGATTGGGGAGGGGCCCCGTGACGGAAAACGATTTTCCCAAGCCGATACGCGATGAGACCCGCGCCGCGTGGCACAGCTATATCGACTTTTTTGTGCCCTTTCGACCCGAACTACTTCGCTATTGCAGACGGCTGACCGGCGATGTCTGGGATGCGGAAGACCTGGTGCAAGAAACCATGCTGAATGGGTTTGGTGTATTGGGACGGGTCAATTCAATAGCGAATCCGCCCGGATACCTGATTCGGATCGCCACCAATCTATGGCTCGATGCGGTTCGGCGGCGCGAGGTGGCCGAGCGCGCCGCCGAAGGGGAGCGCGATGAGCCTGTCATTAACCAGCCGAAGGCTGATCCCGCCGAGGTGCGCGATGCCGCCGCCGTGCTCATGCGCATGCTTGGGCCGCAGGAACGTGCGGCCTTCCGTCTCAAAGAGGTCTTCGAGATGAGCCTCGATCAGATTGCCGAGGTGCTCGCCACCTCGGTCGGGGCGGTGAAGGCGGCACTGCATCGGGGCCGTAAACGGCTCGACGCGACACCCCGGCCGGCATCTCGGCGACCGGCGGCGTCGGCGACGCTGGTCGATCGCTTTGTCGAGCGGCTGAATGCAGCAGACCTGCAGGGGCTTCTGGCACTGATGCTGGATAGCGCGACGATCGAGATGGTTGGAAATCTGCTTGAGGTCGGCCGCAAGCAGTTCGAGGCCAAGGGCACTTGGCTCTGGCAGGCCGTCAACGTCCATCCAGACATGCCGCCCGAGTTGCGCCCACCCAAGTTCCTCAACGAGCGGGCAATTGTTCATGGGGAACCACTGATGCTCGGGTTTATTGTGTATGGAAACGAAAAGATCCTGATGGCAATCGCTCGCTTCGAGGAAATGGACGCGCAAATCGCGCGCATCCGCTCTTACAACCTCAATCTCGAAGTTCTCCAGGAGGTTGGTCGCGAACTCGGCTACACCGTGGGCCAGGTACCATATCGCTTCCCGACCCCGGCGCCGGGGATGGGCTGGAGCGATCCGAGGAACGAGTGACGGTTCCGTTTCGAAATCGCCGAGGCTCCGGCAGGCGCGCACGGAATCATGGCAGGAGTCGCTCTGCCTCGCGCTGACGGAGTCGGGGGACGGCGGCTGCGGGTCCGCCAATCAAAGAGGCCAGTGCACCTGCCATCAATTGGACTATGCACAACCGCATTCGCAAGTCGCGGCGATGGACGTGCGCTCGATAACGGGTCAGACTGCGCCTGGGAGGAGGGTCTATGGCACCAGTAAGCGGAATCGACCACGTCGTTATTAATGCTGCCGATCTGGAAGCGACCTGCGCCTTCTACGATCGCCTGTTTGGGATCACGACTCATGCTGAGTACGCACAAGACGGTAAGGTGCTGGTGCGGCAAGTCGCAATCGGGGGTGCCGTATTGAGCATCCATCAGCGAGGGAATGGCGTCGAACTCGTGGCCAAGCATCCAACCGTGGGCGGCGGCGACATTTGCCTTCGCTGGGATGGCGACATCCAGAGTGCGATCGATCTTCTGAAACGCAACGGCATCGCGATCATCGCCGGACCGGCGCGTCGACGGACGGCGGATGGCAAGCCGAGCAAGTCAGTTTACTTTCGTGATATTGACGACAATCTGCTGGAGCTCATGGCGGCGGACTGATGTGAGCGACCGGCCAAACCCGCTCGAACCAGATTGCTTAGAATCTTGACCGCTGAGGTTACGGGCCAGCGCCTTGTCCGCTTATGACATTGCGGGTTGGGCCGGATTCTTAGCGGTGGCGGCCGGCGTTGCGGCGACGCTGACCGGGCTCATCTTCGTGGCGGTCTCGATCAATCTTGCGCGGATTATGGAATTTCCCGGGTTGCCGGAGCGCGCCGCCGAGACGATCGTGCAGTTGCTCGGCGCGATGACAATTTCGCTTATTGCCCTGGTGCCCGGGCAATCGGCGCTGGTTCTGGGAGTCGAGCTCGCGGTTGCTGCTGCGATCCTCTGGATTCTTCAGACCCGCCTGCAGTTGCGCTCATTCAAGAAGCTGCGATCAAACAAAGCCAATGACGGTTATGTCGCGGGGCAGCCATTTCCACTGATGCGCCGCCGAATCATCACGATCGCGCTCGCGCAACTCGCTACGGTGCCGTTCGTTCTTGCCGGAATAACGCTGGTGCTGGGCACGCTGGAGGCCTCTACTGGCTCGTTCCGGGGCTGATTTTTTCGATGACGTTAGGCGTCGCGACCGCGTGGGTTTTGCTTGTCGAAATTCTGCGCTGACTACTCCTCAGAACCCCATCACCGCGCAACTGCGTTGGTAGAATTGCTCCTTCGCTTCCTCGCCTATCGAGCGCAGCGTCGCTTCAAACGTACGACGGGTCGCGGCCGCCGGGTGCGGACAGTCGGTGGAGAACAAAACCGTCTCCGCGCCGGCATTCTCTTCGACGGAGGGTCCGCCGCTGCTGGTCAAGGGGGCTCGGCGTACCTGCCGAAGCTTGCTGTCAGACTAAAGTCGTGCTGCGCGAAATCCGCGCGAACACTTCCCGATAGTCGCGGTGCGAATCTAGGGAGCTAGGGAACAGCTGCACCCTAGGACTGATGCATATGCATGGGGCAATGTTGCCCTCCCGAGCAACATGCTTCCTTGGGACAGCAATTCTGCGGGGGGTTGCAGCACGCGGGCGCTGCACCCGGAGCACGCAGTGCGTAGGCGCTGAAACCCGCACCTAAGAGAATGAGAGCCATAAACAGGGACAGGATCGAGCCCTTCATTTCCTACCTCCTCCCGGGAAAGCAGCGATGAATCCAACCCGACGGTACCAAAGCACACTTCCTTTTGGGAAGCGAAAAATTGCCGGAATTTTTCAGGTTCCCCCGGCCCGGACCATAGTCGCCTTCAACAATCCGAGGCCTGGTCCTTGACAATACGTAACCTCTGGGTTACATAATTTCTGATGTTGCTAAACCAAACCTGCGATCCCCGTCAGCCTCGTGCTCGCCGGGCGGCACCTGTTCGTGACTGGCCAACGAGGCCCGTGTGAGGCGCAGGCGGAAACGAGGAAAAATCATCGAGCTGCAGCCCCCGGTGAACCGGGCCGCACAGGAACTGATAGAGCTGTTGGAAAACACGGGAGCCCCTCTGGGAAAAGGTGCTGGAAGCTTTCAAAACGCTATGCTGAGGAAGAGCAATGACGATTCGCAAATCAATCTGGGTGGCTCGCGCACCTGAAATATCGTTCAAGGTGTTCTGCGAGCAGATCACTGAATGGTGGCCCGGCGGATTCGGGGGTCGGGATAGCAGGTTGTTCCTGGAAGGACAGGTGGGCGGCCGATTTTACGAAGGGCGGGCGGACGGCACCGAGTACGAGATCGGAAGGATCATAGCGTACCAACCGCCGTCACTGGTTGCTTTCACCTGGCGGGCGCCCAGTTGGGAGGTCACCACCCAAGTTGAAATTCACTTTACCGCGGAAGGCGAGGGGACTCGCGTCGAGCTGGAACACAGCGGATGGGAACAGGATGCGAAGACTAAAGACGCTCGCAAGAACTACGCTTCCGGGTGGGACTTGATACTCGGCCACTACCGGACTGCGTTCCCGAGCGCGGCGTGACCGCTCCTAGTCGCCGGAGGCAAACTCCTCCTCGCGCCAACCGATCAGAACTGACCGAGCAGCTGATTAGCGCTCATAGTCGTTGAGCTTGACAAATATCGCTACAAGTTTGTAGCGTAATTGTTCGGACGGCGCTCGCCGCCGAATTCCCCCGCCCTAGCGAGGTACGAAATGGGCAAACTCAATAAAAAAATAGCACTCATCACCGGAGCGGCTTCAGGCATCGGTGCGGCCACGGCGCAGTTGTTCGTTTCCGAAGGCGCCACCGTCATTGCGGTTGACATCGATGAAACGAATGGACGCCAGCTCGCTCACGAGGTCGGACCTCGTTGCGTATTTCACAAAGCCAATGTAGGCGAACCTCTTGAAGTCGAGGCGATGGTGAGGTTTGCGGTGGAGAGCTTTGGTCGGCTTGATGTTTTGCACAACAACGTTGCGACCGCGGGCGCGGTCGCTCCGGTCGGCGACATGCCAATTGAAGCCTGGCAGCGTGCGATCGCGGTTTCCCTTTCCGGGGTGTTTTACGGGATGCGCTTTGCCCTCCCCCAAATGGTGGCGCAGGGTGGTGGCGCGGTCGTGAACACGGCCTCCGTATCCGGTCTCGCCGCGGACTACATGCTCGGCGCTTACAACGCCGCGAAGGCTGGCGTGATTAACCTGACCCGCACGGCTGCGATCGAGTACGCTCGCAAGAACATCCGGGTAAATGCGGTTTGTCCCGGAAGCGTCGCAACACCCCCCTTGGTGCGCGCGCTGGGCGAGGGAGAAGGGCGCAGGCTTCTGGAGGAACACCACCCAGTTGGCCGCCTTGGCCTCCCGGAGGAGATCGCACGGGTTGTGCTATTTCTCGCCAGCGAGGACTCTTCCTTCATGACCGGCAGCATTGTGGTAGCTGACGGCGGCATCACTGCTCATACGGGCTTCTTCGGGCATCCGCTCTAGAGACGACGTCAAGATGGCGAGGCCGCCTTTAAAGCTGAGACCCAATAACCGGACTCCACGGGCCAGGCGACGGGGCCGGCCCCGCAGCCAGGCCGCGGATCTGGCTATCTTACGAGCCGCGCTTAAGGCCTTCATCGAAAGCGGTGTCGACGGCGCGAGCATCGAGCAGATCGCTGACGACGCCGGGGTCGCGCGAACCACCTTGTATCGTCGCTGGTCATCGAAAGAGGCGTTGATCGCAAAGGCAATCGCATCGGCCAGAGGAGAGGCAGAGCTCTGGGCGGCAGAGCGGGCGAGGTTCGTAAAATCGCCGAAGCCGCTGATCGAGGCGCTCGCCGACGTCGTCACCCGGTCCGAGTACCGGCGTCTGGCGGCAAGACTGATTGGCTCGATTCCCAGTTGTCCGGAGCTGATGGAAACATATTGGAACAACCATCTGCTCCCGCGAAGATCAGCGATGCTGAAAGTTATCGAAGCCGCACGGGACGCGGGAATCGTCCGACCGGACTCCGATCCCGAAATTCTGCTGGACGTCGTGAGCGGCGCGATAATTCATCACTTGCTGGTTAGACCGGGTAAGCGGACCCGCAGCGAGATGTATGAGTACCTTTTCCGGGTCTTGCGAGAACTAACCGCAGAAGAGCTGGTGGATGACGTTGCCGCGGTCAAGGCAGTGGATAGTTCAGATCGTCGCTGAGTGCGAACGGAGTCAATCCTTAAGCAGCTTCGACTTATTGGGATTTGACCTGGCGACCGGCCTCAGCTGCACCGCACCCGCGGCCCGCACGAGACTGGGGGAATCCCCGTCTGCACCAGAAGGCCGCGCGCCTCGACCCTTCCGAACAACGCCCGCCCTTGCACCCGCGCGGGGCGCAGCGTCGGCGCCTCCGATTAAGGAGCTGGCTAGCTTAGCTAGCTCTGGAGGTTGGTCTTCCAGAGCGCTTGAGCTGAGCTGTTCGATGCCAGTGCCGACGCGTGAGTCTCCCATTCCCGGAGAATGGCGTCGCTTGGGTTGTCAGCGGGAAATGACATCTCGATCCGCAACTCCTGCAGCACGATGTCCTGCGGGGTGCCGAACGTGGTCAACGTATTAAAGAGCCGTAAGCAGTTATCTCCAAGGTCCAGTTCCACGGGCATGACCGCTTCGAGTGGTGGCTCGCCCGCCGAAAATGGCGGGAGCTGCTCGTGCGTGAGCAAATCGCGCAACAGCAGTTCGGACGGACCACCGGGGTAGGCGAAAGTTTCGCGCCGCAAGCGCGCCAGCAGCGCGCGCCCGACATGCGGCCAATTTCGGATCCGGTTTCTCATTCCCCTCGGATCACACACCAGTCTGAGAAAGTTCAGACCCGTGGACGAAGAAAACTCTGCCAACGCAGGAACCGCGACGCTCCGCTCGAAAATGCGGCCTGCAGCGCGATTGTGCATGAGGACGTTCCATCCGGCGTCGAGGACCATCGCGGGGTATGGGCTCATGATGGGTCAGCATTCGCTCGAGCATTCCGTACGGAAGTTCCATTCCGGCGCTGGTCAACGCGCGATCCGGGTAGAATGGTGCAAATCCCGCGGCCAACAGAACTTCGTTGCGCGCCCGCAGTGGCAGGTCGAGTGCCTCGGTCAGCTTTAGAACCATCTCGCGGCTTGGGTGCGTCCTGCCCGATTCAACGAAACTGACGTTGCGCTGCGAGGTGTTGGCCCGCAACGCGAGTTCCAGCTGGCTGACGTTCCTGCTCCTGCGCCACTGGCGCAACAGCGTACCCAACATTGCCTTCGGGGTTTTCATCTGCAGTCTTCGCAAAACCGTTTATTACATGCCCGGTAATTGCCTGCACCTTGCGGGTCGCTTATCTTGCGCGCGAACCACTTCTCCCACCACCTGGAAAAATGAACAGCACGGTGAGCAGTGAACATGATAACGCTACATCGCTTCGGACCCTTCCTGGGTGCGCCCGACTCCAGCCCCTTCGTGATCAAGACGATGATGCTCCTGAAACTTGCCGGACTCGAGTACCGTGCGGTACAGGGCAATCCGCTCAACGCGCCCTTACGATTTCTGCCTTACATCATCAATGAGGGTGTCACCGTGGCGGACTCCACCCTCATCCGCCATCACCTTGAGCAGAAGTACGGCTGCGATTTCGACGCGAGCCTGGGTCTCGAGCAGAAAGCCCATGCGTGGGCGATCGAGCGGATGTGCGAAGACCACCTCTACTTCGCGATCCTCGAGAACCGATGGCTGGATCGCGCCAATTTCCGCAACGGCGTGGCGACCATGTTCGGAGCCGTCCCGGCACCGCTGCGCCCTGTCGCGAGAATCGCACTGCGCCGGATGAATGCCGTACGCCTCCGTGGTCATGGCCTCGGGCGCTTGTCGAAGGCGAAAATCGCAACGCTTGCGAGCTGCGACATCGATTCACTGGCCACCCTTTTGGGTGACAAGCCCTACCTGATGGGCAGCCAGCCGTGCGGCGCCGACGCGACCGTCTTTGGAATGGTCGCATCGATCCTGACGCCGCCACTCAACAGCCCGCTGCGCGCGGCCATGGGTAAACACGCCAATCTGGTCAAGTATCGTGACTCCCTGATGCGCCAATATTTCCCATAATTCCGGAGCCATTTGGGCGCGTCAGCTCCATGAAGACCTTGTTCCTGAAGTCGCGTCGACTTGGGTCGGACGCCTTGAGTTATCACTGCGCTGATCAAGACGGGAGAGATTTGCATGTAATGGACGGTCCACCGACGTGAGCAACCGGACTGGCCCGTTTCAAGGGTACCCGAGCCTATTTCGAATCAGGGGTAAGTGCTCGCGGCCGACAAAGACCTCACCTGCCAACACGTATGCAGGCACATCGAAGACGCCCGCATTCAGCAGCTCGCTGCGCACTCTTGCGAGTGCGGCGAGCCCCTCTCCTCTGACAAACGTCTCATATTCCGTCAGCGGCGCTCCAAACTTTTGCAGCAGGCCGCGGAGCGCGGATTCCTCTTCGATGTCAAGCTCTCCCCGCCAGTAGCCCTCGAAGACGTTTTGTACATAGTTGCTAACCAGCTGCTTGGACTCGCGCTTCAGCCATAGAAGTGTGATCGCCGCGAGTTTCGAATTCGCCTGCTTGCCAAGATCGCGAACGATGCCACGATCCGCTAGATACCGCGCCAAATCGCGCTGTACGTAGGCGGCGCGAATCGTGCGATGACGCATACCGCGATCCTCTGGACGGGACGGCGCCACGGGCGCTGGTCGCGACTCAACCAGAAACGGCTGCCAGTCAATTTCGATGCCGAGATGCTCAGCCAAGGCACAGGTCGGCCCAAAGGCGAGATAGGCGCGCGGACTCGCAAAATCGATCGCGAGCGTAACAGGGGTGCGGTCGGGAGCGTCGGTCATCACTGCGGCTTCGCCGCTTTCGTAAGCAACATCTGGAGGCGAGCCGTGTCGTCCCAGGAGGATCCACTTGATGCGCGGAAGGTGCTCTCTTCCGAAGAACATCTCTCCGTCTACGATGAAGGTCGGCACACCGAAGATCCCGGCGGCAAAGGCTGCTCGCTGGATATGATCGTGAAGTTCTCGACCCTCTCCCAACGCATATTCGCGAAATTTTTCTGTACTGGCACCTGCCTGTCGAAGCACGCCCTCGATGACCGAGACGTGTTCGATGTCGAGGTCGCGCCCCCAGAAGTGCTCGTACGTCACCCCCATGTACGCGCGTAGCACCGAGCTTCCGTGCTGCTTTGCCCACAGCATTCCGATCGCAGCCAGCGACGAGTCCCATATCTTCGTGGTTCCCCGCACCACGAGCTTGCGGAGTGAGCCGTAGCGGCGCACATCTCCATAGGCCGCCTTTACCGCCCTCCACTGTGTCTCGCTGCGCTGGCTCTCGACGACGCGATTCTCCTTATCGAGTCTGGCCGAGCCGAGATAACTCGGGATGTCGAGGGTGAAGGGACGCCAATCGATATCGAGCTGCAGTTCGTCGGCAAGCGCCCAGCTCGGGTCCTTCGCCAAGTACGCGTAGGGACTCTTGAAATCGATGTAAATAATCAGCCGTGCGCGCGAAGTAAGTGGATCGAACTCAAGCGAACCCGGGCTCATGACTTCACCAAATTCGCAGACTCACGTAACTCTATATCGAGCTGTGGATTGATCCAAAAGAAGGCCCCCGGCTGATTCGCGGCCCGGCGCTGACCCGTTCTGGCTCAACCCCGAAAGAGTCAAAAAGAGGATTCGGCCCGATTTGTCCGAGAAGTTGCCGGTACTTTCCGGCACCGACTCGCAACCAGGGCAATGGTACGCGTTTTGCGCGCGCAGTTCAGCCGCACGCGAGGAAGCTGCCCGACTGAATTGGAGGGCCAGGGTTTAGAAACCCTGGCCCTCGTTTGCGATCAAGGTTTGGTCCGATGCGAGATAAAGAAATGCTCGGAGTCAGGCGCGCGCTTCGGCTTGCTTACCATTGAGAAGCGCACAAGCCTCGTAGAGCCAGGTTGCACTCGCCAACTCGTCTTTAGCGTACAAACGCGCGATCTCTTTGGTTAGCTGGTCCTCTTTTATGGATTCAGCAAAGTCGAAGATCGGTTGAAGGAACTTCATCGGGTCGGGACCAGCAAAAGAGGTGGCACGCAGGAGCTTTTGAGCATCGGAGAGGTTCGGGTCGGCGTAATATTCGAGTTGCCGCGCCACATCGCTCCCATCTTCTTTCTTCGTGCCTCCTAATTCACGCAGTCGCCGCTCGAACACTCGCGAATGGTAACCTTCCCGCTCCGCGACCATACGCACACCACCGCGCACGCAGTCAGTCGTCGAAATCGCATCCCACTTTCGCAAGGCCACCTCTGCGGCACCTTCCGCAGAGCCAAATCGGTCAAGAAAGTACAGGACCGCATCACGTTCGCATCCGAAGGTTCGGCCAAAAGCCCTTAAGCCGGCACCATTGGCGCTGGCCCCACCTTCGATTGTCCCAACCTCTTTCTCGAAGGTCTCCTCGCTGATGATGCCTTTGCGATAGGCCCGGAGCAGTTGTTTAAATTCGAAATCCTTGTTCATCGAGATTCCTCCCTCGCTTTTTGCGGTCCTCAACCGCGGTTCAAAGAGAGTCTGCCTGCGCAAAATGTTCGCCCGCCGAAATTGAGATATTTCCCTCCGCCGTCGCCATCCTGGAAGTCAGAGGTAAGCAGACCGCGTTTTTGGCAGTTTCAAACTAAAGAATCTCCGACCGAGTTTCGGTCCTTCGGTCGCGTTTCGGACCTATCCCACCCCTTCCGTTCCACGCCCCGACCGGACCGTGACAGTTCTTCAGCCACAACCGCTCCGGCGTGACCTCAGGGGACTCTATCTTCGAGCCCCGATGGCCCGCAATCGCAGAGTTCGCGGTTGGACCCACAATTCATCGTCCGCCCTGTGCCGTTCTGATTTGGCGATTAAAACGTCAGACTTTCGTAATTCGTCCCACCGTGATCCGGTCAAAGCGAAGTGCGAGTACATTCGAAAGGACAAAAGGCCACGGCCCTTCCGATTTGACACGTGACCAGGACCCTCACCTAGCGATTACGATGGTCGCGTGCGAGGTTGGGTACCCTTGGATGAGGATAGGGATGAGGTGTGGGCACTGCCTCGCGATGGAACGCGCGGGCGCGTTCAGCCGCGTCGCGATAAATTGCGGCGAGCTGATCTTCGGCAGCGTAGTCGAACGAGTCTTGGAGACGCTGTTCCAGTTCCCCGCCCCGTTCCGGCTGGTGTTCCACATACCAACGCGTGGTACGTCGAAGCGCCTCTTCGGGAGGGATCGGATCGCTATAACCCAATTGCGTCTTGATCTTGTGCAGGTCCAGAAGTTTGTGATGCGGCGTTATTTCGAGACTGATCCCGCGGGACGGGTAAGCGACCTTGGCCGGCAAATCAATGATCTCCAATCGGTGATTCATCTCGTCGGCGATAATCTCGACAATCTGGCGAATAGAAAATTGGCGGTCGTCGCCACAGTTGTAGATTTGACCGGCGGCCGCGTCGGCGTGGTCGACCCCGAGCAGCACGCCATGCGCCAGGTTGCCGGCGTAGCCGTGAGTCATCAGGTTCAGACCGCCGTCAGCCAAAATCATGAACGGGCGCCGATCGAGCACGCGCCGAATCACGCACCATTCACGCGGAATCAACTGGTAGGGCCCATACACATACGGATATCGGTAAACAACGCCGTGCGGGTGAGCTGCGAGGACCGCCTGCTCGGTGCTGGCTATCAGATATGAGAAGCGATGGTCCGCTTCACGTTCGACGGTGGGGGCAGTCTCGGGAACCGGAATCGGCAGACCTGCGGGGAAATTGGCCGACGGAACGAAATAGCCACGGTAAGCGGGCACGCCGCCGATTGCTATGAACTGGCCGGTCTTGCCCGCCAAGGCTTCGGCGATAATGCGGATCCGTCCATAAGTGGCGATCACGACGTCGAATTCGCGTCCTGCAATTGCGGCATCAAGGGTCTCGCGAAAATGCGGGTCCGCGTGGATATGCTCGATGTCCGGGCCGATCTCCGGAATTTCGTGTGTCCCACGGTGGAGAATCGCCACCTTGAACCCACGCTCGCGCAAGCCATTTACGAGAAAGGGTCCGCTGGGGCCCGTGCCACCGACAATCAGAGCGCTTTTCATAATTTGCTCTTTCGCGCTACCTGCAGTTGCGACTCATTGCCGGGCGCCAATATACCTGTGCCTGCGGAAAACGTCATCCCGAGTAATCCAGACAGAGTGTGCGGTTTAGAAATAGTCCTGGGTTCTTCTCTCGAGGTCGTAGTCTCCCCTTTAACGGCAGGGTCCTCGCTGAGATCCTGGTTCCACGCCAGCGTGGCGGTCACCATCCGCAAATCAGTATGGCCGCCGTAAAACGGGCCGGTCGTGCTTTTACTCCGGAGACTGGGCCCGCTGTTCTGCCAAGCGCGTCGCTCGGCGCAGACGCTTCACTTTGCCGCGGACTTCCGCTGGGTATCGGAGCTCGGGAGGTGGTCGCAATAAGACTTCTAAAAATTAAATTCCTATTCAGCTGAGCGTGCCGGCATTTCGAAGCCGATCGATTTTCTCTGCGGAATAACCCAACAGCTTGGACAAGACGGCATCTGTGTCAGTGCCCCTGAGGGGCGCCGGCGAGGCAACCCCGGACGACCTACCGCCGAAGGTCCAAGGGATTCCGACATGCGTTCGCCGTCCGACTTCGGGATGTTCGAGCCGTACAAGGTATCCGCGTTCGCGCAGATGCTCGTCCGTCGCCAGATCCTGGTTGCTCATCGAAGGAAACGCAGCGACACCGGCGCGCTGCAAGGCTTTGGTGATTTCCCACCGGTCGCGGCTGCTGGTCCATCCGCTGATAATGGAATCGAGCTCGTCTTCGTTCTGCTTGCGCGCGGACGGCGTCGAGAATCGCGGATCCTGAACCAACTCGGGCTTACCCATCACCGCACATAAGGCACGCCACTCGTCTTCGGTGCCAACCGCGATACTCACCCATTTGTCCGCGTTGCCGGAGGCTTTGTAGGTGTTGTGTGGCGTCATGATCGGATGATGATTGCCGACGCGTTCGGGTTCTTTTCCGGTGATCTGATATTGAAGCAGACCTTCCGCCATCAGCTGGACGGCGGTTTCGAGTTGTGACTGATCGATGTATTGACCCTGACCCGTCTTTTTTCGATGGATCAGCGCGTTGATGACGGCGATCGCCCCGAAGATGCCCGCGTTGGGATCCATATAGGACGTGCCGAGTTCCATCGGCGGCATTCCTTGGTAACCCGTGGTGAAGAAAAACCCGGAAAGTGCCGCGGCGGGCGGTCCGTAGCCCAGATACCTGCGATACGGTCCGTCCTGGCCGTAGCCGGACATCGACAGCATGATGACGTCGCGACGAAGCTGGCGTAGCTTATCGTAGCCAAGGCCCATCTTGCTTGCGACACCCCCGGCAAAGTTCTCGATCACCACATCGCAACACGGCACCAGTTCATATGCGACCTGCAGTCCCGCGGGATCCGCGAGATTGAGTGTGATGCTGCGCTTGCCTTGATTGTATTGGTTGAAATAACCGGCACGATTCGGCCCCGGCACATCGTCGGCGAAGGGAGGTATTGCTCTCGTGATGCACACGCGCTGTTCGCTCTCGATGCGAAGCACTTCGGCACCCAGGTGCGCCAGCTGCAAAGTGGCGAACGGCCCTGCCCACGCCCACGTGAAATCGAGAATCCGAATCCCCGCAAGAGGCAGGCGTTCGGAGCTTGGGCGCGTAGGATTTGGCTTCTCGGGTGTGGGGCTCGTCCCGCTTCTTCCCAGGAGTTCGTCATTGTCCTGACCAAGTCGGGGCGCGGCCGTGCGAGCTGTAGAGTTGTTGACCCCGTAGCGGGAAGGCGCGCCCGGCACCCGAATTTCTTCGCGTTCGGGATAGTCGAGGGCGACGAAATAGTTGCGGTAATTCAGCTGAGTATCGTCGCGGATGTCTTTCATCGTGTTGACCTTGGCGAATGGAATACGCTTCGCCTGGCCGGCATGGAAAAGTTCCTCCTTGTTCCACGACGACATCCACTCTCTCATGAACAAGTTGAGGGCGTCGGAATTGGCGCCGCGCGCGATACGGTCTCGGAACAATTCCTCGTGCGTCCATTCGGGATCGCCCATCAATTCGACCATCCGCTGCCATTGCGGTTCTTCGGCGCAGGCCACAAAGGCGTGGCCGTCGCGGCATTCGCTGAGCAGCCATGGGCCGATCACGCGCTTTCCCAAGCGTGAGGTCTCGCGACCCGTATAAGTGTAGTGCATCAGATTCATTTCGAGCATCGCCGCGATGCATTCCTGTTCGGAAATCTCGATGCTCGATGGCGCTCCCCCGTTCAATCGATTCAGATACATCGCCAGAACGGCGAAACACGCATGGAGTCCGCCCTGATAGTCGGCCTGATCGCCGAATGCCTTTAACGGCGGCAGGTCCGCGTACTCCGACGCACCGGGTGCAAGGAAGGCCATTCCCCCCGCGTTTTCTATGTTCAGTGCGTACCCCTTCCAATCCTTATAGGGGCCACTGTCGCCAAATGGCGATATGCCAACCGTGATGAGCGAGGGGAACCTCTTTGACAGAGCCTCACTTTCCAGCCCTCGAGGGGGACGAGCAGAGGGATGGAAGTTATGTACCAGGATGTCAGCACTCGAGAGCAGACCATAGAAGTCGGCCTTCAAGCCTGGAACCGTCAGATCGATAGTGACTCCGCGCTTGTTGGCATTGAGGTAAAGAAAGAGACCGCTTTTTTCGGGATCCGGCTCTTGGCCGGGGGCAAACGGGCCGCGCCAGCGAAGGATATCGCCCGTCGGTTCTTCGACTTTGATTACATCGGCGCCGAGGTCGGCCATCAGCTTGGAGGCGAACGCGGCGGAAATTCCCTCGCCGCATTCCACCACCCTAAGGCCGTTCAAAATTCCGCGAGTACGAAAATCACTGCTAATCAAGGGTTCGCTCATAGCCGCGTTTACCTCGAAAATGGACAAACTAGAAGAGGCTTTCCGCCCAACGAATTCTCAGCTTGGCCGCTCCTTTTGGTCAAATGCTTTGGTCTGATCTGAAACAAAGCAATGGGTGCGGGCAGGATTGCAGTCGAGGGCTGGAGCCATGCCAGGTCGGGCGAGCTACGCACAACAACGACGAGGCTGGCGCAGCTTCGGGCGAGGCCAGCCAGTCTCAAGCACGCACGTACCGATCTGCGACTGTTTACCTGTGCTGCTCAATCAACGACCGAGCCGTTCCAGCTGCAAGCGGGCTCAGGTCCAGTACCCGACATTTCTGTCTCGAAGGTGATTCGACTCCAGGTTTTGGGCCGAGTCCTCTTTAACCCGCCGGAGCCTTCAAATGCGCCAAGCCTATAGCTAACATTCGCCCGGGATACGTGTGAGAGTTGCGAAGACCCTGGTCGGGAACTGTGTGTTGGTGACAGAGCTGGTTTTGGCTGGGCTCTTGCTCGTCTGCGCCGCCTCTACAGATACCAGCCGTGACGCCCCTAACCATGCGCTGATTTTGGGGGGTGGTGGGCCGGTGGGAGAGGCGTGGGAGTCGGGAGTGATTGCCGGCCTGATGGAGAAAGGGGTCGACCTCGCGATGATGGATCGCATCATCGGTACTTCAGCGGGCGCCGTCGTCGGTGCTCGTGTGGCAGGTCGAATGTCTCGTTCGGAGCTAACCAGTGCGGCACTCACTCGATTCGAGGGTCCTCCGCCGAAACCAACGCAGCCTCCTCCTCCTCCTCCCCACGACCTGATGTTTCTCGTGCGTAGGCTTGAAGATCTGAACGCAGGGAAAATGTCCGAACAAACTGTAGGAATTGAAGTCGGGGAATGGGCGCTAAAGGTACGTCCCATTGTCAGCGAGGCGGGATTTGTAGCGAGCTTCAAGCGCCGCTTTCCACAACCATCCTGGCCCGGCGGTGCATACGAATGCGCGAGCGTCGATGCGGGAGATGGTTCGCTGCGGGTTTGGAATGAGTCTTCCGAGGTTTCCCCTGCCCTCGCGATAGCATCCAGTTGCGCCCTGCCAGGATTCTTCGCGCCGGTAACGATCGACGGTCATCGCTATATGGATGGAGGAGTTCGCTCGGCGACCAACGCCGACCTCGCACGCGGATGCAAAACCGCAATCGTGTTGGCGCCGACCGTGGGCCCGAGCGATGCGCTCGCGAAGGTCTCGGTCAAGCGTCTCGACGAGGAACTGGGGATTCTTCGCACGAGCGGCTGCAAAGTCGCTCTGATTGTTCCGGATGCGGCCACCCTCAGCGCTGTTGGGGGAACACTTGGAAACTCGGACCGCGCAGGGTTGGCGCTGGAGGCCGGACGAAAGCAGGGACTAGACAGCGCAGCGAACATCGCAGGTCTTGTGAGCCATTAGCCGGTTGTGCGGCGGGATCTCCAAAAAGCGATTGTAGAACGATGCCCAAAGAGTTCCGACCAACCGATGGGCGATTGTCTACGGAATCTGCCTATAATTCACGAGCGCCTCTCGCGGGTGAAATTCATCGCCCTATCGCGAGTTTGAGCAATGAAATCGCAAAGGCGTAATGAACGTGCCGGGTCAAAGCGATCGGGTCGGCACGTATCCGGCCGCTGCCTTTGCGGCGCGGTCGAGCTGGAGATTGATTTTCCCGCTTTTTGGGCCTGGCACGATCACTCCGTGGCCAGCCGTCGCGCGCACGGCGCGGCCTATGCGACCTATATCGGTTGTTGGCGCAAGCACACCCGCGTGGTGAAGGGCCTAAGAAGCATTACTCGTTTCGCGGATACGCAGACGGAGTCGACCCGAAGCTTCTGCTCCAGGTGCGGGGCGCCGCTGCTTTACGAGCGCAAGGACTCGCCGCACATGGTCAACATCCCGCGGGCACTCTTCACCGACCGTACCGGCCGCGAGCCACGCTATCACGTGGCCATCGAGGAGCTGCAGGATTGGACCTACACGGGCCATCGCCTTGTCCCCCTCAAGGGCTATCCAGGTATCGTCTGGGAACGCCCGAAATCGCGCCGGCGCCCGCCGCCCGGCATATATGACGTCGAGTTACTCGACCGCCGGGTCGGGTCCGCACGCGCCCATATTCTCCGGTGAGGGTGTCTGCGTACCCCAGATTTGTACTGGCGCCCGCCTGGGTGTGATGCGGACGGGCACGTAATGAGTCGCCTTCGTTGCTGGTGGCCGGCTCTTCGTCGCTAAACTTGTGCGCGACACCGTTGCGCCATTCTTAACCGTGCCGGGCCGCTCGGTGGGACAAGTCCCCGAGAGTCTTGGCCCCCGCGACTCAATCGTCGCGGAAAAAAGTCTCCTTCCAGCCGAATCGTTAAGAGCAGGTTGGCCCCACTCAACCGATGATCTGGTTGCTCATGGCCGCGTGGGCGGGAGAACCGCATAGCGCCGATTCGTAGTCGGATCGACCTTGCTCGCCTTCTCCCGGGCCGAGGCTAGCCACCGGCGGTATGCACGAACCATCGCCGGACTTACCGGGTCTATCGGCGGCGGATCGCCCTTGGACTCGCCCACCATCCACTCGACCCAGGCGTGCTCGAGTGGGGTAATTTCGTCGGTGGGAGGATCCGAGTGTTTCAAGGCTGACCCCACCCACGTATAGGCGGAGCGAATTCGGGGCGGCAGACTCGGCCCCACGTGATCGGCGCCACAAAACATATGGTACTCGTGCGGGATATCGAGATCCCACAGTACCCGATGCAAAAACTCTGCGCCGTCGTGAAGATTGAAGACATCCTGGTCGGCCGCTTCGATATAGATGGCGAGACCGCTGGCGCGGATCGCCTCGGCGTTGGCAATCGCAAGATTGGCAGGATTGTTGGCGTTGAAAAGCTCCGGGTCGCGATTCGAACCGACAAATTGATCGGCACTGGCATCGCCGCCCGCGGCCAGGACTGGGGGATAAAAGAAGTGGTTGCGTTCAGTAACGGCATCAAGTTGCAGCGCAGGATCCAGAGCCGGCTCAAGTGCCGCAACCGCAGCAAATCTGTCGGGGTTCTTGAACGCAATTCTCAAACTGCCGTGGCCGCCCATAGAGGTGCCGGTAATGATGGTCGAATTGCGGTCCGCGGCGACGTTGTAGGTGCGGCGGAGATGGGCAATGAAATCATGCGCGATGAAACTCTCCCAGCGGATACTGCTTCCCGGATGATCCAGGTAGAAGCCAAGCGGGCTCACCCCAGCCGAGGCGAGCAACATGGTCGGCATCGCCTCACTTTTCCATAGTTCGTCAAAGATCGGCTTCGAATCGACCAGGTTCTGATGGCTCCCGCCTCCGCCATGCAAGACCAGGCAAAGTGGTAGAGGGCCCTTTTGCTCGTAGAGCGGCGGCAAAATGACTGCATACGGCACGCCGTTTGGTGCGAAATCGACCGCGAGCGACGATATTTCAACGCGCGAGTTTTCCATCCCTCGACGATGCTTGTGATCAAAGCGCGTCGTCAAGGATCAAATCCTGGTTCCGGGCTCCCTTTAACTTTTTAGACCCGCGTCGGGACGGCCCGGGCAGCACCGGCAGGCCCACTGACCATTTGGCGCGATCACCGCACGCGCCGGTCGAGACCACGGTTCTTCGGTCTGACCGGCTACATCAATCAGCCGCGAGCTGTGGGAGCGCGTGCAGTAACCGCTGTGCAGTGATCTGGCTCGCGTCAGCCCTGAAGGGTAACGAGGCCCCCGAGCGCCGGATCCGAAAAGCTGTCCTTTCCAGTTTCGACGTGACCCGCAAGTCGGTACTTGAAAGTCGGGTCTGCGGCGACGGTGACGATGAGGTCGTACCAGCCGAAGAACTCAGTCAGCGAGAACCCCTCTGAAAACGTCCCCTGCGGAGAGAGAACGGGTGTGAACGCGTTCCCTGTATACGCATTTAGTACTGTGACTTGGGCTCGGCTGCCGCCTAGGTTGGTGATGGCAATGTTGATTGCGACGCTATCGGGATCGCTGTCATACGTGGAGCTAACCGCGAGAACTGCGGCGCTGGTACCGATGCTGCCATTGAAGTAACGCACGAAGCCATTGGGGCCGTATACGGACAAACTATAGGAAGCAGTAACGTTCCACGTACCAGACAGAGTCTTGCCGGGTTCCACCGTGTACCAGCGCACGGGATCCAACGGGTTGCCGGAACGCACCTGAAACACGACAGTCGCGCTGCCCGAATTGGAGAACGTCAGATCTACCGTGCTGCTTGAAGCATCCACCGATGCTTCGACATTCATCTGGTAGGGCAAGGCGCGCGCGGGGCGGACACCTTTTTCCTGCGCCGGCACGCCGATGAACACGTCGCCCAGAGTGGGGACGAAGCTGTTTACGTTACCGCCCGCGAGTTCGTTCACCGGCGGGAGATCCTGGCTAGTATTCGGTAGTGCGGGGGGAGCCGCATTCGGATTGGCAAAGTTGAAGGCCGACGTCAGGTCACCGGCTACCGCACGGCGCCAGGGGGAAAGATTTTTCTCAAAGACCCCAAAGCGCTGCTCGATGAACCGGATCACCGACGTGTGATCGAAGACCTGAGAAATCACAAACCCGCCTTTGCTCCACGGCGAGACAGCAAGAAACGGCACACGCGTGCCCAGCCCGATCGGGCCGTTTGGGGTCGAGGTAGTAACGATCTCGTTTTCGATGCTGACCGTTGACGCTCCAGTGGCGGGCGTCGGCGGCACCGTGGCGGGCACGACATGGTCGAAACTGCCGTCGGCTTCGTCGTAGTTGATGATGAGCACCGTCTTGCTGAACACCTCGGGGTTGGCCACCAAAATGTCCATGACCTGGGAGATGTACCAGGCGCCGTAGTTGACCGGCCAATCCGGGTGTTCGGTATAACCGGCCGGCGCTACGATCCACGAAACCTGAGGCAGTTTGCCGCCCTGCACGTCGCTCTGGAACTGGCTGAACTGACTTTCTGCCCAAGCTTCCCATGCCTGCTGCGGCGCCCTCGAGCCGGGAATGGTGTTGATGATCTCAGTGCCCGTCGCCGCGTTGTCGAACAGCGACGACCCCGGCGCGGCAGTCGCGTATTGATTAAAGTACAGCATCGAATTGTCGGTGAAGTTGCCGGCGAAGGAATTGGAGGTCCCGTCGCCGAAATCCGGCGCAAAGGTTTCACCGGCGAGGTCCTGGTAGATCTTCCAACTTATCCCGGCCGCCTGCAGCACTTCGGGGAACGTCTCCCAAATGAAGTACGCATTGTTGATGCTCAGGCCGTTGTAGGTGACCGGCCCGGCGCCCAAGCCATCGACGCCACCGGGCCCAGATAGTTCACATTACCGACGCAGCCTGTCCACAGATAGCACCGATTTGGGTTGGTTGGCCCCATGATCGAGCAGTGGTAGGCATCCCCTACCGTGAAGGCATCCGCCAAAGCATAGTGGTACGGGATGTCCTGACGCGTCATATACGACATCGCGATCGGGCCCTTTGTGCTAGGCCACATGTCCCACTGACCCTGGTCCCAGCCGGCATGGGTGCCGCTCCAGCTGTGGTCCGTTCCCGGAAAATAGGTCAAGCCCACGCTCCTGAAACTTGGGTTGATGCTTTTGGGATTCACGCGAAACGGCGGGATCACCTCCACCCCGCCGGAGGGGCCGCCCAAATTGCCGGAGTCCGGCGGTACTCCGAATCCCGCCGCCACGTTATTCGCGCCGGCAGGTTGCAAAAAGACCGAGGCTGGTGCCGTGCCGTTGCCACTCTGGAGGGGAAGATTGATGTTAACCGCGCGTGGATCGGAGAAGCCGCGTACGCCGCGAAGGGTGCCGAAATGATGATCGAACGGGCGGTTCTCCTGCATCAGGATGATGATGTGCTCAACATCTTGAATCGTTCCGGTTTGGTTGTTTGCCGGAATCTCCAGCGCCCTGGCGATGTTCGCTGGCAGCGTACTCGCCATGGCGGTCATCCCCGTCAACCCTAGCAATTGCAGGAATTGACGCCGATCGATATAGCGGTTATGGCTCATCGAGAATCTCCGTTGTGTAAGATCGTTGAGCGCGGAAGAAACCCGGCTCAATAGCTATCGCTGCCGATACCTAACGCCGACAATTTACGCGAGTCACGGCGTGTCTCGATGACGCCATTATGAATTGACTATGAATCTGTTCGGCTGCGCGCCAGGTGTCGTGCAGTCGATATTGAGAACGAGCTATGCCAAGTCCGTACGCGTCCTCACCGTTCGAACTTGAGGTGGGTCGCATCCGTGCGCTTAGCAAGGGCGGCCAGCACCGCGAGGCACTCACTGCGGCTGAAACGCTGGACGCTGCAGCGCCGTCAAATCGCGACATCCTGTATCTGATCGCCGTCAACCAGCGGTGCCTGAACCTGATCTACGAGGCATTGGGAACCTTGCAGCGCCTGGAGCAGCAGGAGCCGCGGTTCAGCCTCCTCCATCAGGAGCGCGGTTATTGTTATACGACCCTGCGGGATGCCCCGCGCGCGATCGCCGCTTTTCTGCGAGGCGTGGATATCAACCCCGCGTTGACGACGAGCTGGAGCATGCTCGAACGCCTGTATCGGCTGACGGGCGACGAAAAAAATGCCGCGACGGCAGCCGAGCGCGTCGCAACCCTGAGACGACTGCCGCCCGAAATCGTCCAGGCGGGTAGCCTCTTCTCCGACGGTGAAATATCTGCGGCGGAGAATATCCTTCGGGCATATCTGCTCAGTTGCGGCGACCATGCCGAGGCGCTGCGGCTGCTGGGAAGAATCCAGCAGCAACGCGACCTGCTCGATGAAGCCGAATTGCTGTTCGAAGCCGCTCTTAGGCTTTCGCCGAATTATCTCGCTGCGCGTTTGGACTACGTCCGTGTTCTGATTGACGAACAGAAATATTTACGCGCGCGTGAACAGATCGACGCCCTGGTGGAGCTCGAACCCGCCAACAGCTACTATCTTTCACTGCACGCAGCCGCGTGCGTCGGCCTCGGAGAACACGAACGGGCGATCGCGCAGTATCGTCAGCTCCTGGCCGCCTCACCGGATTCCGCTGATCTTCACCTGTCGCTCGGCAACGCCCTCAAAACTGTCGGTCAGCAGAAGGAGGCGAAAGAATCGTACCAAAGGGCCGCTACCATCCGGCCGAGCTTCGGCGATGCCTGGTGGAGTCTCGCCAATCTGAAGACCTATCGCTTTTCGCCCAGCCAGATCGAGCGAATGCTCGCCGAGGAAGCCGCAGCGGACCGACACCTCGTCGATCGCTTGCATCTGTGCTTCGCGCTCGGCAAGGCCTTCGAGGACTTGAGCGAATATGCGGAATCGTGGCGATTTTACGAGCGCGGCAACCAACTCACGCGAACTGAAAGCCGCTACCAGTCGGAAATCATCGAAACCAACACCCGCAACCAGATCGAGGTGTGCACCAGGCAATTCTTCGCCGCGCGCGCGGGTGTGGGCGTGCCGGACCCCGATCCGATTTTCGTTGTCGGGCTGCCGCGTTCAGGGTCTACGCTAATTGAGCAAATCCTCGCCTCCCACTCGCAGGTCGAAGGTACTCACGAACTCGCCGAGCTCCAGCGTATCGTGCTTGAAATTGGAGGCAGGCGATCGGACCCCGGTGAACGGGTCTTGCCTGGAGCGAAAGAGACTCCTTATCCGGGAGTGCTCACCAAACTTGCACCCGAAGTTCTCCGCGCGCTTGGCGAGCGCTACCTGACGGACACGCGCGCATACCGGAGGCACAAGCCATTCTTCGTCGACAAGATGCCGAACAACTTTCGGCACCTCGGACTCATTCATCTCATGCTGCCCAAAGCGAAAATTATCGATGTGCGGCGTGAGCCCATGGCGTGCTGCTTCAGCAACTTCAAGCAGTTGTTTGCACGCGGGCAGGAATTTACCTACAGCATCGGCGATATTTCTCGCTACTACCGGACCTATCTCGAGCTGATGCGACATTGGGACGCGGTACTTCCCGGGTGGATACTGCGAGTCTGGTACGAGGACGTCGTGGACGATCTCGAGGCAAACGTGGAGCGCATCCTCGACTTCTGCGGCCTTGGATACGAACCGGGCTGCGTCGAGTTCTACAAGACAGAACGTGCTGTCCCGAGCGCAAGCTCAGAGCAGGTTCGCCAGCCGATTTTCCGAGAAGGGCTTTTCCAGTGGAAGAACTACGAGCCCTGGCTGGGACCGCTCAAGGACAGTTTGGGTGACGCACTGATTCGATACCGTGAGTAGGCCGGGCCCTCCTGCTGGGGTCCTCGATTCAAATGGCGGTGGGTTGGTTGCCACCAATCCGGCCGTTGAGGTCAGTTGTGCAGAAGTTTACGAAAAGGCTGGTCCGCGAAATTGTTGCGCGCGAGACCATCGGGACAGACCAGGTCGAACCGGAAATACTCGCAGCTCAATTCAAGGAGACCGAGGCCCGTAACCTTTTCTCCAACCCGTTCCTGGTCCGCGTCCGGTAGAAAGAATGCGGTTGAGGGAATCCAAATGTGACGAACTCCTTCGATCATACGGTCAAGATACTGGTGGGTGTGCCCGCTGAGGACTAGGCGGAGGTCCAGGGGCGCCAACAAGCGCAATAATCGGCCGCGCGGTGCGAGCGGAACGTAACGGATGTGCGGAATGGAATCCTCTCTCGTGTTTTGGAACAGAGGCTTGTGCAGCAACAGAACCACGGGATGCTTGCCAGCCCTTGCCGCGCAATGTTCCAGCCACCGCCACTGTTCAGTTTCGGAAGGAATCCCGCTTCCGAATAGTTGCGCGTTCAATCCGATTATGAACCAGCCTTCCACGAAGACCGTCCAATAGTCTGGACCAAAATTCGAACGAAAACGCTCCAACAGACTCGGTTCGACCGGTCGTTTACATGGTACCTCGGGAGAAGGTGGATTGTCGCCTACGTCGTGGTTGCCGGGAAGGAATCGGAACGGCGTTGGCCACGGGAGGCACATCGCTCTGGCCGAATCCAACTGACCAGGGTCGCTGGCACCATCGAGCGTAATGTCTCCCAGATGCACTGTGAGGTCGGCAGCCGTTCGGGTGGCATAGTCGCGCACCGCGGACCAGTTTGCGTTGCAAGCTGGAGCGGAAGGAGCCAAATGACTGTCAGTGACTATTACAATTCGCATGAAAGCCGCTGTGGACCGCCCGCAGGGATCCCGCTGGTGCAAATAAAGTCTGCCAGAAGCGGGAGCTACAAGCCATTTACGAATCGATTACGGATGACTCGCGAAGACATGCGCTCGAGCACTTTTTACGACCACCTCAACACGCAAGAAGGTAATTCCACCGGCTATGGTTTTCAACGAGCCAACACAGTAAGGCGCGCAAAATCTCGGCACCCCTACACCTGGAGTAATGCTTAACTTGTTCGGTTCGTTTGACCTTTGAGACAAGACGCGACCGCAGTTCTATCTTCAGACCTCATCCGCACAGATTCATTGGTGTTTTCGAACGCTTGGCGGTAGCCTGCCTTCACGCGACGACGTCCAGCCGGTCGAGTCCCAGCTCGGGGGGTTACTTCGTGAGCCGATCGGGGTTTGAGCAGAGCACAACAATGAGCAAACGCACTCTCCGCGCAGTCGGGCGCGCCATTCTGGTGTACGTCATTTTAAGCTTGTGTAATCGGTCGGTCGTGCTCGGCGAACAGACCGATCCGGAGACGGCTCAAGCCAGGCCGCGGCACGTCTTCATTGTCATCCTCGAGAACCAGGGCTTCGAGACGACTTTCGGCAAGAACTCACCCGCCCCCTATCTTTCTCGGGAACTGGCTCCGAAGGGTCTTCTCTTAAGGCAGTACTACGGCATTGGTCACTTTAGCCTTGATAACTACGTCGCGATGGTCAGTGGCCAGGGGCCGAACCCTTATACTCAGAATGACTGTCTGACCTACTACGATTTCCGCCCGTTGGTGAACGGGCTCGATCCGAATGGTCAGGCGCTGGGTGCCGGGTGCGTTTATCCTGAGGTCGTTCGAACAATCGCGAACCAGCTCGATGACCAGCACTTGACCTGGAAGGGATATATGGAAGATATGCGCGCGAGCTGCGAGCATCCAGTCCTGGGCCAGGTTGATAATCACATCCGCGCGAGCAAGGAGTCACAGTACGCAACTCGACACGACCCGTTTGTCTACTTTCATTCGATAATCGATCATCCCACCTGCGCGGAGCATGTCGTGGCCCTTACTGAACTCGACCACGATTTGCAGTCAGTCGCACAAACGCCGAACCTTTCGTTCATCACCCCGAATTTGTGCCACGATGGCCATGATAGGGCTTCCAACCTCTGCGAAGGGGGTCAGCTCATATCGGCCGATCGCTTTTTGCGGCCGCTGGTAAGCAAGATTCTAGCTTCCGCCGCCTACCAGCGAGACGGAATGTTGATAATTACGTTTGACGAAGCAGATATCGATGTCAAAGCCGGCAGGGTTGTCGCCGAACAAACAGACTCAAGGGCATGTTGCAATGAACCCTCAGGCCCCAACACGGTCGCACCGGGCCAGAGCGGGCCTGGCGGCGGTCGAACTGGAACACTGATAATTTCTAAGTACGTAAAGCCAGGCTGTGACGACCATCCTTACAATCACTACGCGCTCCTGCGCAGCCTCGAAGATCTCTTCGGACTCGACCATCTCGGATTCGCTGCACAGGCGGGGCTGGAGACCTTCGGGAATGACCGTTATGGGAAGGGCCGACCGTGTCGTGATGTAGAACCAAATTGATCTTCCGATGCGGAAACGACCTCAACTGTCTCAAGACACCAAGCTTCGATCTGCATCACGCAGCAGTTCAACTGCGATTCGCCATACTACCCGAACGGGTTCGCCGCTGGTCAGAGCCGCGAATAACCTGAGCGAACGGCCGGTGACTTCGTACACACTACCGGCGGCCAAAGTTGGGGTTTCGCCCTTTTCGGGATCGTTGGTGTCGATAAGGGAAACCCACTGGTCACCGCCGACAAAACCGGGCAGCGTAAATTTGACTCCATCGTGATAAGAATTCACGACAAAAAGCAAAGTAACGTCGGAAGCCCGGCGTTTGATACCGCTGGTCTGAGCTCGTCCATCGACGACCACACCGAAGCAACGCATATTGCCGTCCTGCCAATCCGACTGCCGCATCTCTGTGCCTGCGGCGTTGATCCAGGTGACGTCTTTGACCTCCAGCTCCGGAATGTACTCGGCGGTTAGAAACCGGCCTCGCCGGAGAATGGGTAGAGACTGTCGCAACCGAATCAGCTTGCGCGTGAAGGACAGCAGCGAGCGCCCCGCATCGGTAGTTCCATCCCAGTCCACCCAACTGATTTCGTTGTCCTGGCAATAAGGGTTGTTGTTGCCTTTTTGGGTGCGGCCGAACTCATCTCCAGCCAGCAGCATCGGCGTCCCTTGCGAAAATAACAGCGTCGCGAGCATGTTCCGTTTCTGGCGCTCGCGCAAAATATTGATCGCAGGGTTGTCGGTCGGCCCTTCGGCGCCACAATTCCACGACAGATTGTTTGAGTTCCCGTCTCGGTTGTTCTCGCCGTTGGCCTCGTTGTGCTTGTCGTTGTAGGAGACCAGGTCATTTAGAGTAAAACCGTCGTGAGCTGAAATAAAGTTTACGCTCGCCCAGGGTTTACGGCCCCGCTTTTTGAACAGATCTGCCGAACCGGCGAGGCGGGATGCCAGTTCAGCCGCTTTTCCTTGATCGCCCTTCCAGAAACTTCTCACGGTGTCGCGAAAACGATCATTCCACTCCGCCCATCCTGGCGGAAAAGACCCAACCTGGTAGCCTCCAGGGCCACAGTCCCATGGCTCGGCAATCAGTTTCACCCGGCTCAGAATCGGATCCTGCCGGCAACAATCCAAAAATCCACCGCCCTGGTCGAATCCCGCTGCTTCGCGTCCCAGGATGGTTCCGAGATCGAACCGGAAGCCGTCGACATGCATTTCGGTTGTCCAGTAACGCAAGCTGTCGGTGACCATCTGAAGTACGCGCGGATGGCTAATGTTTATGGTGTTGCCGGTGCCGGTGTCGTTGACGTAGTAGCGCTTGTCGGGCAGCAGACGATAATAGGAGGCGTTATCTATGCCCCTGAAAGAAAGCGTCGGGCCGCGCTCGTTGCCTTCGGCGGTATGGTTGTAAACGACGTCGAGGATTACCTCCAGCCCCGCGTCATGAAAATGAGCGATCATCTGCTTTAGTTCCGTAATAGCTCCGGTGGCGAAGTAGCGTGGATCAGCCGCGAAGAAGCCGATCGTGTTGTATCCCCAGTAATTCGTGAGTCCTTTTTCGAGCAGCACACTGTCGTTAACGAATGCGTGGATAGGAAGCAGTTCTACGGACGTCACTCCAAGGTCCTTGATGTAGCTAATGGTTTCCTGGTGCGCTAAGCCCGCGAAGCTGCCCCGAATATTTTCCGGAAGCGTGGAACTTCTCTTGGTGAAGCCTTTGACGTGCAGCTCGTAAACGATTGTTCTATCCCAAGGTATTTCGGGCCTCCGGTCACGCGCCCAAGTGAAGGCCGGATCGACGACGACGCATTTCGGCATCAACGCGGCGCTGTCACGCTCATCGAGCGTAAGATCGTCTCCCTTGGCGCCTAAAGTGTAGCCGAACAGTTCGGGACCCCATTTGAGCTGGCCGATATGGGCTTTGGCGTAGGGATCCAGCACGAGCTTGTGATGATTGAATCGATGTCCCTCTTCGGGTCTATAAGGCCCGTGAACCCGGTAGGCATACACCGTTCCGGGTCCTGCATCGGGCAGATAGCCGTGCCACACCTCATCGGTGTATTCAGGGAGCTCGATCCGCTGCAATTCCTGAGCTCCGGTCGGATCGAACAGACACAATTCTACTTTGGTTGCGTTCGCAGAAAACAGACTGAAGTTAACGCCCAGCCCGTCCCAGGTCGCGCCCAATTGTGTCGACTCGCCCTCCCACAGACGAACGGCGTGTGCATCAATGGCCATGCTACGGTGTCCTCCCTCGAGAAGGTCGATGGTTGTAGGCTTCCGATTTCGGTGATGTCTTGAGCGCTTCGGAAAGAGCCGGCATTCCTCTCCCAATCGGGTTGTCCGAAGAGGAGGAGGCCGCCATGACGAAGAATGCCAAGGGGAGCGGCGGGAGGAAAGTCGGCGAGCATTGGCTCGTCACCGACCTTCGGTAACCGTGTCCTGATTAAGCGCTGACTACGCGACGGCCGTTC
Organism: Deltaproteobacteria bacterium; assembly: GCA_019237115.1. Taxonomy (GTDB): domain Bacteria; phylum Desulfobacterota; class Binatia; order Binatales; family Binataceae; genus JAFAHS01. The sequence goes on from JAFAHS010000255.1 coordinate 130,586, forward strand.
CGAGCACGGCGTCTTCTTGTGGCAGATAAACTCGCTGAGTCTTGTGTGTCCAAAGAGAGTCGAGCTTGAGAGCGCTCGCCCCATGCTCATGGTCGATACGGCGAAGCAGATGGCTTCTGACGTTGCCACCAAGTTCCTTGGGTTGGTTCTTGTCCACTGGTGAAATCTCCCTACGCTTCGCTTTTCCTTTCCAGGCCGCGAATCAGCAGGTCGAGAGACTTTGCAAATTCCCTCAGCTGTTCAGGGCGCAACTCTCTTTCGAACAGGGCTCGATTACTTTGCGCCAGCGCCGGATAGAGCTTGCGGAGCAGCTCAATGCCCTTGGCGCTCAGTCGCACCCGAACGCTGCGGCGGTCGTCGCGTGAGGGCATGCGCTTGACCAGGGCGCGGGCTTCGAGTCGATCGAGGATGCCGGTGATGCCGCCCTTGGTGATCAGGGTTCTCTCGGCTATTTCCGAGCAGGTGAGGCCGGAGTCCACCGCATCCGCGAGAACCGAAAGCACGTCCATCTGCGCGAGCGACAGCTGATAGGCGTGCAGCGCGCGCTCGGGGTGATTCGAGAAAAGGAAAGACGCCTTGAGCAATGCCCGCGAAAGGTCGAGGAACGGCAGATCGGCCGGGGCCGTGGCCTGCGATCTGAGAGAATTTTTGTGGGACGGTTTTGACGGCATGATGACCTCGTGTGCGATAGTCATGGTACGAAAATCTTCCGGTGCGCGGCGGCTACCCGCCGCGCGCACCGGAAGGGTAGGACAGACGGTCAGCGGCCCTGTTCGAGGCGCATTGGGGTGAAAAACGTTTTGTCCACTGCGCCGGTATTGATGTACCAGCCTTCGTTTCCGCTGTCGTGTGCTGGCGAATACAGAGTAGTCGAGAAGCCCGTGGTCAGATCTTCGTCGACCTGGGCGGTCTCAAACATCCGCTTGTACGGCCAGACGGCGACCCGGGCGTTGGGCGTGGCTCGATCGCTGTAGGCATGAAAGTCTGCAATCGTCTTCCACAGCTGTCCGTTGGGGCCGTATAGGTCTGCAGCAGTGATGAACCATCCTTCCGAGTCGATGTACAAAACCCGCCGCGGAACGATCGTGTTGCCACCCAGGGTGGGCCGATGCTTGGCGGTGGCTTCGATTACGTAAAGTCGGCGCATCTGCCAGTTCTCGGGACACACGGTGCGGCCGCCGTCCTGGGCGCACGCGGTTGCCGGTGAGGTTCCGTTGACGCTTGCCAGCATCGAGCGCTCGCCCATCAATCGGTAGTCGTAGTCAGTAGGTTTTGCGCCGAATCCAAAAAGGGAATCGGGGTCGAGGGTCGATGCATAGGTCGTTGCGCCGCCCGCTCCGTACTGCGAGCCGGCGCTACTCATTGCCGCGACTCCGAACGAATCGGACAATTCGATGGCCGGCAGACGCCGGAGACGCCGGCTTTGACCACTGTATTCCCACGCGCTGTCTTCAACGCCCGGCAGGACGGAACCTGCGCGGACGATTCCGGAGCCGCGCATCTCCGCGGGCTCGAGGACCGGGAAGGCACCGAACCGATAGGCGAGCCCGGTCTGGTAGATGTCCTTGTCAATAGGCGTCGGCTCGACCTCGGTGCGGCCGATGCTCTTGTAGTAGCCGAAGTGACCGAAACTCATCACTTCCACCGGGTGCGATTGGCCTGGCCCGCGGCTCACGGCCTCGATGTGGGGTGCGTCGAGATCATCCGTGTTAAGCGGTCGAAACTCGAAGTTCCACATGATCTTGGTTGCGGCTTGCGGATCGTTCGCATCGACCAGCGGAAACGGCAGTCCAGCCTTGTAGTTCAGGAGATTTCCGCCAGGCGTGAGCACGACCTGGGGCGAGTACTGTTCGGTGGCCGCCTTGTAAGGCGGGGGCCACTCAAGCTGTGAGGTCGGCACGATTTTCATGATCATGCCTTGGCGCACGAGCTGGTAATTTCCAGGGCTCACCAGATTGGCGACTTTTGCCGAGTTGCTGGTGGTAATTACGTCGCCGGGCTTTACCTCGGCGTTTACGGCGGGCGCAAGAAAAAAGGCCGCCGCGAGCGCGAGAACACTTAACGAACGAGACGCTCTCATAACGCGGTTACACTCCTTTGCGCGGCTCTCGCCGAAATACCGGCGGAGACCAGCGCGGGTGGGAATCAGATTCCAGCACCATGATTAAAATTGGCATTAGTCATGCCGTAAACAATTTAATTCTGAACTAAACGATATCAACCCCTCTGCAGAGCTTTGCGGAAAAGTTCGCGAACGCTTCGCGTTCAGCGCATTCCCCGAACCGCTCAGGCGCTGAAACCTCGTGGCTGGTGGTCTAAAAGGTCAAGGACGGAAGCGCCCTGCGATGGTTAGTCTCGCGCGGAAGTTTTGAGGCCATACGCGGGACTCGCCGCTTGCGAGTAAGGCCGAATATTCGCTTTTTCTACACGCGAAGTTGCCTTGCTGGACTTCCCTCGCCAGCCAATAGCGGGTCGATCTCGTGCGGTCGTATCGTTAGCGTCAACCAATGGCGCGGCCGAGCCCATGGCCGTTGCGGAAAAAAAGCTGGCGGTCGTTTAGAAACAAAACCCGATCACGGCGGCACCGATAGCCTCTATAAACGCACCCCATCGCTGTAAGCCTCAGGGCCCTTTGGTGGAGCAGTTCGGGGACGAGAAGCAGAACAGCTCGACCCTCAGTTCTCCGCCCGAAGCGATTTTTGGTCGTGCTTTAGGATGGATGCGCCAACCCGCCAGCTGATTCCGGTCAAGCTCATTGAACCGGTTGACGCCAGGGATCGCTTTCTAAGAGGTTGGTCGTCGCTAAGCCAGTCGCTTGATCATGCCCAGGTTCCCCGCTACCGCGCCCAGCGATTCGGCGACGCTACGGCGGAACATCAGCCGCGCCGCCTGCCCCACTTCCCCATTAACCGCGCCCTTGCTGCATCTGTAGCCGCCACGCCGGCATGCATCAACACGCTGGCATCGCGGTAGCAGGCGGTCATACAGGCAGTGCAATGATCTCGCTGGTCAGGAATGGTTTCGAAATCAAACACAGAGCCCATCGGCTCGGACCATGCCTCGCACCGCCAGATGTTCAAATCCCAATCGAGGTAAAAGTATTTGTATCCGCCTACACAGGCAAAACGTTCGACCTCGCCTCTGATGTGCCGCTCGATCTCCTCTAGACCCGCTTTCGGATTCATGACTCGAAAATGCTTTCGGAAGCGCTCCACCGCTTTCAGGCCTTCGATGAGTTCAGCATCCGAAAAGTCGATAAGCTTCGAGTTCTCCTCATAGACCAGCGAAGTCGATCCCAATTTCTGGCGGCGAGGGTAGGTGAATCTTACTGCGTCAAAATCGAGCTCTCTGAGTAGCGCCGGGAGCTCTTCGAAGCAAAGCAACCGGTTGATGGTGACCGACGCGATCGTCGGCAGCCCTGCTTTACGAGCCAGTCGGAGGCCATCGCGGATCCGATCACCTAGTCGCGGCAGGCCGCGATTGCGCTCGTGTTCAGCCATAGAATGGCTGTCTATCGAAATGAGTAGGGTGTGCAATCCGGCGTTAATCAAGCTCTCAAGCTTGTTAGGAAGCAGCCAACCGTTGGTGATAATTATGGGTCGCATCTTTGCCGCATGGGCATCTGCGACGAGACCGTCGACCTCCGGATGCAATAGAGGTTCACCACCCTGGAAATTCAAGTAACGAATTCCTCGTGTGTGAAGGATCGGCAGAGCCCTAGCCAACTCGCTACGCTCGATCCAACCCCGAGTGTTGTGCACATGCTTCTGGCGGGCGAACGAGCAGAAGTCACAAGCGGCGTTGCATGCGTTGGTCACCAAAACATCGCAAGCCGCTGGCACGAGCTGCCAGCTTGGTGGACTGGTAGTCGGCATACCCACGCGCTCAGAGCGAGGCTCGAGGGGCAATCGACCTCGCATCCGGGAATAGCAATCCTGATGAACCCACTCGGCAGAGGCATCTATCAGAGCCAGTTTGCAGATTCAAGATTTTATATCGTCCCACTTATGGCCGAGACCGCTAACGTTTGGTGACCAAGTACCCCAGTTCATGAATTCGCCATCCTCTGACGATCACTTGAGGAACATAGCCGTACTGCGCCGGCGGTTTTGAAACCAGTCGATGCGCTCTCACCCTCACATAGATGGATCTCAACACCATTCAGAAATTGTGCGTCCGGAGCAGACTCGACGGGGCTATTGATTGGGGCGAAGGCGAATCGTGGCTGGCTGGCGGCGGGTGACGATTTTCGAAAGTACAACCCATCTGCGGCGTCTGATCGATTTGCAGAGCCTCGGCTGCAAGCCTGTTATGGTCAGTGAGCAAGTGCCGGAAAAGCGGCGACGGACCAGGAGTGGGGCGTTGAAGCTCGGATGATCGTTCTGATACCAAACCAGCGCCGAGATACACCGGTCGGTCGAGGAACATGAATAAGCGAAACGCCATCTGGGGGTTGTTGGCCACTGCATGTCTCATAACCTTGCCCATTCGAAACTCTCCCGCCGCATCAGCTGCTGAATGCCCGTCGGCACCATCCACGATCGAGCTATTCGGCCAACTCGGCAAAGAGGTTCCTATCTCGATGAAGCTGAGCTTTCACGATCATCGAGTCGATGGATCGTACGCGTACGTTAGATACAACAAGCCAATTCCTTTGAGCGGCTCATGCGCCGGAGGTAGGTTGGCGCTTCAGGAATCAGACTCATCCGGCCGTCCGACCGGCTCCTTTCGCGGAAGTTTCAGCAAGCCTGAAATAGTGGACGGGACCTGGTCCACGCCAGATGGCAAGAAAAGCATGCCCTTCGAGCTGCAAGCGCTCTCTCCCACCGATCACGTCAGCGGGCGCTACATCATGGGCGACTATCTCGCCCGGAAACCCGAATACGGAGCTGAGCTTAGTATCGTTCTGCTGGATGACGGACGTCTGCGAGTCCAGGGCAATGCGCTGATACATTTCGGCGCACCCGGCAACTTCAATGTCGGTGAGGTCGATGGCACCGCCAAACTCGAAGGAGATGAAGTCCACTATATAGATGACGCCAGTGAGGCGGATAGCTGCCGCTTCACGATCCACTTCATGCCCGGCGCCATCAATGTCACCGACGACAATATGGCCTGCGGCGGCGTGAATGTAACCTTCGACGGTGGCTACAAACGGGTGGGGCCGCCCAACCTTCGCGCGCCCCTGGACCAGGCTCAGTCGTCGAAGGTCCATCCCGCAGAAATTGAACGACTATCGTCACTCGCACCCGACTCCCTACTCTCCTCCAAGTCTCAAAATAGCGATACTCCGACGAGCGTGAACTTCGTGAACTCGTCAGGTGATCCGGTAGACCTATGCTGGGTGAATTATGATGGCGCGCGGGTCCTTTATAAGCATCTGGGACCGGGCGAGTCCTCCGTCCAGCCAGACCTACGTGACGCACCCGTGGGTGATTTATGACGACCGCCTTTCGTCTTATATAGCCGGGTTCTTGCCGGTGAAGTCCCGGGCGGAGGCCATAATCAGCCCACCCAGTCAGCAGTTTGCTACCGGACAGCCGAAGACTCTTATCCGCAGCGATTCCGGTTGCCAAGCAAATGACACTACGGAGAAGCTCGCACACTAGGGGCTTTTCGTTCCTCCAAGGTCGCCGCTTAAGGCTGAGGTGCCCAACACTGCATGCAGTGTCCTTTCTCAAGACTTCATCCGGATGGGAGGCCTGCGTTTCTGAGGATGGGGCCAGTGTGTCCTCTCTTATGGCGCTGAAATCGTCCTTGCCATGCTCTCTTAAAGGAATTTAGTCTGGACCGTCTTGCGAGCCATTGGGGGGATCCGCAATGCGCTGCTCCAAGTGCGGAGCTGAAAATCCCGATCGGGCGAAAATCTGCGAGGAATGCGCGTCGCCATTCACGCGCC
>JAFAHS010000444.1 GCA_019237115.1 Deltaproteobacteria bacterium
GCGGGCTCGATAGTGCCCGGGCGGCCTGTGCAGGCGCGCCGGCAATTGACTGAGATTGGGCGCTGGCCTAACCTCTGCGGTTTGCTACACTTAACCAGCACTCGGTAATTGCGACCACATTCTTCTACCTGCTTTCCAAGCATCTGATTTATGTTCGACACGCTCAGCGATCGACTCGAAGGCGTCTTCAAAAAGCTTCGGGGGCAGGGCCGCATCACCGAGCGCAACATCGAAGACGCGCTCCGCGAGGTGCGCCTCGCCCTGCTCGAAGCCGACGTCAACATCAGAGTCGTCCGCGATTTCGTAGATCACGTAAAAAAGAAGGCGCTGGGACAGGAGGTCCTGCGCTCTCTCACCCCCGAACAACACCTCATCAAGTTCGTCGCCGACGAACTGACCCACGCGATGGGCGGTCAAGCTCGTGAACTCGACCTCAAGGTCAAGCCGCCCGTCAAGATAATGGTGGTCGGACTCCAGGGCTCGGGAAAAACCACTTCTCTGGCCAAGCTCGCACTGTGGCTCAAGACCAGCCGCAAACGTCATCCGCTCATCGCCTCTACCGACATTTATCGCCCCGCCGCGATGGAACAATTGCGCGTGCTTGGGAAGCAGATCGACGTGCCCGTGGTCGACAGCCGCGAAGACCAAGATCCCATCGAGATCGCGACTCGTACCCTCGCTCGTGCCGAGGCCGGGGGACACGACGCGGTGCTGGTGGATACTGCGGGGCGCCTGCAGATCGACGACGAATTGATGGAGGAATTGCAGCGGCTCAAGGCCGCGCTAAACCCGCACCACATTGTCTTCGTCGCGGACGCGATGACGGGCCAGGAAGCCGCCAATGTCGCTGCTGGATTCCACGACCGGCTTAAGGTTTCCGGCGTGATTTTGACCAAGCTTGATTCCGATGCTCGGGGCGGGGCGGCGTTGTCGGTCAGTTCGGTGACCGGCGCACCTATACTCTTTGCCGGAACCGGCGAAAAGCTCGATGCTTTTGAGGTTTTCTATCCCGACCGCTTGACCTCGCGGGTACTGGGGATGGGCGACGTCCTGACGCTGATCGAAAAGGCCCAAACCAATTACGATCAGGCCAAGGCCAAGGAACTCGAGCGCAAATTCAAGAAGAACGAGTTCACGATCACCGACTTTGCCGAGCAGATAAAAGCAATTCGCAAGATGGGATCCCTCGGCGACCTGATCGGAATGATTCCGGGGCTGAAGAAACTTGCGGGGGCGGCGGATTCCGAAGAGGCGCGCACTGAATTCCAGCGGATTCAGGCGATTATTGATTCCATGACACGGCAAGAGCGGGAAAATCATCTCATATTGAACGGCCGTCGCCGGGCCCGGATTGCCGCTGGCAGCGGAACTTCGGTGCAGGATGTCAACCGATTTCTGAAGCAATTTGACCAAACCCGCAAAGTCATGAAGAAAATCACGCGCATGGGTGCCGGTAAAGCGATGATGCGCGGACTTGGCTTTGGGCGCTAGAATAGAAAGAGGAGAATCAATGGCACTGGTAATCAGGCTGCGCCGCCACGGTAGCAAGAAAAAGCCGTTTTTCAGAATCGTCGTTGCCGATTCGCGCTCACCTCGCGACGGTCGCTTCGTCGATCAGATCGGCACTTACGATCCCGCATTTGACCCGCCGCGGGTGACGCTCAAGAAGGACACCACTGAGCACTGGCTTAAGGCCGGTGCAAAACCGAGCGAGACGGTGAGGAAGCTCATCAAGCAGGCATCTTAACCGCAACGGTCTCCGCCCGACGCGACCCGCTGCAACGGAGCCAACCATGAAGGAGCTCGTTCAGTTCCTGGCGCAACAACTGGTGAACAACCCGGACGCGGTCGAGGTCAAGGAAACTCAGGGCGACACTGCCTCGGTGCTCGAACTGCGAGTGGCCAAAGAAGACCTGGGCCGTGTAATCGGCAAACAAGGGCGGACCGCGAAATCGATCCGGACCATCCTTAACGCGGTCGCGTCGCGCACCAGCCGTAAAGTGGTTCTCGAAATAATCGAAGAGAAGTAAGTCGGCCGATGCCGCCTATCAATCGGCCGACTCGGGATCCGGCCCCGGGTCCGCTGGCGAATGCTAACCCCTCGGAGCCATCGCCAGACCTGGTACGCATCGGCCGAATCGCCGGTATTCATGGACTGCGGGGTGCGCTCAAATGCCGCCCGGACAATCCCGAATCCGAGTCATTTGCCACTCTCAAGACGATCACGATCCAGACTGGCGGCCAATCCCGCGAGTACCAACTCCTGACTGCGGCCCCCGCCGGCCGCGGGATGCTGAAGATTGAACTGGCCGGTATCGCGGATGCAAACGCGGCGGAGGCGCTCAAGGGTGGCATCGTGATGGTTGCGCGGGCGAGCCTGCCCCCTACCCAACCGCACGAGTTCTACTACTTCCAGGCAATCGGATGCGAAGTGTTCCTGACCGACCAAACCCGGCTGGGAACTATCGCTGAGGTCTTCTCCAACGGTGCCCATGACGTGATGGTCGTGCGGGGGGAGCGGCGCGAAATTCTCATCCCCGTAATCGAGGATATTGTGAAATCGCTTGACCTCGACTCGCGTCGCGTGGTTATCGAGTCGGTGCCCGGTCTGATCGAGGGCTGATTTCTCGGATCGCTACCTGCAGACCGCGGTCGATTTACAGTTCAGCTTGTTACTGAAGTGACTGCCCAGATACTCGAGGCCCTGGTTCGGACAGAAGGTGAAGGCCCCGGGATGGTACCATCCGCCCTTTATCGTCGCGTCGTCGTCCGCCTGTCTCTTGTCGGGCGCGTCCACCACCCAGCCGCTTTTTTCCTTCACCATGAACAGCGTGAGCTTGCTCCCCTCGCCCTTGGGTATGTCGCTGGATGACGGTGCAAACATGTTGGCTTGCACAACCGCCTTCCGATCGTCGGCGCGCATCACTCTGACGTTGCCATCATAGGCCACGGTTACCTTGGGGCCGGTCTGGAGAGGCCGCAACTGTTCGGCGGTCAGGTTCTTGGCGTACTTCTTCGCCACCAGCGGCTTCAGAGCCTCGACATCGCCGTCAGCGATCGCCTTGAATGCCTTCTGTGCTGCCGCGGTGAGAGCGGGATCGGCGGCGGCTTCTTGCCCGTGCAGTGACGATGCCGAGACCGCGATTGCCATCGCGATCATGGCGGTAGTTCCGAGTGCCAGAAGCCTGCTCGACCGGGTCATCATTATCCTCCGAGTTGAGCAGCTAACTATCATTCGAAAAAGCACGGCTGCAAGAGCCCTGTCTTTTACGCTGGACGTCTGGTTCTGCTCGGTGCGCCTTTATAGATTGTAACCGGGAGCTCGCCCGGTCCCGGATCCGATGGAATTTCACGTAATCACGCTGTTCCCGGAGATGTTCGAATCACCGTTTCGCGGCGGAATGATTGGCCGCGCGGTCGAGCAGGGATTAATTCAGCTGAGGGTCCATCCCTTGCGCCCGTTCGGTCTCGGTAGTTACCGGCAAGTGGATGATGCACCGTATGGTGGTGGCAGTGGGATGGTCATGCGGCCGGAACCACTTGCGGCTGCGATTGACGATGTCACCGGCCAGCATCCCGGGCTTTGGAAAGTCCTGATGACTCCGCAAGGGGAGGTCTTTGGCCACGCCTTGGCGCGCGAGCTGCTCGCCAAGCCGCGAGGCTTGCTGCTGGTTGCGGGGCGCTATGAAGGTATCGATGAACGCGTGCGCTCGCTGTTCGATCAGGAGATCTCGATCGGCGACTACGTGCTGAGTGGGGGGGAGCTCCCCGCGATGGTGGTAATTGAAGCGGTGGGAAGGCTGATTCCGGGAGTACTTGGTAACCCGGACTCGCTCACCGAAGAGTCGTTTGCAGCGGGCACGCTTGAGTATCCACAATACACGCGCCCCGAGGAGTTCCGCGGCATGCGGGTGCCCGAAGTATTGCTCAGCGGCGACCATGGCAAGGTACGCGAGTGGCGCCGGGCGGAGGCCGAAAAACGCACCGCGCTGCGGCGCCCCGATTTAGCTCGCAAATCCTCACGTGGCTGATCTCTTTCTTGCACTGATTCACCACCCGGTGGTCGATCGGAACGGCCGCATAGTCACCTCGGCAATAACCAGCCTCGACATTCATGACCTGGCGCGCTCGGCATGCACGTTCGGCGTGCGCGCATTCTTCATCGTGCATCCGGTGGCCGAGCAGCGCCAGTTCGCGGTGACCGTGATTGACCACTGGAAATTCGACTTCGGCCGCGCCTTCGACGGGCGCCGGCGCGAGGCCCTCGAACTGGTACGCATCGTCCCTGCCCTCGACGATGCTCTCGCGGCCGCCGAGCAGCTCGCCGGCACCCGTCCGCTGGTGGTGCATACTTCGGCACGCACGCAGATGGGAGTGACCTTCGCGCAGCTTGGCGAGCGGATGCGGGAGCCCGACCCACCGCCTTTGCTAATCCTGCTCGGAACCGGCTTTGGATTGGCGCCCGAGGTGGCGCAGCGCTCGGATTTGCTGGTGCAATCGATTCGCGGCGTAGGCGACTACAACCATTTATCGGTGCGAGCCGCGGGTGCGATAATCCTGGACCGCCTGCGCGGAATTTAGCCGGAGGGCCGCGATGAGAGGTCAGCAGTGCCAGCGTGTTTCCACTGTGGTGATGGTGGCTGCGACGCTGTTGGTGGCGACCTTCGGCTGTGCCCTCAAGGAGCCGCTGGGACCTCCCGTACACCCTTCGCCTTCGCTCACCGTCGCCAATCCGGTGGGGGCCGTGGTTGCCAACTGCCGTGAGCTGGTGTGCACGCAGGCCGACCTTCCCTCCTGCGATTTCGAACAGGTCATCCAGGGTGCAGACGTCAAGCCGATCGTGGATCGCGTGCATTGTGCACGCTCCGATTACGGAACCGATTGCGAGGAAAGACGCGCCCCTGGTAGCGAACCACTTCCCACCAATCAGGGTCAGGTGCTGAAGTTCCGCTGTGCAGGAGATCCGGTCGAATGCTGGACGACCGGGGGCAACGCGACCTGGGAAACCACTCTGGACGCCTCACACGAAGGCGGCCGGCCGCTTCGCTATCCATGTCGGCAGCTGCGGCCTTCCCCAAAGCCTGCGCAGCACCCCGTGCCCGGCCCCGATACGGCGTAACTGAAGGCTTGAGGTTCCCGGTGTTCGCTTGTGTCGGCCGGCGCCTTTGGGTACTTTCTTGCATTCGACCGCTGCGCCAGCCCTTTTTGCACCGCGGCCCCGAGCGAAAGCCGAAAAGGAGCCGGGCGATCCAATGGGTCCGAATATTCCCATGAATAGTGTCATCAAGAAGCTCGAAGACCGCAGCTTGCGTTCCGATCTCCCCGCGTTTCGTGTTGGCGATACCGTGCGCCTCCAGGTCAAGGTTCGGGAAGGCGAAAAGGAGCGTATTCAATCGTTCGAGGGCGTTGTCATCCGGATCAACCGGGGCGGCAACCGCGCCACCTTTACAGTGCGCAAGGTTTCCTACGGCGTGGGAGTCGAGAGAATTTTCCCGGTACATTCGCAGCGCCTGGAGAAGATCCAGGTACTGAGCCACGGGCGCGTGCGCCGCGCCCGCCTTTACTACCTGCGCAAGCGTCAAGGCAAAGCGGCGCGTCTTGACACCACCACGTAGTAGCAGGGTCGACTCAATCTTGCCTGGCCTGCGCGGGACCCGCTCGCCAGGTCGATCAGTCAATCGCGAGCGCGGGTAAAATGGGGCGGAGTGCCTACTTGGCCCGGTTCGTCATTTGAACATGGCCGTAAAAATGGGCGCCCTCGTTGATCGCGATTTTCTCGGCCTCGATATTGCCATGAACGCGCGCGCGCGGGCCTAGCACCACCCGTTTTGATTCGACTACGTCTCCGCGCAACTCCCCCATTATGAGCAGGCGCGGCGCGCGCACCTTGCCCTCGATGGTGCCCTCTTCGCTGATTACGACCAAGGCCGCCGAGGAAACCTCGCCCCGAAATCTTCCCTCGATTCTGACCGGTTCGTGGAATATCAGCCGACCGGAAACGTTGATGTTGCGTCCGACCGCGACCCGGGTGCGCTCCTCCACCCATGAATTGGCGGGCGCTTCGGGACTGAGCGGCGCGCCTTGCGGGACGCCGTGATCCCCTGGATGGCCGGTGCGATCCATCACAAAACCCATCTAAAGCTATTGCGCAGGGAACACATGACAAGCAACCCAGTGCGAGCCGTGTCCCGTCTCGAGCGCTGGTTCTTTTACTCTACAACGATCTTCGGCGTAGGGACACCGCGGATTAAAGGCGCAACCGGGGGGCGGATCGACCGGGCTGGGCATCTCGCCCGGCAGCTTGATTCGCTCCGGTTTGGAGGCCGGATCGATCGTCGGAATCGCTGACAGCAGAGCCCGGGTGTAAGGATGGCGCGGATTTGCGTAGATCTGCTCGCGCGACGCAAGCTCGACGATTTTGCCCAGGTACATTATCCCGACCCGGCGGCTGATGTGCTCGACCACACGCAGGTCGTGAGCGATAAAGAGGTAGGTCAGGTGCAGTCGCTCCTGGAGATCCTGCAGGAGGTTGATGATCTGTGCCTGGATCGACACGTCGAGCGCTGACACCGGCTCATCGAGCACCACGAAACGCGGACTCACCGCGAGCGCCCGCGCAATGCCGATTCGCTGGCGCTGACCTCCGGAAAATTCATGCGGATACCGGTTCATCGCGTCGGGCCCCATCCCGACCATCTCGAGGAGCTGGACGATTCGTTCTTCCTTCGCGCGTCCGCGTGCAAGATCGTGTATCTCAATTCCTTCGCCGACTATCGAGCGCACTTTCATGCGGGGATTCAGCGACGCATATGGATCCTGAAATACCAGTTGCATGTCGCGTCGCAACGCTCGCAATTCGCTGCGCGAGAGCGTGGAAAGGTCCCGCCCGTCAAACCAGACCGTCCCCCGCGTCGGATCCATCAGACGCAGGATGAGCCGCCCAAGCGTCGATTTGCCCGAGCCGGATTCCCCCACCAGCCCCAGCGTCTCACCTCGGTAAATCTCCAGATTGACGCCTGCGACCGCCTTGACCGTCGGCCGGGCGCGCGACAACAGGGCATCGCTGCGCGCCCGGAACTCCTTCCAAATACCATCAACTCGAACCAGCGGCCCGGCACCTTCGGCCGGACCGGGGGCTTGGGTGTCTGCGTTTTCAGACCCGGATACAGGCGACATAGTGATCGGGGGCTTTCTCCTGAAGAGGAGGATCTGCGTCGGAACATAGTGCGACCGCGATCGGGCAGCGCGGATGGAATCTGCATCCCGCGGGCGGTCTTAGGGCGCTGGGGATCATGCCGGGAATCGCCTGCAGCCGTCGCCGCGGCTTCCCGTCGATGCCCGGAATCGATGCCAGCAAGCCTCTGGTATAGGGGTTCAGCGGATTGCGGAACAGCTCGGCCGCGGAGGTCTGCTCCATGACGCGCGCCGCGTACAGGATGGTCACGTCGTCGGCATATTCGCTGACGATTCCAAGGTCGTGGGTGACCAGGATCACCGCGAGCCCAAGCCGCTCCTGCAGCTCACGGATGAGGTCCAGAATCTGGGCCTGGATGGTGACATCGAGCGCCGTGGTGGGCTCGTCCGCAATGAGTACGCGGGGATTGCACGACAGCGCCATCGCGATCATGACCCGCTGGCGCATCCCCCCGGAAAGCTGATGGGGGTAGTCGTTGATGCGTCGTTCGGGGTCCGCGATTCCCACCAGGCGCAGCGCTTCGATCACGCGGTCGCGCGTCTCGCGGCGCCTGGTGCGCTGATGAAGTCGTACGGCTTCGCCGACCTGGCTGCCAATCGTGAAAACCGGATTGAGAGAGGTCATCGGCTCCTGGAAGATCATCGCGATACGTGCGCCGCGAATCGCGCGCATTTCGGGTTCGGGCAGGGTCAGGAGATCCTTGCCCTCAAACAGGATCTCTCCGTGGGTAATTCGAGCCGCTTCGGGCAGCAGCCGCATGATAGAAAGCACGGTCGCAGTCTTGCCCGAGCCTGACTCCCCCACCACTCCCATCAGCTTCCCGGCTTCGACCGAAAAGCTCACATGATCCACCGCCCGCACTTCGCCTGCATCGGTAAGAAACGAGGTGCAAAGTGATTTGACTTCGAGCAGGGGAGCCACGTCACCTCAAGGCTAGCATCGCAAAGACGGCGCGAACCAGATGGTTGAAGAATCGCGCCGTCGCCCTCTAGCGCGCATTAGCGGGATCCAGACGATCGCGCAAATGATCGCCCAGGAAATTAAACGACATCACCGCCAGAAAAATGAAGACCCCCGGAATCAGAATCCACGGATAGTGCCGCAGGCTCTGCACGTCTTCGGCCGCCGCCAGCAGGTTTCCCCACGACGACGCCGGCTCCTGGATTCCGAGCCCCAGCAGCGACAGGGCGCTCTCCCCCAGTATGAACCCGGGTATCGAAAGCGTGGCCGCCACGATCGCATAGCCCATCACCGAGGGAATCACGTGGCTGCGGATGATGCGCCAACGTGAACCGCCCAGCGCTCGCGCGGCCTCCACGTACGGCAATCCGCGCACCGACGCTGCCATTCCCCGGATGATGCGCGCAAACCCCGCCCAGCTGATGAAACTCATGATTGCGACGATCAAGAAAAACGTCAGCACGGTGCTGAGCCCGGCCGGGATTATCGCCGCCAGCGCGAGCAGGAAATAGAATGCCGGCAGCGACATCTCGATTTCCGACCAGCGCATGATGAGGTTGTCAACCACCCCGCCCACGTAACCCGACAACGCGCCGACCGTGATGCCCAGCGAAAAGCTGATCAACACTCCAATCAGCCCCACGAACATGCTCACCCGCGCTCCGTAGACAATCCGCGAGAAAAGATCGCGCCCGATACCGTCGCTGCCCATGAGATAGAAGGGTTCTTTGGGCGAATCGGTGGTGAACAAGCGCCCATCGTGAAACAGGCGGATATATATGCGGCGCGATTTCTGGGGCGCGTAGCGTCGCGCCACCCGATCGACCATGGTCAGCGGATGGGTATAGAACAAGCCCTGCGACCACTCGGCGGGGCCCGCGACATGAATCCGCATCGGCGGACAATCCGGCATCGCTCGGTTCTGGAAGGTAGGGTCATACGGCGCGAAAAACCGCGAGAGCAGTGCGAACAGATAGAAGACCGACAGGCACAGCGCGGAGAAGCGCACGGTCCAGGACGAATGGCGCCACTCTCGCCGCCACGCGGAGGCAAACTCGATCGATTGCGGCGGGGTCGGGAGCGGTGCGTTCATTGCGCCGTCATCGAGGAAAAGTCTACCCGCGGGTCGACCGCGACCAACGCGATGTCGGCGAGCAGGTTGCCTACCAGCAGCAGTACCGTCCCCATCAGCACGGATCCCATCACCAGGTAGATATCGAGTGAGCGCACCGCGTCGAGCAGCAGCAGCCCGAGCCCTTGCAGGTTCATGACCGCTTCGACCAGAGCCGCACCGCCGAGCAGGTCGCCGAGCGAGTAGCCCGCCATGGTAACGAACGGGTTAAGCGCGTTGCGAAGTACGTGCTTGTAGATCACCACCCGTTCGGAGAGTCCTTTGGCGCGTGCGGTGCGAACGAATTCCGAGTTCTTGATTTCCAGAATCTGGGAGCGCATCAGGCGCATGAGGCTCGCCATGCCGGCCACTCCCAGGACGAACACGGGCAGGATCAGGTGGTTGATGCGATCCGCGATCCGATTCCAGAAATCCAGGGTCGCGTAGTCGACCGAGTAGGTGCCGCCAATCGGAAACCATCCGGTCTGCAGCGCAAAATACATCATCAGGAAAGCGAGAAAGAAGTTCGGCAGCGACATGCCGAAGAACGCGAGGAACGAGAGGATCCGATCCCAAATCGAGTTCTGGTTGACCGCCACCACGATTCCAATCGGGATCGCGAGCACCCACGAGAACAACATCGAGCTGGCTGACAGGATGATGGTGTTAAGTGCGCGCATTCCGATGAGCGAGGTGACGTTGACGTGGTAGGCCAGCGAGACGCCCAGGTCGAGGTGCAGCACCGCCCACAGCCACTTGAGGTAGCGCACCAGCAAGGGCCGATCGAGACCGAACTGCGCCTCCATCTGCTTGATCACCAGGGGCGAGATCTGCGGATTCATCTTCAGGCTGGAGAAAAAATCGCCTGGCACCAGCGACATCACGAGAAATGAGAGAAAGGTGATCCCGATCAGCAGCGGGACCATATTGATCAGTCTGCGTATCAGAAACCGTCCCATCGGCGCGTTACGAATTCCCGTGGCGATCGCGGCTCATTGCGCTTTGAACTGAATCCATTCGGGCTTGTAGGTGCCCCATACCGTCGGCCGGTAGTTCTCCAGGGTGTTGACCCAGGCGTGGTAACGGATTTGTCGCACGGTTTGGATAACCGCGAGCTGATCGTGCAGGATCTTTTGAATCTCCCAATAGTAGGGTGCGCGCTTGGCGGTATCCATTTCCGCGGCACCCTGGTCGAGGAGCTGGTCGATCCTGGCTTCCCACTCGGTGGCCGGCTTCGGTTGATTGGGATTCCACAGGTGCAGGTTTCCCGAGGAGCGATAGAAGTTGGCGCCATCGTTGGGCTCGATGCCTCCGGTGAATCCCATCAGCACGCAGTCCCAATCGAAATTGCTGTCGAGCTTCTCGACTAAAGTGATGAAATCGATGGGCCGATAGTTAACCTTGATTCCGAGATTTCCAAGATCCTGTTTAAAGATCGCGCACATCTGGTCGCGTTCGGGGGTTCCCGTGTTGGTAACCAGGTTGAATTCGAGTCGGTTGCCTTTGGAGTCGACCCGAACACCCGGCGCTACCAGGTGATAGCCACCGGCCTCCAGCAGACGGGCGGCTTCCGACAAGTCGTACTCGTAGTCCTTCAGATCGGGGTTGTGAAAGATCTTGTTGGCCGGCGAAATGTCGGCAACCGCCGGAGACGCGAATCCGTGAAAGCACAGATTGATGATTCCGTCCTTGTCGACCGCGTGCGCCATCGCGCGCAGAAAGTTCAGGTCCGTGAACCAGGCCAGCTTGGGACTGCCGACCCCGTTCCTGACGAAGTGGCGCGGGTTTCGGTTGAAGCAGAAAAACAGCGTCCCGGTGTCGATCCCGATCTCTTTGACCGTAATCCCGAGCTTCTGCTGCTGATCTCTGAGGTCCATCACTTCCTCGGGACGTGGATGCAAGAAGAGATCGGTCTGACCGGACAGGAACCGCAGATACGCGGCGTTGAGGTCCTGCACGATCATCCTGGTTTCCGCGTGCAGGCGCGGAAGTTGTCCGCCGTGCTCATCTGTCATCCAAAAGTCAGGGTTGCGCACATATTGAACAACCTGGCTTGGGACATAGCGCGTCATCTTGAAGGCGCCGGTCCCCACCAGTTGATCGGG
Organism: Deltaproteobacteria bacterium; assembly: GCA_019237115.1. Classification (GTDB taxonomy): domain Bacteria; phylum Desulfobacterota; class Binatia; order Binatales; family Binataceae; genus JAFAHS01. The sequence continues at coordinate 11,372 of JAFAHS010000444.1, forward strand.
CGCCGTATTTATTCCCCAGGTCTGGTTGAACTTGCCGGCGGCATACGCCGCGCCGAGAACATGCTCTGGGACAATCGGCACGCTGCCCGCCGAGGACAGCAACGGTGCGAAAGGGCGCGGCAGTTTTAGGACGATCGTATGATCGTCGGGGGCGGAGCTTGCGATGGGCTGGCCGTCGACCAGCAGCACGGAACGGATGCTGGTAGCAATCTTCGGATCGTAGACCACCTTCATGGTGAACAGGAAATCGCGAGCGGTCAGCGGCTGGCCATCAAACCACTTCAGGTCGCGCCGCAAATGAAAGGTGACGGTCTTTTCGTCCTTTGAAATCTCCCAGCTCTCCGCCAGTTCTCCTTCCGGCAGAGTGGTAAGCGGGTTGGTCCGCACCAGTCCCTCGAAGAGGTCACCAATCGTCTCGCCGGAGGTCGCGTCGGTGATAAGGATCGGGTTAAAAGTGCGCGGATCCCCCGGTTCTGCCTGGTACAGGTTTTGTTCGCTGGCGTGATCGCCCTGGGTGCGCTCCACGTGGCATGCGGCAATCGCCACCAGGGAGAGCAGCGCGGCAACAAACTTGGTCGGTTTATGGATTCGCATTGTCCAGATTGGCCTGTTCGCCTCCCGAGGAGGGCGAGAGCACAAACGCCGAGTCAGGAACCTGGCCATTGATGATCGGACGTTTGTAATGGAATGAGATGCGGCTGCCCGCCTTGGGAAAGGTCGCCTCCACCAGGTAGGGAAACATCACTCCCCCCAAATCCTGGTATTCGCCGTAGCGCACTTCGTAGGCGACGGTTCCGTCAGCATCGCGCACACGAACCAGCGCAAGTTGATCGTCCTCAAATCCGAGTTCGCGACGGGCTGAGTTCTCGACGCTCCACGAGACAACCGTCATCGCGCCCTCGGTCATGACCGCATCGGGCGGGCGGGCGGCCAAAGCGGCGGAATCGGGCGCGATTCCCAGCAGCAGCGTGACCGCGTCGGCCGGCGCCATCGGGATCCGGATAAATTGGTTGAGCGTGTCCGCGGTGGCAGCGGCGCGGGTGAGCCGGTTTCGCGAGGGTTCAAAAATCGCCAGCTGGTTTCCGCTGGTCGCTACGATCAGCGCGACGTTGAAGGCCGAGAGCGCTTCTACCCGAAGACGATCGGGGCGCTTGGCGATTATATGTTCGCGGACCTTGGGCGGATGCCGGTCCGGCGCCGAGTACTCCATCACCGCATCCGTCTGCATCGACACCAGCGCTCGATCACGTTCCGCCACCTTCTGGGTCAACTGATGAATCAACGGCGCTCGATCTTGCGACAGTTCGGCGGTAGCGGAGGGGGAAGTGGCGGGGTTCAACGACGCGCAGGCCGGCAGCAGGGTCGCGAGTGCGACGGAGGCGGTCAGACCGCCGAGCGATCGCATCGCGTGTCCGGCGCAACGGCTCAATGCACCGTATTTTGCGCATGCTCGAGGACTTGCAGCTTGTCCTTGAGCCGCGTGACTTGATCGGATTCCTGTGCCTTCTTGAGCGCGTCGTTGTATTCGTGCGTGGCTTCGCGCACCTTGCCGATCTTGCGATAGGCGTCGCCCAGGTGCTCGGTGATGGTCGGATCGCTGCCGGTCAGATTGACCGCGCGCTCGAGCTCCTCGACGGCCTTCTTGTATTCGCCCTTCTGGTAATACACCCAGCCCAGGCTGTCGATGTAAAAGCCGTCCTCCGGCTGAACATCGAGGGCGCGCTTGATGAGCTGCTCCGCCTCTTCGAGGTTCTTGCCCTCTTCGGCGTAGGTGTAACCGACGTAGTTGAGGGCCTGGGCGTTCTTGGGGTTAAGCTCGATCGCCTTGTTCATCTCGGCCATACCCGCTTCGCGCTGCTTGTCGAGATCGAGGCAGGCGCCGAGCTTGAAATGAAAGTCATCATTGCGCGGATCGATGGCGACCATGTTTCGCGCGATCGCAATCGCCGCAGCGTAGTCTTTCTTCTCGGTGTACACTTCGCGCAGAAAACCCATCAGCTCGGTGTCGTTGGGCTTGAGCTTGAGGGCCTCATTCAGCGCATCGATCGATTTGTCGTAGCGGTCCTGCTTGTCGTAGATGATGGCGAGCTGGATGCGGGACTCGACATAGTGATCATCGGTCGGGGGAACCTGCTCGAACTCGGCGATGGCGCGGTTGTAATCGTTCAGCTCCATGTACACCGCCCCCAGGTAGAACCGGACCTGCATGTTGTTCGGCTCGGTCCCGAGCACCAGGTTGAACTGGGTCGCGGCCTGATCGTAGTCGCCGTTGCGGAAGTAGAGCAGCCCGATCTTGGTCCGCGTGTCGGTCGGATTGGTCTCGATCCCTTCCAGCTGCCGCAGCTCGCCCAGCGCTTCGTCGTACTTCTTCTGGCCCACGTAAATTTCGGCCAGGCGTTTGCGCGCAAGCTCGTTGTTCGGATTGATCTGAATAATCTTCTTGTAGTACGCGACGGCTTCTTCCGGCTTGTTCTGCAAAATCCGCAGGGTAGCGAGGTCGAGCAACACCAGTTCCTGCTCCGGGTTCCGTTCCAGCGCTTCCTGGTAGTAGTGGTCGGCCTCATCGTACTTCTTGGCGCCTACCATCACGCGGCCGGCGTAGTAGTAGCCAAGGAACGAGCCCGGATCGAGCGCAATCAGGCTCTGAAAGGTCTTTTCCGCCTCGACGAAATCGCCGCGCTTGGCGTACAAGGTTCCCAGATAGAGGTACGCCTCCTGATTCTTGGGACTGAGCTGGAGAACTTCCTTGTAGTAGCGTTCCGCGGTCGCGTCATCACCCAGCGCGGAGCTTATTCCGGCTGCGAGTAGGCGCGCGTCGACCGAATTGGGATTGACCTTGAGCGCTTCGTTCGCTTCGTTGAGGGCTTCTTTCAAGCGCCCGTCGCGCACATAGAGAGTGGCAAGACGAACCCGGAGCTGGGAGTTGGTTGGGTCGTAGCGAACCGCGTCTTCATAGCCCTTGAGCGCGCCTTCGCGATCGTTGTCGTTGTTCGCGGTCTCTGCGATCAGAAACGCGCCCATCGCTTTGGCGTCGGAGGGTATTTCGACTGCGGGCGCTCCGCCAAAATTGCTCGTATCACCGGTGCTGGCGGTTTCCGGAGTCTCGGGCAGGCGTGGCGCGGTTTGCGCACATCCAACCAGGACCACCGACCCGACCGCGAGCACGCCCAGCAGACATTTGGCTGAAAATCTCATTAATTTGACGGGCGAGTCCAGAAACTTCTCGACCAATCTAATAGCACTATGCCGGACTATTTGGGGAGAGCACCGCCCCTACCCTTGGCACCAAACCCTCGCGGCACCTCCCCATTATACGTCTCGCGACCACGGAATCGATATATAAGACCTGAGGGCGCCGGAATTATCGCCTTGCCTGCTTTCACCCCTTCGGCTAGAGCGTCTGCTTTACGGTGACCAGCAGCTCTCAATCGCGAGCGAACGACGAGCTCCTTACCGGACAATCCACCCTTACCCGTCTGACGTCGCGCCGGACGCTCGGTTTCACCTCGCTGGTGTGCCTGATGTATCTGGTCGTTAGCGGGGGTCCGTACGGACTGGAGGACGCGGTCCGTTTCGCGGGCCCGAAGCTGGCGATTCTCCTGTGTCTCATCGTGCCGTTGACCTTGAGCGTGCCGACGGCGCTGATGGCCGCCGAGCTCACCGCCCTGCGCCCCGTGGAGGGCGGATTCTACTTCTGGGTCAAGGAAGGGCTGGGCCCCTTCGCCGGCTTCGCCGAAGCCTACCTGACCATCCTCTACACCGCCGTAGACATGGCGCTTTATCCGGTCCTGTTCGCGGCGTACCTGTCGTACCTGCTCCCGCTGGGGCCAGTCGCGCAGATCGCAATGGGCGTGGGCTTGGTCTGGCTGGCCGGATTGCTCAACCTCGCCGGCGTCCGCCCGGTCGGCGACGCTTCGATTGTGCTGGCCATCCTGCTCCTGCTGCCGTTCGTCATTTTGATCGCGGTCGGCTGGGCGCGGATTGCGCATTTTCAGATGCCTTCGGCGCCGCTTTTCGGGACGGACCCGTTGGGGGCGCTGGGCGCGGGGCTAACCGTCCTCATCTGGAACTTCGGCGGATGGGAAAATCTGAGCGTGGTCTCGGCGGAAATAGAAAACCCGCGCCGCAACTACGTCCGCGCGCTCGCGGTCGCGGTTCCGCTGGTGGCCGCGGGCTACCTTCTGCCCCTGATGGTTTCTCTAAGCGGCGCGCATAGCGGCGCGAACTGGCAGGAAGGCTGGTTCTCTCAGGTCGGCAGTGAACTGGGAGGGCGGACGCTTGGCGGGGCGATAGCCATCGGGGGTAGCGTGATGTCGTTTGCGGTCTTTCAGGCCGCGATGCTGTGGGTCTCGCGGATGCCCTATGTGCTCGCGCGCGAGGGTTATTTGCCAGCACCACTTCGCGAGATATGGTCCACCACGGGGACGCCCCGAAGATCGATCATCTGGTGCT
>JAFAHS010000463.1 GCA_019237115.1 Deltaproteobacteria bacterium
GGCACCAGATCGTCGTCGAGACGGACAGTTATGGTATCTCCTTTCATGTGCGACATGGTAACACACTGGGTCACGTTCGCAAACCCACTTCAATATTCCTTCGCCCGCCAACGGCGGCGGCGCGGTGTTAACTCAGGAACGCAGACGCAAGGACGGTCTTCAATCCAGCGCATGACCGCGAAGGTTCCTATTTCGACAGCGGCGTTGCTGGGGCGCTGCAACCGAGCACTGGCGCGCAAAGACCAGCGCTTACTGCGATCTCGCGGTAAGCTTCAGCGCGATGCTCTGGGCTTGTTCTACGTCGTCGGCAAGACGGGCGTCGTCCGTGACCACCTCGAACTGGAAGACTTCGCTCGCGAGATTCGCGCTCTACAGCCGTCACGAGAAGCACGTACCTTGATGCCGATGGCCCTCGAATATCGAGATTCCCAGTCTCATCTCGACGTGCTGGGTTCGACCGGCAGAACGAACTCCAGCGTCGCGCCACGGTCAGGATTCTGGGTCGCCCAAATCCTGCCACCGTTGTTCTCGATGATTTAGCGAACGATGGCAAGTCTCATCCCAATTCCTGTCGGCTTGGTCGTAAAGAAGGGCTCGAACACTCGCGCCATGTCCGTGGCGTCGATGCCCCTGCCCGACTCGCGCACCGAGACGTGTATTTCGTCGGGTTCTTGCTGACCCAGATGCAGAACGACTTCGCGCGGTCCGTCGCCGTCGCAAACCGAATACAGTGAGGCCAACCTGCGGGGATGGCTCGGTCTGAGACTGGGGACAAGGCATGAGTGAATATTCCCGACCGCACGATCTCCCACGGTTGCTGCCGGAGACCCCATATGTGTATCGAGGAGCCGGACCTGAACTTCGCAGAACACGGGGGAAAGGTGCTAGGTACGAGGCAGGAACCCCCGGGCCATCGAAACTCCCGCCCTCATCTTCCACGCGCTCGAGGAGGGTGACGGCCCGCTCGTACTCTGCCTCCACGGCTTCCCCGACGACGCGCGCTCCTGGCGGCATCAAGTGCCGGCGCTGGTCGCGGCGGGCTACCGCGTGGTCGCGCCCTTCATGCGCGGCTATGCACCAACCTCGCGGCCTGCGGACGGCCGCTACGACGCGATGGCGCTCGGCGAGGACGTGGCGGCGCTGCTGGACGCGCTCGGTGCCGACGACGCCATCGTAATCGGCCATGACTGGGGCGCTGCGGCTACCTACTTCGGCGCGCTGCTGGCGCCGCAGCGCATCCGGCGGATCGTCACGCTCGCCGTCCCGTACGGGCCGACGTTCTTCCGCGCGCTGCGCGAGAGCTACGCGCAGCAGCGGCGCAGCTGGTACATGATGTTCTTCCAGCATCGGTTGGCCGAGGAAGCGCTCGCGCGCGACGACTTCGCAATGATCGCGCACCTGTTCCGCGAGTGGTCACCCGGCTGGACCGTGCCGGGCGCGACCCTGGAAGCGGTGAAGGAGACGTTCCGGACGCCGGGCACGCTGGAGGCCGCGCTGGGCTACTACCGCGCCGCATCGGCAGCGAGCTCGTGGAGGGCATGGCCGCATATTTCCCGCGCGGCCTCCGCACGGAGATCGTGCCCGGCGCCGGTCACTTCCTGCACCAGGAGCGGCCGGACGTCGTCAACCGGGCCATCCTCGACTTCCTGGTCAGTTGAACGGCGTGTGTACTTTCCCGGTTAATTGTCATAGTTCTTTCCGCGGTATTTGTCGTACTCTCCCGCGCACATGAAAGAGTGTCTCGGCTGCCGCCAGCCCTCCGCAAGCTCGCATTGGACCGCATTCATTTGCTCCAGCTCATTTGGGGCAGGGCAGGGACTTCGTCGCTGGTACCGGGCGGATATTTGGAGGTTCAGCGGACGATCTCGGCACTGCACTACAGGAAGAGCAGTTAGCCCACGGCGTTAGAGTCGCGTATACGATAGTCGGTGCCCTGCCAGGCGGCGAGAAAACCTAACGCGAGACGCTCAATCTGGTTCACCGATTGAGGGGAGCCACCGACGGCGATCTAGCCGGGCGATCAGTCAGGGCGCGAGTCGCTGGTCGTGGCGGTGAACCAGCGAGGCGTGGCTCAGCATTATCTTGGATGATTACAGGCGCGCCAGCCCCTTCAGATGACTTGAAGTTCCTCTGTGATAAAGGAAATACATTTGTGCGGATCGACGAACTTCAGTTCATCGGAGCGAACTATCTCCAGATGCTTCGGTTCGTTGAACGCGTCCGCGGCCTCACAACGCTATCGAACCACGGCTCCGTGACACCGTCATAGTCGCCCGCGATGCCGATGGTGCCGTGCCCTCCAACAGATGACACTGGACGTACTTGCGGACGTAGCGAGCAAACTCGGGTACGCTCTTAACTAGCGGGCCGTGCTTCTCGCGCCAGTAGGAGTCGAATTCGTGGCGACTAATGTCAGATCTGCGAGTTGCGCAGATTATTAGTTTGACCATTCGCATCCTCTCGTCCTGAAGCTATCGACTATAAGGCGGAGAAACCATTATGCAGACCATCACTGTTGCCGTTCGGGCTCCAAATTGATTTGCAGGCCGTTGAGGTTCCGCGCCATCATGTTCCAGAACCCGACTGCGGCGTTGAGGTCGAGCACTTTCAACGTGCCGATACGGTTCTGCACTTGACGGAACAAATCGTCATCCACGTGTGCCTTTAACGTCAGCTCCTCGGCGTAGCGCAGGATTAGTTTGTCGTCGTCGCTGAACAACGGACTCGTCCGATAGGAATCGATCTGGTCAATCTGCTCGCGGCTGACTCCGGTATGCTGAGCAATGCCAATATGATTTACAAAGCCGTGATCACAGTTGAGCCGTTTCATCAGGATCAGCATACTGGTCAGCGACCAGTTGCCGATTCGTCCCGGCAACGCTAATCGCCCAGGTTGCCGAGGTTATAGGCGATTAAGCTCAAGCACAGCCCCACCTCATTGGCGCGGAAGCGGTGACAAGAAAGCCGCGTCATCTTCACCACCTGCTTGCCTTCCATGCTCCACTCCTCGGCCGTGCCCCTTCGTTGTAGAAGCGCACAACCCGCGTAATGTTCCGCTCCAGTTTGTGGTTGGCAGGAAGACGGATGGCGTACTTCACGTCGCGCTCTTCCAGCGGCTCATAGATCTCTGGCTTCGCAAATGCCGCGTCGGCGCGGAAGACTACCGTCTTACCCTGCTGCTGTTGGCGCGCGATCTCGGCCAGCAACAATTCCTCTCAGCCTTCGGCGCTGAGGGCGTTGTTCAATCTGCTGGCCCAGCGCCACGAACGCCCTCGACCATCATCACCACCGATGTGGCGTTTTTCCGAGTGGGTCAAGGTCTTCGGCGACGAAAAGCTCACCACCGCGCTGTTCGATCGTCTCAGCCATCACGCCAACATCCTCACGTCGAGGCGGTGGCGTTCGCTGACCGGGACTCGAGTTCAATCCGTGCCCCTACTATCCGAGGAACACTCCCGCACACTCTGTTACGGTGCGACTTCCGGCAGCATGCCCTTCCGGCTCAATCTGCACGTGGGCGATACGGGCCATACCCGCATCTACGGGCCCACTGAATAGTATTTCTTCGTTCCCGCCTTCGCCTCGACGACGACGCCGACACAGCCCAGCTTCTCGCGAAGTTCAATCCCGACCGAAAACGCGGAGGAGCTTTGGAAATCCTTGGGCAGAACTTGGGCAGAGTTGGCCGAAAAACGAGGCGAAACTGCACAAACTGCGGCAAAGCCGTCGCTCGAAAGAGGCCGAAATCATTAGTTTTCTTTTGGTGGATTTGGTTTTGCTTTGCCCGTATCCCCAGTCCGGGTTCGATTCCCGGCCGGGCATGTTCCTCAAGATCCCTTGAAAATGCTCCACTTTTCGAAACCACCCGGATCGGGTCGTCCACGGTTTGGCAAACCTTGCTGGCCGAGCGCCGTGTGCGGCAGCCGCATGACCTGCAAGAAGAACCCCATCGAGGTCGAGCGGTTCCTCTTCCGGCGCCCGCGTCCAACGCCCGTATACCGTCATCGATCTTCTTAACTCCGACATGACCCAGCTGGTGCGCGATCCATTGCAACGGTTTTCCCGCCCGAATCATCAGCGTCGTGTAGGTGTGACGGAGGTTATAGAGCACCCTGTAGTCGACCCCGGCGCGCGCGGTTGCGCGCCGCCACCGATGATCGTCCACGCTGTGTTCCAACATGGGGCGGCCCATCGGTCCGCAAAAGATAAAGGGCTGCTCCGCTGTTCGCTCAGTCTATTCAGACCTCTTATAATGCACCCTCTTCCAGACTTGGCGTAATCGCCAGCCAAGCATCGCTAGCAGACCTTCCGCGGGACGGACCGGAAACAATCGTGGAAAGGCCAGGAATAGCTCGCGCCTTCCCATTAGCTTGATTTTTCCGGTCAGCAGACTTTTGACCGCGCTACGCTCACCACGATGAATACCCAGAAACAGATGCGCGTCGCAGCGGATAGTCAGGTCGGAATTCTCCGTCTGCCCCGGCTGAACCCTGCATCGCTGCTGCGCTACTGTCATCACCCACTGCCCGCCGCCCGGCCCTGTAAGATCCATCTGGCATGTAAAGTCCAGTCCCTGCGCCTCCTCAGGCCTGAAGTAGTAAGTCATCAGCCGCATCATGGTATCAACATTTGAAACACGGATGCGCGGAAGCTGTACCAAGCGCACCATCCCGCTCTGACCAGGCTTGTCACGATCGTCCGGCGTGCGATAACTGCCCGGCGCGATGTTCAATCGTTCGCGCGCCGAAGGAGTATCAATTACAAACTGCTCTTCGTGATCGCGCCGCGTCTCCGTCAGGGGCTTCAACACCTGGTCGAAGTAATCATTTCGTACGGCTCGGTCCGAATGAAACGCATCATGAATTTCGGCGGGACAGGTAGCAACGCAATTGAAACATCGATACTCGACACGGAAAGCCAGCGATTGCCACAACGCCGCTATCTCAGCATCACTCCAGCGATGCTCAAATTTCCGCGGCTTGGCTTCGGCAAGATCGCGAGCGAAATCCAAGAAACCCGGAATCGAATCGCGATACGTGTGGTTGTAGCAGGCGAAGAAATCAAACTCGCCATCGGCCTTGATCGCTGAGGTCGGGCACGAGGCGACGCACAGGTTGCACTCAAGGCAGGGATTCCAGTCGAGCGGGTTGTTCGTTCGCTGATACTCGGACTCGTCGAACTCGAGATTGGTCACCACCGTGTCGATCAGACAATACGCGCCGAAACGCTTGTGGAGGAAATTGCGGCTCGTCCCAATGACACCGAGGCCGGCGGCCTGCGCCGCCAGCTTGTGGCTCAGCGGCCAAATCTTGTCAGGCCACCGCACCGACACTTCCTGCGGCCATCCGACGGTGGTGGTGAGCCCTTCAGCGCCGAGCGTTTTCAAATAGCGGATGACTTCATGGCTCCACTTGAAGAGCCGCTCTTCGCATTCATACAACTCGTGATTCGCAGTTGGCAGATAGCGCGACTGTAGCGAAGGCTTGTTTTCCTCGGCGATCAGCACGATCAACGATCGCGCATGAGGATAAACGTATCGAATCTCGTCTAATTCATGGGCGAGCGCAGGATGATCGACGCGACTGATCCCCGCATCGTCAGCGATGCCTAGAACGTGACGGAGCACTTCATCGATCCTGACCGGTGATTTGACAAAACGTGGCGCGATGCGGGCGCTGTCGTAGGCATCCATGTCAACCCACGGGGTGCGGCGCTCGCTGTTCGCAGGAAGCTTCTTACGCCCCGCCCATCGCCCAGGATTTTTGAAAGGAAAACCCCAGTCCGTGTTCGAATTGCGATGACCGTTTGGCGTTGCCGGTCCGATCGCCGCAGGCGCACTTTCGGATACGGCCTCAGCCTTTAACCGTGCCGGGCGTAGAACCTTCTCGCTGCCGTTCATGATGGCGCCTCGTGGATATCAGAGGTTTTCCTGGACCCAGTTGCCATGGAAGCCGAATGGAATACGATGGCTCAGCTTCACGCGCGCCTGCGGCATCGCGGAGAAATTCGCCGCATCCTGGATCGTCACCTCGCTGGTGTTCTTCGCCTCGTCGTACCACACGGTCAGGATGTACCCATCTGTTTCGCCACTTCTTCCCGGCCGCTGCGCGAACACCGGCTCCGTGGGGAACATGCCTGCACCCAGTTCCTGAACTTCGCTGCGTGCAGTCTGATAGTCGAGCTTTATCGTATTGCGGAAGAAGTTCTTGCCGTTTTGAAAAACCGGTCCGCTCGCGAAATAGCCATAGCGATGCCTGAGTCCGGCGAAGCGCTCATTGATACGCGGGAACTCAGCGGATCGCTCATCGGTTTGTTCCAGGTTTACATCGCCGGAGCTCAAATCAATTGTGAACCGATGCGGCACTGGAGGATTCGGCCCGAAGTTATTGCCGCTCATGTCGATCGAAGTGCTGCGGCACGCGTCGATAATCACGCGGTTGCCGTCTTCGTAGCCGTTCAGGAAATGGAAGATGAAGCAGGCTTCGCTGTCGAACCAGCAGATTTCGCCACCGCCCCGTTTCATAACGCCAATCCTGGTGCCGTGCTGCGGTTCCCACGCAATCATTGGCAATCCCTTGCTCAGGTTCTCAATTCGAAAAACCGACGGGCACACGAAAAACACGACGTGATCGCGTGTGACGACGAAGTCGTGCATCATCACCGGCAAGCCGGTGTCGATTGGCCGGGACTCGATCAACTCGCCAACTGCGCTTGCACGATGATACGTCACGAATGGCGGGAAGGGTTGGTATCCAAAGAAGAGCAGCTCTCCCGTTCCTGGGTCGATCTTCGGATGTGCGGTCATCGGCCCGTTCAGTCTTCCGCAGAAGTTGAATGTTCCAATTGTTTCGAGTGTGACGGGTTGCAGCTCATGGGGCAGACCGGCCTCATACAGTGCGAGCAGGCGATTGGCATATCCGATGATGTTGGTATTCGCCGCATTTTTGAACGGCATCGGGCCCTTCGCCTCGCTACTCGGATTTATCAGCCCGCCATACAAAGCTTTGCCCGCCTTCATCTCTTCCGCCAACCCTTCGGTCTTCACGTAGCGGTTGCGATATGAAGCGCGTCGCTCGCGGATCGTGATGGCATGGACCATCCCGTCACCGTCGAACCAATGGTAACGGCCGCGCGGCGGAAAATACGGATTGGGGCCGATTCGGTACAGTGATCCGTTGAGATCAGGCGGTATCTCTCCCTCGACCAGCAAATCTGTCTCATCGCCTTCTTCTCTCCATGGCGCGAAGTTTCCAATCAGGAATGGGTTATTGTGTTCGTACATAGGATCTCTCTTTTTTGATTTGAATGTTAACAAAGTTAAGCCAACGGCGACAAATCAGCACGCTCATGTCGATAGCCACGCCTCAACCGAATCCATCACCAGCGTCAAAATTTGCTGGGGACCATGTGGAGCCGTATGCACCAAGAGCCCCTGCACCGCGAGCGATGTAACACCGTGCACCTGTGCCCATACCGCGTTAGTAGTAGCCATCGTGTCACGCTGCGGCCTGATTTCACCCTGCTCAATGCCTGACACGACCACTTCGTGCAGCATCATCAGGGTGTACATCTCCTGCTGCACCTGCTCCGGTACCGGCGAGCGCCCCGCCCTGGCGAGAAACATCAGGTCGTAATAGGCAGGATTCTCAAGTCCGAAACGAAAATATGCGCGCCCGCCACCGCGCATTCGGGCCCAAGTTTTACCTTTGGACATCTCGGCCCGCAGATATCTGGCCAGCAGCGCATGACCTTCCAGGCGCAGGGCGAACAACAGGTGATCGAGATTCTGGTAATGGATGTATATTGCGGTCGCGCTACATCCCGCCTCGGCTGCCACTTTGCGCGCGGTAATTCCCAGCGGACCTTCAGAGAATAGCAGCTTTCGCGCGGCATCCAGCAGGCGCTTGCGCAAATTACCTTCGGTCTGCCGCGAGCTTTTACCTGTCGTCCGCCGTTTGCGCGTTTGAGCAGTTCTGAGCTGATGGGTTAACACTGTTAATCTCTTATACGGCGAAAGTGCGCGCCCGTCAAACGTACATTTTTCGCAAGTGAAAGAGTCTTCCTGAGAAACCAGTGACCCGTCCGGGACCACCGAGAGGAACTTGGTGGATGTGGACGGTCTCTTACCGGTACTATGTCACCGAATGGACACTAAAAGAACAACGCCCGATGTTTTCGACGAGCGCTACCCCGCGCGGCGCGTCCTCAACCTCATCGGAGACAAGTGGACGCCCATCGTCCTCTACTGCCTCTCCGACACCGTTCGCCGCTTCAATGAAATGCAACGGCAGATTCCCGATATCTCCAAAAAGATGCTTATCCAAGTTTTGCGCGAGTTGGAGGCCTCGGGCGTGGTCGAGCGCAGAGTCTACCGCGTCGTCCCGCCCAAGACTGAATACCGGCTGACGACGGCAGGCCTCAAGCTTTCAGTCGACGGTCTCTAGCGCCACCGCCAATCGGGGCTTTTTCATCAGGGCCTGATTGAGGCGCAAGATACGAACCCCGACCACGCGCGCCTTCTCGGCAGGGCCGTCAGAACGTCGCCTTCGTCGAGCGCTCGATCGGTTACCACGGTAAAAAACGGAGTGGTCGGCAAAAGTGTGATGCTCGGACTTGCCTGCGCAGAAAGAATCATGCCAGCATTTTCTCGGTCCGATACTCGGTCTTCAGGCCATTTACCCAGACACGCGGCATAATTTAAAAGTCGGCATAGTGGGGGATTTTGTGGAGAGTCTCGGCCCGCTGCAATTCGGTAACCGATCAACAAATTCAGGAACCCCCTTGTGTGCCGGTGGTTTGGACGGAATTCCGCGATACCCGATATATACCGACGAAAAGTGCTTTTCAGGGCCATTAACCGTCGGGCTGCTCCTCGCTTGGGCCACCAAGTGTCATCGGCTTCTCTTGCTGTGTCAGGAGAATAAATTCCAACCCGTCAGAATGAAGCCTTCGGGGCTATCGCTTCCTACGATCGACCCACGGAGCATGGGAATCTCGCGAGCTGAAACAGCCGCTTGGGGTGTTATTTTGTCTCTGCCACGAGTTTGGGTCCTACTTCGGCAACCCTTTCATCCTCAGCGGCGCGTAGTAGTGCCTGTCACCCAGTCTCCCCACCTCGGCAAAGAATTCAGGCCCGGCGGCCTTGCCAGCCTGT
>JAFAHS010000437.1 GCA_019237115.1 Deltaproteobacteria bacterium
CTATCACTGGGCGCGGGTCGCGGCGATCTGCGACCCGGCGAGTAAAACCTACTACGCCGCGCTGCGCGGACGCGGCCATTCATACGCCCGCGCGCTCCGCGCCCTCGGCGATCGGCTTCTCCGAGTCCTCATCGCCATGCTCAAAAATGACTCGCTCTACGACGCTTCGAAACGTCGCTCTCGACCGACACCTTTACCCTTGGAGGATGTCGCGTGAAACGCTTGACAAGAGGTGGGGAGTCCTCTCGCAAGCTGACAGAAAATTTCTCGGGCGCCCAGGTCAGTACTGATTGCAGACCGTAACGCCCACGTTCTGGAAGGTGTTCATCTCCTCGAACACCTTGTTGATGCCGTTGAGGTCGCAGGTCCCGGTCACCATCGCCTTGGGCGACACCTTCTTGGCTTCGACCATCTGCAGCATCGAGGGATAGTGCGATGCCTGCATGCCCAGCGAGGCAATCACCTGCAGCTCCATTGTGACCATGCGGTCGATGGGCAGCGACACTTCGCCTTGTTCGGCGGAGGTGGTGAGACCGATCTGCAGATGCCGGCCCTGCTTGCGCAGGCTCATGATCGCGTTGCGGCAGGTGGTTGCGATTCCAAGGGCATCCACGGCCACGTGCGCGCCGCCCTTGGTGATATCGACCACGGCCTGTACCGGATCGGTCTTCTTTGCGTTGATCACGTGTGCCGCCCCGACCCCACGGGCCAATTCAAGTTTGGCGGAGTCCAGATCGACCCCGATTACATTGGCGCCGCACGCGGCTGCCACGTTGATCGCGGCCAGACCGATTCCGCCGCATCCGAACACTGCCACCCATTCACCCGGTTTCACTTGCGCGCGGTCGACGATGCCGTGGAAGGAAGTCATGAAGCGACAGCCCATCGAGGCGGCCTCGACGAAGTCGATGTTGTTGGGAAGATTCACCAGGTTGAGGTCCGCAAACGGCACGCCCACCAGACGGCCGAAGCCGCCCGGATAGGAAAAGCCGGGGAGTAACGGCGTCAGGCACACGTTGGAGGAGCCATTGCGGCAGTATTCGCAGGTCCCGTCGCCCTGGCTGAACGGCACCACCACGCGGTCACCCTTTTTGAAGTTGCGAACTTCCTTGCCGACCTCCAGGACTACCCCGCAGAACTCATGGCCGAGGATCGCGCCCGGCTGGGCAGCCAGCCCCATCCAGGTCCAGTCGCCCGACCACGCGTGCCAATCGGAGCGGCAGACGCCATTGGCTTCGACCTGAATGATCGCGCCGTCGGGCGCACACTTCGGGTCGGGAACATCTTTGACGACAAGCGGCTTCTTGGTCGCTTCGAATACCGCTGCTCTCATGGTGTCATTCCTCCTTGATACGTCATCGGGCAGCCGCGCAGCGCGGCCATTTTAATCAAAAGTCTCGGTCCGTCACGGTCTCGATATAGCGCCTGATTGGCGCTGGCGGCAAACGGAGCGGCTGCCCGCAGAATTCGCCGGGGCGAGTTCCCGCATCGTGCGCGCCCGCCACTCTCCCGCGCTACAAAGCCCCCGGCTGTCCGATTGCTCACAGCAGCTTGGCCACGATCTTTTCGAACTCGGCGGGGCTTGAGGCGTCGATTTCAACCGGATGCAAATCGACGCCCGCCTGGTCCTGGGCCTTCAGGCGCTCGACCGCTCCCTCGATACCGCCGATGTAGCCAAGCTCGCTCAAAAGTTTCTCGGAGAGCGCCGCGGTCCCTTCCTTGGCGCCGCCCTTGTTCCAGGCTTCCTTGACTTTCGCGACGTCGGCGCCAAACCCGTAACGGGTGAGTTGCTCGGCATAGAAGGTGCCCATTCGAGCCGCGTAGAAGGCGACCGTACCCGCGTGTCCGGCGCGGGCGCGCTCGGGATGGTTGGTGACGGTCACGTGCCCGGGGGCTTTTACTTCCACCGCGGTGGGCGCACGTCCCGCGGCCCGTGCCACCGCGCGGAAATCGTCGATCGCCCGCTTGAGGCCGCTGAGCGGGATCATGACCGGCAGCCATCCGTCGGCCTGGCGGGCAGTGAATTCAACGCTCCTGGGATTGAGCGACGCGATCCAAACCGGGATGTGCTTGCGCACCGGGTCGAAGCGCAGGGTGAAGCCGCGGCTGAGCTTGAACAGCCGGCCCTGGTAGTTCAGGGGCGTTCCCGCGATGAGCATATTGATGATCTCGACGCATTCCTTCATGCGCGTCAGCGGCGGATTGAACTTCACGCCATGGAAGTGCTCGATGACTTGCGGCCCGCTGGTCCCCAGCCCGATGATCATGCGGCCGTCGGAAAGCTCATCGAGGGTGCCGAAATGCTGGGCCAGCGCGGCGGGGGTGCGCGAATAGATATTCACGATTGAAGTGGCGAGCTGAATCTTCTTGGTGTGCTCGGCCAGTATGGCGAGCAGCGTGAACGCATCGCGGCCCCACGCCTCGGCGACCCAGATCGAATGAATCCCGGCGGCGTCGGCAATTTTTGCGCGCTCGATGAGACCCGTGAAGTCGAGCTTACCCTGCCAGTTGACACCGACCGTGAGTTTGCGAGCCATCTTCGAGTTCCTCCGTGTTACTTGAGATCGCGGACGCGCTCATACCAGCGCATCAGGTTTTTGAAATCGCGCACCGCTTCGAAATTGCGCGAGTCGAGCGCGAGAAAGAAAAACGGATGGTACAAGGACGCATCGGCCATGGTGAACCCGCCGCCGAGAAAGAAATCCTTGCCCTGAAGCTGGGTATCGATCATCCGGGCATACAGAACCAGCTGCTCGTGGTAGGCGGCGGCGCCGGCACGCATCTGGGCAGCGCTCATACCGATGAGCTTTTCACGATTGGCCGTCAACTTGGCATCGCCGGCAGCAGCGAGAAAATCGGGAATCACCAGCAACAGAATCGGAGTGAAAAGCGTGTTGTCGGCCCACTGATCGATAACCTCGCACAGGCCAAGCATGCCCTCGGGGATAGCCCGGCGCGCGGGAACCTTCCGGTCGATCCACTTGATGATATCGGCGGAATTCCACACCACCTCACCGTTCCACTCGAGTACGGGCACGCGCGTCCACTTGCCGCCGGTTACCTCAAGCAGGTTGGTCTTGTCCTCGTAGTGGCACTCGATCGGGTTCCACTTGAGGCCCTTGTGAACCAGTACCCGCCGCAGCTTCTCGGAGAACGGTGAGATCGTATACTGGTAGAGGTTGATATCTCCCATCGCGCGCTCCGTGTTTTAGGCGGCGGAGTGCCGGCGGACGGTCAGCTGGAGTCCGATCTCGGGCCTGATGAGCGCGCGGATGTGGCAGCCGCGCTCGGCAACCTCGACCAGGTGATGCAGCTGCGCGTCATCGAGGGAACTCTCAACCTCAAGTTGCACTTGAATTTCCTTTACGTGGCCCTTTTCGTTGGCCTGTACGTGAGCCGAGGCGCGCCCAAGGGAGGCCTTGCGCGCGCGGGCGGCCACCCTCAGCGACATGAGCAGGCATCCGCCGAGGGCGCCGAGAAAGGCCGACACCGGATCGGGTCCCGCAACGTCGTCGCCATCGAGAGACCACCGAAACGGGCCGTAGTTGACCTCGACCTTGAGGTCCTCGCCGCCCGCCGACAGCGTCACATCATGCTTGCGATAGGGAGCAGGCTTGGCTGCTTCGCCGCGGGCCGCTTGCGCGCCGTCTTCGAGTAGCTCTTTAACCCGGGTGGTAAAGCGCGCCGCGCTCGCGCCATCGATTCCGCGATGGTCGTACGCTATGGCGATCTGCATCGCGGGGCGGACCTCGGGCCTTCCATCAATCGCAAGGACTTCGTCGCGGATCGCACCGACAAACATCAGAGCGGCCTGCGGCGCAAAGATGACCGGGGTCCCGTTCTCGATGCCGTAGGCGCCCAGATTGGACACCGTGAAGGTGCATTCTTCCAGGTCTTGCGGCAACAGTTTCTTGTCGCGCGCCTTCGCGGCCAGCTCGGCGGCACGGGTGCTGAGGGCGGCGACGTCGAGGGCCTGCGCGTCGTGGATGACGGGAACGACCAGACCGTTTGGCGTATCGACTGCGATACCGAGATTGATCCGATCGTAGATAAGCATCTCGCCATCGCGGTAGCTCGCGTTGACGCGGGGATTTTCACCCAGCGCCTGCACCACCGCGGCGAGAATGAGATCGGTAATGGTGGTCTTTGCGCCGCCGGCGCTCAGGGCGCGGCGTTTTTCGAGCGCCCGCGACATGTCGACCCGCACCATCTGCACGAAGTGTGGCACCTGCTGCCAGCTGCTGGTCAGATTCCTTGCGCCGACCGCCTGGATGCGGGTGAGCTTTTCGCGGCGCGCGGGCGTGAGCGCAGCGGGCGGCTGGGGCCCGGCGGCGGGCGTGGCGGCCGCACGGCGCACGTCGTCCTCGGTGATCATTCCGTCGGGACCACTGCCCGAAATTCGGCCAAGGTCAACTCCGGCTTCCGCGGCGATTCGCTTTGCGCGGGGCGACGCGATTACCCTGCTCCCGTGCGCTGCCGCGGCGGTCGCCCTCACCTGCGCGGCCGGCGCGGCGACGGTGGAACTCGGCGCCGAGGGGGTCGGGGCCGTCGCTGCGCGAATCGATTCGCCGTTAATCGCGATAACCGCCAGCTCGCCGCCGACCTGCACCACTTCGCCTTGCGCGGCGGACACGCGCGCGAGCACGCCCGACGCGGGAGCTTCAACCTCTACTTCAGCCTTGTCGGTCTCGACCGTGAGGACCAGCTCGCCCCGGGCGACCGTGTCTCCGGCGCGTTTGTGCCATTGCAGGACGGTTCCCTCGGTCATGGCATGACCAAGCTTGGGCATCTGGATAACGAACGGCATAACGACTTCCGAGTTCTACGAGAAAGCCCCCAACATCTCCAGCCTGCAAGCTCCGCTGGTCCGCCGCGCCCCCGCCGAGGGGTGAACCATTGCCGGGCGGCCCGACCTGAGGCCCGCCTGGTTCACGAAAGCAGTTCGCGGCACGCCTGGTAAATCTTTTCTTCGCTGGGAATCACGAATTTCTCGAGCACGGCAGCAGTCGGAACCGGAACGTCCGGTATTGCCACGCGGCGCAGCGGCCGGTCGAGATACTCAAGCGCTTCCTCCATCAGCAGCGCGCCGATCTCGGCCCCGACCCCGAGCGTTCGATAGCTTTCCTCGGCCACCACAATTTTGCCGGTCTTCTTGACCGATTCGACGATCGCGGGACGATCGAACGGACACAGGGAACGCGGGTCGATCACTTCGATATGGTGGCCCTCCTTGGCCAACCGATCGGCGACCGCAAGCGCCTTGGGAACCATCGCGGAAATTGCGACCAGCGTGAGCGCATCGCCCTGCCGCACCACCGCCGCCTTGCCCAGGGGAACCACGTAGTCGGCATCTTCCGGCACTTCGCCTTTGGCGGCGTACAGCAGCTTATGCTCGAAGTAGAGCACCGGGTTGTTGTCGCGGATGGCGGCCTTGAGCAGACCCTTGGCATCGGCGGGGTTGGAAGGAGAGACGATTTTCAACCCAGGGGCGTGCATGAAGAACGCCTCCGGACACTGACCGTGTTCGGGACCGACCCCCGCCGCGCCCGAGGGACATCGCACCACCAGCGGTATCCGATAGGCACCGCCGTGGCCGTAGCGCCACATCCCCGCCTTCAGCACGATCTCGTCCCCAGCGGTGAACAGAAAATCGGCGAATTGAAGTTCGACGACCGGCCTGAGCCCGGTGAGCGCAGCCCCGACTCCGGCACCGACGAACGCATTTTCGGAAATCGGCGTATCGAAGACGCGCTCCTCGCCGAACTCCTCCTTGAGTCCCGAGGTGATACGGAAAATTCCGCCGAAGTTGGCGACGTCCTCGCCATACAGAATGACGGTGGGGTCGCGGCGCATCTCTTCGACCAACGCTTCCTTGATTCCTTGCGCGTACGTAATCGTTCGCATCGCCTTCTCTCCAGGGTGTGACGCCGGGGCCGGAAAAATCCCGCCGGTGTGGTCGGCTCAGGCAAACACGTCTTCGAGCGCCGACTCGGGCTTCGGAAACGGCTGCTTCTGCATGAACTCGATCGCGCGATCGATTTTGCCGCACGCGTCGGCGTCGGCCTCCGAGCGCAGCGAGTCGTTGAGAACGCCTTCCTGGGCCAGCTTGGCCTCGTAGACCGGGATGGGATCGCGCCGCCACTGCTTCTCGACTTCCTCGCGCGAACGATAACTCTCCGGGTCCCCGATCCAGTGGCCCCAGAGGCGGTAAGTCTTGGCCTCGACCAAAGACGGGCCCGCTCCGCTGCGGGCGCGCTGCAGGGCCTCACTGACCGCGGCGAAGACCTGCTCGGGATCGTTACCATCCACCACCTTTCCCGGGACCGCGTAACCCTTCGCACGCTCCGCAATGTCCTTCACCGCGGTCGAGCGCTCGGTCGGCATCGAGACCGCCCAGCCATTGTTTTCGCAGAGGAATACCACCGGGAGTTTGCGCACCGCGCAGAAGTTCATGCTTTCGTGGAAGGTGCCGCGATTGGAGGTACCGTCGCCGAAGAAGCACAGGACGGCCTGGTCGCCGCCCTTCACTTTGATCGAGAGACCGGCGCCGGTGGCGATGGGGAAGCACCCGCCGAGGGTGCCGCTTTCGCCGAGCACCCCAAGTTCGGGATAGACCACGCGCATGACGCCGCCCTTGCCACGATTGGTTCCGCCCTCACGGCCGGCGAGATCGCAGAGGACCTTTTCAAGCGGGATGCCACGCGCGACCCAGTAGGCCACGCCGCGGTGCGCATAGAGCATGTAGTCGTCGCGCCGCAGGGCCGCGATGGCGGCGCACTGGAGGGCCTCCTGGCCAACGCCCGGATGCATGAAACCACCGACCTGTCCGGCCTTGATAAGCTCGGCAATCCGTTCTTCGAGGCGCCGGCTCAGGATCATATTGCGGTAGATTTGCAGCTTCAGATTGCGATCCATGGCGAGTCTCCGTCTGGTGTCGGTGTCTTGACGAAGCCCAAACTAGCGGAGAACCGCGCGATGCTACAAACCGAGCCTTCGCAGCCCCCGGCAACGCCTACCGCTTCGCGCAAAGGTCCGCACCAGTTGGAGGTCGGGCGATACCGCCCTGACCTGACAGCAGGATGGGCCCGATGCTCGGTGCGAGGGAGAGGCTGCTGCTCCGAATCAGCGCAGCCGAAAATTACCAGCGGCGCCGCGCCGCAGAGGGAGCTCTCGCCGTCAGGTCGGGGCCGCGACCTTCGTGCATGCGGGTGATTTTTGCGCACCGGGAAGAACCGGCGCCCTCGAAGCGGCAGAGCGCTGGCTATTTGTATGCTTTTCACGTACAGGATCAAGTAGCATGATTGGGATGCGGTCACCCATCGCGGGGAGAAGCGCCATGAACCCGAATCTGAAAGCTGTGTGGCAGGCAGTTATCTGCGCCATTCTGCTCGCGGTCGCAAGCATGGTCGGCGCCGATGACGATACAGAGATGTGTCGATCGGCGAATAGCGCAATGGGCAAGCACCTGATGCTCGGGGACCACATGACGATGACCCCAGCCCGCCCGCAGACGCCGGCCGATGCGCAGCGGGGGCAGGAGATTATCGCGGCGATGCGGCGGGTGCTGGTCAGGTACCAGGACTCCGACGCCGCAGTTGCGGCAGGTTACATCCCATACATGCCGACGGTCCCGCAGGACGTCTACCACTTCGCCAACCGGGCATTGAGCGCAGACGAGTACCTGGGTGACGTAAGTATCGAACGGCCGGGCGCGCTCCTGTTCGAGAGGAAAACCTTCGGTGGCTACAAGCTGGTTGGGGCGATGTATTCGGCGCCGGCCAACTATACGCTCGACCAGCTCGACGCGATCATTCCGCTAAGTCTCACCCACTGGCACGCACACACCAACATCTGCCTGCCTGCGGGCGTGACCGAGCAGGACGTCATGAACGGCGACATCCGTGGCCACTTCAGGGCTTCGATTCCCAACAATCCGATGGGTCTCGGTTTCGGTGCGGGCACGGGCACGCGCATGCGTCTGGGCTACATGGCGGATCCGCGTTTCGGGTTTGCCGGAACGATTTCGACCGCGGCGGACTGCGAAGCGCTGGGGGGCAATTTCCATCCGCAGATCTTTGGCTGGATGGTGCACGTGTATCCGTTCCAGAGCGACGATCTGAAGGTGGCGTTCAGTACCGAGGCGCCGTAGGAAACCCGCGCCTCTGCGGAGTCTTACAGATCAAGCCTTAACGAAGGAGCTGTCACTGGCGGGGCAGCCGGCCGACGCGGGGACCGCGAGATTTGTCCCGTGTTTAGTCGAGACCGGTTGTCCTGGTGTCTGAGCGGGCGGTGCCCGGCGCGGGGGAAATCACATACGCGCAGCGGCGCGCACCGGCGAGGATATGATCGGTGCGCTCCACGCTGGTTTTTTTGCCCAGCAGTTCGCGGAACAGTGAGAGCTCTTCCCGGCATAGCCCCTGACACGACTCGGCTGCCACGCAGATGGGGCAGTGATTCTCTGCGAATAGGATGGTTCCGTCGGGGCGCGCCGCGCATTCCGACATGTAGCCCTGCGCGCTCCGAATTTCGGACAGCGCTTGCACGCGCTCGAGCAGCCCGCTTCCAGCGCTTCTCATTTTCTCGCCGTAGTCGCGAAGCTGGCGGCGAGTACGTTCTTTGAGCAGCTTGTTCAAACCCTCTTCGCCGAACGCGGCGCGAATCGCGCCGATCATTTCCAGCGTCAGCTCCGCGTGACTCTCCGGAAAGCGCGTTGCCGCCCGCTCGGTGAGCCTCCAGATTTGCGCCGGACGCCCCACCGGGCGGCGCTCGTTGCTGAACTTCACCAGGCCTTCCTCGCGGAAGCGATACAGATGCTGGCGAACCGCCATCGTGGTCAGGCGCAGGCGCTGCGCCAGTGCGCTGGCTGCCTGGGGACCCTTGGTCTTGAGCAGGTAGAGGATGCGCTCATCCGTGCGTGCATCGGTGTCGACCGGATTCGAGACCATGAACGCTATGGTATCCAAGCCCGGCGATTAATCAAGGTCCCTCTTGACTTAATTATGAAAGATTGTACTTTACAAACTATCGGCTCCGACAGGAGGCACGGCCATGAAAGAGCACCGCGGTTCGGACCGCTTCGTTCGCGCCCTTAACCTCGAGCATCTGCCCCCCGGCGGGTGCAGGGTGGTCACCCTGGAAGGCCACGTCATCGCGCTCTTCAACACCGGTGGCCGAATCTTCGCGGTGGACAATCGCTGTCCCCACATGGGGTTCCCGCTCGATCGCGGCAGCGTGAAAGACTGCATTCTCACCTGCCACTGGCATCACGCGCGCTTCGACCTGGCCAGCGGGGGGACCTTTGACCAGTGGGCGGATGACCTCCGCGCGTTCCCGGTGCGGATCGACGCTGGGGTCATCCTGGTGGACCTCGCGGAACACGGCGATCCCGCCCAGCAGCACAAGCAGCGCCTCGGGGACGGCCTGGAGCGCAACATTCCGCTGGTCATCGCCAAATCCGTAATCGCAATTCTGGAGCGCGGCGAAGCAGACCCGGTGGTGCCGTTTCGCGCCGGACTCGATTTCGGCGTGCGTAATCGGCGCGCTGGATGGGGTGCGGGGCTCACCACCCTCACCTGCATGATGAATCTCCTGCCGTGGCTGGACCCGAGGGACCGGACGCGCGCGCTGTTCCATGGTCTTTCGAGCGCGGCCGAGGATTGCGCGGGCGAACCGCCGCATTTCACGGTCCGCGCGCTGCCCGGCCCGGTGGGCGAGTTGGACAAGCTGCACAGATGGTTTCGCCAGTTCGTGGAGGTCCGTGACGCAGAAGGCGCGGAGCGTTGTATCACCAGCGCGGTCCGCGCGGGCGCCTCCGCACCAGAACTGGCCCACATGATGTTCGCGGCCGTCACCGACCATCGCTATGTCGATATCGGGCATCTGTTCGACTTCACCAACAAGGCCTTCGAGGCGCTCGATCACGCCGGCTGGGAGCGGGCCGAGGCGGTGCTAGCCACCCTCGCCCGCGGCTATGCGGGTGGCGAGCGAATGGAGGAATCGAATTCGTGGCGTCACCCGGTAGACCTGGTCGCGATCCTGGAGCGTACCTTTGAGAAGATTCCGGCGGCGCTCGAGGCAGGACGAAACGCGAAACGTCCGTGGATCGGAGCGGGCGCGCTGGTGAGTGTAATCCTGGGCGACGACGCGGAAGCGATTGGGGAGGCGATGCTGGCGGCGCTTGCCGAGGGATGCACTCCCGATGAACTGGGCGGCGCGGCGGCCTACGCTGCCGCGATGCGCGTGGCGCGCTTCCACACCAGCAACGAATTTGGCGATTGGGACGTCGCACACCACAGCTTCACCTTTGCCAACGCGGTGCATCAGGCACTGCGGCGCGCACCCTCGGTTGAACTCCTGCGCGGCGCGTTCGACGCCGCGATGAGCGTGTACCGCAACCGATTCCTGAATATCCCGGCCGCGCATATTCCTCATCCCAATGGTGCGTCGCGTCCGGCCCCCGAGGCGCTCGCCGCGCTTCCAGGGCTGCTCGACCATCAGCAACAGGTAAACCAGGCCGCCGCGCTGGTAGCGGAGCATTTCGCCGCGCGCGGCGAGGATCGCGCGCTGATCGCCGCGCTTGGCCGTGCGCTGCTGCGCGAGGATCGTGACTTCCATTCCATTCAGAGTTTCGAGGCCGCAGTCCGGCAATATGCGTACCTGGGGAGGGGCGAGGCCGGCACCAATCTGCTGATCGCGACCGCACGCTACCTGGCGGCGCACTCCCCGACTCCGCGTGCGCAAGGTCAGACGTTTCGAATCGCGGAACGCCTGTTCCGGGGCGAGCGCCTGTTCGAGGAATAGGGCAAGACGCTGGAGATTTCTTTCGTTGCGAGGTGGTTTATGAGCATCGTATTGGATCACACGATCGTTCCTGCTCACGACAAAGTCGCTTCCGCAAGGTTTTTCGCCGATCTGTTCGGACTGAGCTACGACGGGCCGGTCGGACCCTTTGCTCCGGTGCGGGTAAACGAAACCTTGACCATGGACTTCGACGATCGCTGGAAAGGCTTTGAGGTCCATCACTACGCCTTTCGCGTCACCGATGCAGAGTTCGAGGCGATTTTTGGGCGGGTCAAGCAGGCCGGGCTCGTGTACGGCAGCCAGCCCTGGTCGCTGACCGACATGAAGGTGGATGATCTGGGACGCGGCCGCAAAGTGTATTTCCGCGACCTCGCCAACCATCTGCTCGAGATCCGCACCATTTCCTCTGCGGAGGAACTCAACGGTCGCGCTCGTTAGCGCGTGCGAGGAACTCGATGGCTTCGGTCGACTACTCGGCGCTCGATGAAGCGCTGGAAATCCTGGAACCCTACGGACCCGAGTATCGCGGCGGGCTAACCAATCACGGCCCGATGGCGGTGGAAGCGTTGTGCGCACTCGGCCGTACGGATGCGGTTATCCCCTGGGTCGACAAATATCGTAGGGGGCTCGAGCCGCGACCCCTTCCCAGGGAACGGATCGCGCCACCAGCCTGGCGTGATCTGCTCGGGCGCGAGTCGCGGGTGGCGGACTGGATGGCGTTTTTCGAAAACGAAATGCAGGACCGGCCGTGGCGGCAGGTTTTGACAACCTGGGTTCCACGACTGGCCCGTGGACTTATCGCGGCCGCCACCCACGGGCCCATAAGGGTTGGACACGCCGCGCGCGGGCTGGCGCACGCGGACACGGCGCAACGACGCCGCGAGCTGGCGGAGGGCCTTGGATATTGGGCCGCAACTTTTGATGTGCTGCCCGGACACGCCCCGGGGCAACCCACCAGGACCGGGGCCTTCCCGTCGAAGATGATTTCCACGCTAAACGTTCTGCCGCTGGAGCAGCGCGGGAATTTCACGCTGATCAGTCAGGCGCTTGCGCAGCTCGACACGTTTAAACCGTTCGCCAACATGCTCGATTTGGTCGACACCTCGGGCGATGGCGGCGCGTTCCTGTCGGACCTGACCGCCACCTTTGCACGCGTGTACCTCGCCAACGCCAGGAGCGTCTTAAGCACCATCGTCTTTGTCCACTCGGTAACGGGCCCGTCCTCGCTGCGGCCGATGCTTCCTTACCTGTCAGCCTCCGACGCCGCGGTCGCGCTAGGCTATGCGTGGCAGGCTGCGGCCGCGCTGTTCACGGTTTATGGGCTGACGGCCGCGCCGCAGGATAGCTTCACCTCGCCGAGTTACGACCATGAGGATTTGGTCGCGCGTGCGATCGAGAGTGGCGATGAGCACGCGATCAAGTTCACGGAAGTGTGCCTGCGCGAGTACGAGCTGAATCCGCAGCCGGAGTATTTGGTTGCTGCGCACCACGCGTCGGAAGTGTTGCAGCGCTAACGTATGTGTTTCCGGCAATTAAGCAGCAACCGCGGTCGGCAACCAGGGATCACGGCTTGCGGGGGGGTGGCGGGCCGATGACCCGCTAGCGTCGCCTTCTGCGGGCAGGGCCCCTCGACTGGCTTGAAGACGCGCTGCACACCGGGCTGGCGCTGGATGGCTGCGTCCTTCAGCAAGGAGCATCAATCAACTCGCGCTGCCGGATTGCAGCTGGATGTAGTTCTCGATTCCGATTTGCTCGATAAGGTCTTTTTGGATCTCTATAAAATCGATGCTTTTTTCTTCGTCGCGCATGATTTCTTCGAGGAGGTCGCGAGTGACGAAGTCCTTCACCGTTTCCGCGTGAGCGATCGCGTTCCTTAGATCCCCGAGCGCCTTCAGTTCCAGGTTCAGATCGCAGTCGAGGACTTCTTTCACGTTCTCGCCGATCTGCAGGTGGTCAAGGTCCTGGAGATTCGGCAGTCCTTCGAGAAAAAGAATCCGCTCTATGATCCCATCTGCGTGCTTCATTTCCTCGATCGACTGATCGCGCTCGTACTTGCCTAGCTTGGTCACACCCCAGTGCTCGAGCTGCTTGGCGTGAAGGAAGTACTGGTTGATCGAGGTCAGTTCATTGCGCAGTACGGTATTCAGAAACTTGACAACCTGGCCGTCACCCTTCACGGTGCTTTCTCTCTGCGTGCGAGGTCGAAGCTTGCGATGTCGAGCTTAGGGCATCTGCCGCGATGAAAGGAATGCCAACTAGCCGTCGGAGGCGTGCGAATCCCGGCGCGGATCAACGCTGCTGCGTCTTAAGGTGAGCATCTCGCGCAGAGCGGGCGCGCACTTGCCGCATTTCGGCTTGACTCCCAGCACACGATACAAGGCGGCGACGGAGCATCCCGCGGAATCGGTATGCAAGCGGGCCTGGCGATCGCTGATGGCGTTACAGATACACACGTACATGCTTTGGATGTCCTTGGCGCGAGGGTTGATTGATATTGAGAATGATTATCAATTCCGAATCAAACCTGCAAGACCCCGGAATGTTTCGGAAGTAACCGGCCAGTCAGGACTGCCCGGGTCGCGGCTACTTCATTCCGGAGTAGACTGCGAAGATCAGGTTTCTATATTGCAGCCCGATTTCGCGGAAACCGCAGGCGCGCAGCCATTCGAGCTGATCGGAAACCGTGGCGGCGGAGTCGAATTCCATCCGTTCCAGCGCCTGCCGCAGATCGCGCTCACCAACGCCGAGTTCGCGCGTGCGTCTCATCCACGACTTATGCAGCCGCGCTTCGAGCTCGGGCGTCTCGCCGAGCACGCGATCGGCGTTGACAAAGATTCCGCCGTGGCTCAGGCCCGCGTACGACTGCTCGAAGAGCATGCGCTTTTTTTCGTCGGGTAGATGATTGAGCGAAAGCGCCGACAGGATTGCATGGTAGCGGCTGGTGATGCGGCCCACGCTATAGTCGGCGACTTCAAACCGGAAGCGGTCGCCGCCGAGCGCGAACCGCTCGCGCGCCCGCACCAGCATTTGCTGCGCCGCATCAACCATGGTGATGCGCGCTCGCGGAAACGAAAACGCCACGAACGCCGACAGCAGACCGGTGCCCGCACCCAGATCGAGCACCTCGATGGCATCATCATGTTCGAACGGCAGCGCATCGACCGCCGCGCGATAGAGCTCGTCGAAGCACGGAATCAGCCGTCGCCGCGCGCGATCGTAGGTGTCGGCGGTGCGGTCGAACAGGTTATGTACAGGCTCGGTCATGATAAGAACCCCAAGTTTGCCACGCCACGAGCATTGGCGCCACGCCCGGTAAAAGAATGCGAAATCGCCCCAGGCAGAAGCCTCAGGTACCAGAGGCTATCGGTGGCTTGCAGAAAGCGCGCGTAAACGCGGTCGCGGCTGTCCCGACGAACCGGGAAGGTGCGCGTTTCGGCGCTCGGTGGCGAGGCGAACGGCAGCCGGCATCGCCGGCGGAGCCATAGTCTCTGCAAAACCGCGCGTTTTAAAGAAGTACTGCGCAACCGGAGGCGGTAATTGTTGAGCGGGCGCTGGGACCGCGGGCGCTCCGAGCAAGACCAGATCGTTGTAAAGCCCCGCCGCGTTTCGTTATAAAGATTAAGGAAAATAGAAACAATTCCCGAGGATTCCGCACGCGGAACCAGACGAGGAGCAAGCGATGCAAAAACCGATTATCTCCGCAGATTCGCACATTACCGAGCCGGCCGGCACGTACGTGGATCGTATCGACCACAAGTACAAGGACTCCGCGCCGCGCATGGTTCGCGACGAGAAAATGGGTGACGTCTTCATCATCAAGGATTTCGAGCGCCCATTGATGCTCGGACTCACCGCGGCCGCCGGGAAAACCGCCAAGGAACTGGCGATGGGCGGCGTCAAATTCGAGGACATGCACCGCGGCGGATGGGACCCCAAGGCGCGCATCGCCGACCAGGATCGCGATGGCGTGGCGGCAGAGGTCATCTACCCCACGGTCGGGATGCTGCTCTGCAATCATAAGGACTACGACTACAAGAAAGCGTGCTTCGACGCTTACAACCTCTGGATCGCCGAATACTGCGCCGACAATCCGACCCGGCTCATCGGCTGTGGCCAGACCGCAATGCGCTCGCCCCAGGAGGGAATCGAGGACCTGCGCAAGATCAAGGAGTTGGGGCTCAAGGGCGTCATGATGTCCGGAAATCCGCAGGTCGAAGACTACGACAGCCCCATCTACGATGATTTTTACCGGGCCGCCATCGACCTCGAACTGCCGCTGAGCTTCCACATTCTGACCAGCCGCGACGACAACTTCCGCTCGCGCGGACCGCGCCTGAACAACTTCCTTGCGATTATCCGCGGGTGCCAGGACATCATTGGGACCTTCGTACTCGGGGGAGTGTTCGAGCGCCATCCGAAACTGAAGGTAGTGTGCGTGGAAGCCGACGCCGGATGGGTACCCCACTACATGTACCGGATGGATCATGCGTACGACCGGCACCGCTACTGGCTGCCAGCGGGAACCCTGAGCAAGATGCCAAGCGAGTACTTCTACGAGAACGTGTACACGACCTTCCAGGACGACTGGGTCGCATTCAAGATGAAGGATATGTGCAACGTCCGCCGCCTGATGTGGGCGAACGACTTCCCGCACAGCGACTCGACCTGGCCGTGGTCGCAGGAGCTGCTGAAGAAGCACACCGCGAACTTAAGCGAGCAGGAAAAGAACTATATCCTGCATGACAACGTTTCGGAGTTGTACCGGCTGGCCATCTGAGACGCTCACGATATCGAGGCGCTGGGCCGGGTGAGGGAACTGCTCACCCGGCCTTCGCTTTTCTGGCGAACGGGACCAGCCTCAGAATTAAACCCGCGGGCCCGGCGCCAAAGAGCCGAGGCCGGGATCGGGAGTTTTTTCCGCTACCCTGGTTTTCTCCCGTGCTTCCCCGGCCGAGCGACGGATCCCGGACCCTCATGGCGACTAACGATCGAGAATTGCGAACGGAGGGCAGAGACCGCGATCCGATGGCGAATGCGCCGGCATGTGCGTCGCTGGCGGTGGATGAATCCCGTCCAGCGCCGGTCGACGAAGCCCGTCTGTTGGCGCGCCTGCGCCGCGGCGATCGCGACGCGGCGGGCGAGTTCTACGACCACTACGCGCAACGAATCCATCGCTTCATCCTGCGTGCGCTGGGCGGGTTTTGGTCGCCCTCGGAGGCCGACGATCTGTTGCAGGAAACCTTTCTCGCGCTGGCCGAAGCCCTGCCCTTCTTTCGCGGCGACGCGACTCTGTTCACCTTCGCGTGCGCGATCGCGCATCGGAAGACCATGTCGTTTCTGCGCACCAGTGCGCGCCGCGCGCGAATTGTTTCGGCGCTGGAACCCGCCGAGTCCGCCGCCGCTCCCCCTGCCCGCGACGCAACTTTGTACCGAGCGCTGGCCGGGTTGAAGCCGGAGTATCGCGAGCTTCTGCATCTCAAGTACGTGGAAGAGGCGACCACCGCTGAAATCGCGACCATCGTGGAGGCAACCGAGCACGCGGTCGAGTCGAAACTCAAGCGCGCACGGGACGCGCTTAGAAGGAAATTGCAGGAACGACCATGAACCGGCCAGCAGATGAAATGGCGATCGCCGTGCGCTTGCGCGGCAGCGCGGACGAAATGCCGCAACCGCCCGATGTCGGACTGCGCGAGCGCTTTGCGGCACGATTGCGCGATGTAGCTTCGCGCCCGGACCTGGTGCCGATCGAATTCAACGGCAGCCAGATCGCCGCGCGACGCGGAGGCACGCTGCTGGGCGCGGCATTGAAGAGCCGCACCCGGCTGATGCATCTGTGCGGAGCACGAACTTTGTGCGCGACCTGCCGCGTGAGGGTCTCCGCGGGGGCCGAAAATCTGGCTCCCATGAGTCCCCTGGAGCGTCTATCGCTGCGCTATCACCTCTCCTTCAGTTCACGGACGCGGCTTGCCTGCCAGGCGCGGGTTGCGGGACCGGTTACGGTCGAATCGGTGTTCCCGCTGTGCGGAGAGCTCAGTGAGTAAGGAGGGAACGTCCGTGTCGTGGCCGTTCAGACTGCGCGCGCTCAGCTTTGTTATCGGGATCGGTGTGGTCTTGAGTGAGGTTGCGGTGATCGCAATTCCGCTGGGCCTCGCTCTGTGGATCGCGGGCGTTGCCGGCGCGATGCGGATAGTAGAACTCGAAGTGGTGGTGGGCTTTGCGACCGCCCTGGCGATAATAGTACCCGCGCACGTACGCCCCACCACCATAATGCCGGCGGCGCGCAATGGAGGGTCACGATGAACAAGACCCCGCGCTGGATAACCATCCTGCTTTGGCTATTGGCCGCAGTATACCTGGCCAACGGGATAGAGATGTTCTTTGTGCCATCGATCTGGTTTTTCCGACTGGTCCCCGGGGTTCCGGAAACGGGGCCCTTCAATGCGCACCTGGTGGCCGACAGCGGGACCTTCTACCTGGGCATAGCGGCGGGACTGGTGCTGGCGGCGCTTCATCCTCAGCGTCATGCACTGGCGGTGGTGGTGGTCGCGGCCGTGGCCAGCACCATGCACTCGATCCTGCACATCTACTCGCACGCGGCAGGTCTCCTGTCAGCTCAGCACATCACGACCGAGGTCGCGGGAATCTACCTTCCCACGATCGTGCTGTGGCTCCTGGCGTTCGTGCTGATCCGCCCGGCACCGGAACCGGTGCGCGTCGCGGTGCCGGCCGCATAGGAGGGTCTGCGCAATGAGGATCCGAGGTCTTGAAAAACGCCAGGCCTCCTGGACCATCCGATGGATCTACGCCGTGATGAAGCGGCAATTCGGCAAGGTGCTGACGCCGTATACGGTGCTGGCGCATCGTCCCCCGGTGGCCTTTGGCTTCCTGGTCGCCAACCTGTGCCTCGAATTTTCTAAGGGCATCCCGAACCCGCTCAAACGAATCGTGTGCCTGCGCGCCGCGCAGCTCATCGGGTGTCCGTTCTGAATGGATATCAACTCTGCCGGCGGCAGAGAGGCAGGATTGAGCTTCGAGAAACTCGCGGCGGTTGCTGACTACCAGTCGAGCGAACTCTTCTCTGCGCAAGAGAAGGCCGCGTTGCGCTATACGGATGAGATCTGCCGCGGCTCGGTTGATGTGCCCGACCAGGTGTTCGACGAGTTGCGCCGCTATTTCGGCGAAGCAGCGATCGTCGACTTGACCGCGACCATCGCGCTCGAGAATTTTCGTGCGCGGTTCAATCGGGCGCTGCAGGTACCTTCCGATGAGTTTTGTCAGTTGCCCGCCGACCATCCGGCGCTGAAAGCGGCCGCCGTACAACCCGCACCCCCAAGCTAGTCGCCGCACTTTTCATCTTCCGCGCCTGGGCGCGGGCCCCGGCGCGGCGTCCGCAGCCGAGGCCCCGGCAGGGAGTGAAGCCGAGGCCTTTTCCTCGAGTCTTGCGGGCCTGATAAGATTAGCCGTCCTGAACGCTCGGTCAGGCAACGAGTGTTCGGAGAACCCTTTTTACGAGGACATAACTTTTCCGGTGACCTCGAGGTTATGTCTTGGGAAGCTCCGGGGCGACAAGTTTCCAGTGGGGTCGGTCATCGGAAGGGCGCGACACGATTGAAGCGGCGATGGTCAGCAGGTGCGGTAATCGCATTGTGGTTGCTCGCGATTTTTTCCGCAGCCGCTTGTTCGCGTGGGTCCGGGGACCAGCCATTTGGTGCGCGCGAGGCGGTTCCGGTGCTGGTCGCCACCGCGGAACAGAAAACGGTGGCGAGCCGCATTCACGCGATCGGACGGGTCGAAGCGTACTCGACCGTCGAGATCAAGGCGCAAATCAACGGCGAGGTCACCGAGGTTCACTTCAAGGAAGGGCAGGACGTAAAAAAGGGCGAGCTGCTGTTTACCATCGATCCGCGGCCGTTCGAGGCGGCGCTGCTGCAGGCCAAGGCCGCCTCGGCCAAGGATCAGGCGCAGCTCGCGCAAGCGGCGGCCGATGAGCGGCGTTACAGCTTGCTGCTCAAGGAGAGCGTCGGCTCCCCGCAGCAGTACGACCAGGCCCACGCGGCGGCCGAGGCGTATCGCGCGACCGTCGACGCCGACAAGGCGGCTGTACAAACGGCGCAACTCAACCTCGCCTACACCTTGATCAGGGCGCCAATCGATGGGCGCACCGGCAATCTGCTGGTTCATCCGGGAAATCTGGTAAAAGCGAACGCCGACACCGCGATGGTCGTGATCAACCAGATCAAACCGGTGTACGTTGATTTTTCGATTCCTGAACAACGCCTGCCCGAGGTCCGCCGGTACATGGCAGACCGCACGTTGACCGTCGACACCGCGATTCCCGGACAACAAGGCGTCATCGAACGCGGGAACTTGAGCTTCGTCGACAACAGCGTGGACGCAAAGACCGGCACCATCGAACTCAAGGGGATTTTTTCCAACCTTGACAACAAGTTGTGGCCCGGGCAATTCGTCGACGCCACGCTGATCCTCGATGAGCGGCCCAACACCGTGCTGGTCCCCTCACAGGCGATTCAGACCGGTCTCGACGGGTCCTACGTGTTCGTGGTCGGCAAGAATATGAAGGTGCAACCCCGCCCGGTCGTGGTCGGCGAGGCCTACGACGGCCAGACCGTAGTCGAACGAGGACTCAAGTCCGGAGAAACCGTGGTGACCGACGGACAGCTGCGCCTGATACCGGGTGCCAGCGTTACCATCAAGCGCGGCCTGGTGCAGGGCCCCGGAGTCGCATCTTGAGCATCGCCGACCTGTTCATACGCCGGCCGGTCATGACGACGCTGTGTTCGCTGGCGATCGTGATGTTCGGATTTATGGCCTATCGGCTGCTGCCGGTAAGCGATTTGCCCAACGTGGACTTTCCGACCATCCAGGTGAACGCCTCGCTGCCGGGCGCCAACCCCGAGACCATGGCGTCCTCGATAGCGACGCCGCTGGAGAAGCAGTTCACGACCATCGCCGGGCTCGATTCCATGACCTCGACCAGCATCCTGGGATCGACCTCGATAACGCTGCAATTCAATCTTTCCCGCAACATCGATGCGGCCGCGCAGGACGTCCAGTCCGCGATTACCGCCACGCTCTCCCAACTGCCCCCGGGCATGCCCAGTCCCCCGACCTTCCGCAAGGTAAATCCGGCCGACTCTCCGGTTCTGTACCTGTCGCTCAGCTCGACCACCATGCCGATTTCGCAGGTCGACGAGTACGCGGAAACGTTTTTGGCCGAGCGCATCTCCATGGTCAGCGGGGTGGCGCAGGTGCAGGTCTACGGGTCGCAGAAGTACGCGGTGCGCATCCAGCTCGACCCCAAAAAACTGGCCGCGCGCGGAATCGGGATCGACGAAGTCGCGCAGGCGGTGCAGAGCGCCAACGTCAACATCCCCACCGGCACGCTGTACGGCAAGCAGAGGGCCTTCACGGTTGAGACCCATGGACAACTGACCAGCGCCGCGGCGTACCGGCCCCTGGTGGTAGCCTATCGCGACGGCGCGCCGGTCCGCCTCGAGGACCTCGGACGCGTACTCGACAGCGTCCAGAACGACAAAAGCGCCAATTGGTCAAACGGCGAACCGGCGGTGGTGCTGGCAGTCCAGCGCCAGCCCGGAACCAACACGGTTGAGGTCGTCGACAACGTCAAGAAGCTGCTCCCGATGTTTAATGCGCAGGTCCCGGCGGCGATGCACATCGACATCCTCGGGGATCGCTCGGAAACGATTCGCGCTTCGGTGAATGACGTCCAATTCACGCTGCTGCTGACGGTGGCGCTGGTGGTCATGGTCATCTTCCTGTTCCTGCGCAACTTGTCGGCCACCATTATCCCGAGCCTCGCGCTCCCGATGTCGATTATCGGCACTTTCGCGGTGATGTGGGCGCTGAACTATTCGCTCGACAATCTTTCCCTGATGGCGATCACGCTGGCGGTCGGCTTCGTGGTCGACGACGCGATAGTGATGCTGGAAAACATCGTGCGTCACATGGAGATGGGCAAGGACGCCTACACGGCGGCGCTCGATGGCGCGCGCGAGATCGGGTTCACGATCCTGTCGATGACGGTGTCGTTGGCGGCGGTGTTTATCCCGGTTTTGTTCATGGGCGGGATTCTGGGGCGGCTGCTGCACGAATTCGCGGTCACCATCGGCGCGGCGATCCTGGTATCGGGATTCGTGTCGCTGACGCTGACCCCGATGCTGTGCTCGCGTTTTCTCAAACCGCCCAAGAGCGAGCGCCACGGCCACCTCTACGCCGTCACCGAGCGGTACTTCGATGGGATGCTCGACGTGTACCAGCGCAGCCTCTCGTGGGTCATGCGACACCGGCCCGCAACCATGGTCTTTTCGGGCATCATCCTGCTGGCAACCCTGCTGCTTTTCTACCTGATTCCGAAGGGCTTTCTGCCGAGCGAGGATAACGAGGAACTAATCATCTTCACGCAGGCTGCGCAGGGCATTTCCTTCGACTCGATGGTGAAGCATCAACTCGCGGAAGTGACCCTGCTCAAGAACAATCCCAACATCCGACGCTTCTTTGCCGGAGTGGGAGTCGGCGGCCCCGGCGGTTCGACCAATACCGGAATCCTGTTTCTGCATTTGAAGCCGCGCTCGGAGCGCGAACTCTCGGCCGACCAGCTCATCGCCAAGTGGCGACCCCTGGTCAACTCGGTACCGGGGCTGCGGGCCTTTCTGTCGAACCCGCCACCGATTCAGTTGGGCGCTCAATTCACCCGCTCGATGTACCAGATGACGCTGCAAAGCCCCGACACCGCCAGCCTGTACAAGTACGCACCGATACTCGAAGCCAAAATGCGCGAGCTCAAGGATTTGCGCGGCGTGAACAGCGACCTGCAGGTCGAGAATCCGCAAGTCACGGTCGATATCGATCGTGACAAGGCGCACGTGCTGGGGGTTTCGGCACAGTCAATTGAAGACGCGCTCTACACCGCTTACGGCGCACGCCAGATTTCCACGATCTATGCACCGAACAACGAGTACTGGGTGATCATGGAGGTGGAGCCGCAATATCAGCTCGATCCGTCCACGCTCTCGCTGCTTTACGTGCGCTCCAGCGGCGGTGACCTGGTGCCGCTCGACACGGTGGTCAAGTTCACCCGCTCACTGGGGCCCTTGCAAATCAATCACTTCGGACAGCTGCCGTCGGCGACCATCTCGTTTGACGTGGCGCCAGGCGCTTCTTTGGGCAAGGCGCTGAGCGAAGTGCGGCGGCTCTCCGCAAACACCCTGCCGGACACGATCACCTCGAGCTTCCAGGGGACCGCGCAGGCCTTTGAGAGTTCGATGGGCAACCTGGGCATGCTGCTGCTGATGACGATTCTGGTCATCTACCTGGTGCTCGGCATCCTCTACGAAAGCTTTATCCATCCGCTCACGATTCTGTCCGGGCTCCCGTCGGCAGGCTTCGGAGCGCTGCTGACCCTGTGGATATTCGGAATGGAGTTGGACCTGTTCGCGTTCGTAGGCGTCATCATGCTGGTGGGCCTGGTGAAGAAGAACGCCATCATGATGATCGATTTCGCGCTCGACGCCCAGCGTAACGAAGGCAAGCGTCCGGCTGAGGCGATCTTCGAGGGCGCGATCATCCGCTTTCGGCCGATCATGATGACCACGGCCGCGGCACTGATGGGTACCTTGCCGATCGCGCTGGGAATCGGCGCGGGAGCGGAGTCGCGCCGGCCGCTCGGCGTGGCGGTGGTGGGCGGACTCTTTTTCTCGCAGTTCCTGACCCTCTACATCACGCCGGTCTTCTACACTTACATGGAAGTGTTCATCGAACGGTACCACGCGTGGCGGACCGGCGAGCAGTACGTGCCCAAGGCCGAGCCCGCGGCGGTCAACGGCAGCGAGAGCGAGGCCGAGCGCAGACGGCTTGCCTCGTAGGCCCCAGCCCTTGCCCCGGTGACCGCTCAAGCCACGGTGCTACCGCGCGGTTGGCGCCGGCGCCGCGCAATCACCTTTGGTCGCTGACCTGCCGAGGGTCGTCGAGCACGGGCTTGAAGATTCGCCCGCATCGCAGCATTCTGGCGGCATCGAGGTGCTGAAGCATGCCAACATTCGAACGCAATGGAGTTTCACTTTACTACGAAGAGTATGGCTCCGGCTTTCCGATCTTGCTATTCGCGCCGGGCGGAATGCGGTCGAGTATCGAATTCTGGAGCAAGAGTCCGTTTGATCCGACCAAGGAACTGGCCGGTGATTTCCGCGTCATCGCGATGGATCAACGCAACGCCGGGCAGTCGCGTGCCCCGCTCGCCGCTTCCGACGGGTGGCATAGCTACACCGGCGACCATCTTGCGCTGCTCGACCATCTGAAGATTGATCGTTGCCACGTGATGGGCGGATGCATCGGTGGTTCGTACAGCCTGGGCGCGATCCAGGCTGCCCCCAATCGAATCAGCGCGGCAGTGCTGCAGAACCCGATCGGGCTCTCGCCCAAGAATCGAGAGATGTTCTACGCGATGTTCGACGGATGGGCGGATGCGCTCAAACCGAAGCATCCCGAGATTGACGCCGCGGGTGTGCGGGCCTTTCGCGATCGAATGTATGGAACCGATTTTGTCTTCAACGTTTCGCGCGACTTCGTGCGCTCGGTGAAAACGCCTTTGCTCATCCTGATGGGCAGTGACGACTATCATCCTACGCCGACCTCGGAAGAAATCGCGTCGCTGGCGCCGAACGCGACGCTGGTGCGCGAGTGGAAGACTCCGGAGCTTATTCCGCAGACGGTGAAGCGGGTGCGCGAGTTCCTGAAGTCGCACACGCCACGCTGAAAGGAAGGCTGGTCATTTCGCACGCGTCCGGACGCCGCCCGGTGAGAGGAACGCGGCATGACCGGAGGGGTGCAGGGGACCTGGGCATCCTGGGAAACTTCGCGGCCGAGTCCCCGCGCGACGCGCCGGAGGCGGCTCCCACCGGGTAACTTTCAGCCGAGCCGGTAAAAGTTGACCGCGTTCTCGCTCAGTATTTTCGTGCGCGAGGTCTCTGGCAGCACCCCCAGCGCCCCGCGCACCTCCTTCAGCACGCCGGGAAAGGTGCAATCGAAGTGCGGATAGTCCGATCCCCATAGCACATTACCTGCCACGCCCAGCGAGATCATCGCGGCGAGGGTGCGCTCTTCGGGATCCAGGGTCAGGTAGCATTGCTCGATGAAATACTCGGTCGCTGTCTTTTTCATCCACGGCACGTAGTCGTGCATCTTCTCGTAGTGGCTGTCCATGCGATCCAGCCAGTAGCCGAGCCATCCGATTCCGGATTCGAGGAATGCGACACGCAGACGCGGGAATCGCGCCAGTACCCCGCCGCAAATCACGTCCATGCAGGCGGCCTGCTGTTCAAAGGGATGACAGACCATGTGGAAAAAAAACGGGTCGTGATACCGGTCGCCCCCCATGGTCGGCATCCGGGTCCCGAAGCTCGAGTGTACGGCGACCGGGACATCGAGTTCCTCGGCCTCACGCCAGAACGGATCATATGCGCGATCGTTGAGGCGGCGTCCGCCGAACGGATTGGGCCTGACGAATACCGCCTTGTAGCCCAGCTGCTGGACCACGCGTCGCAGCTCGCGCACTGCTTCATCGACCTCAAGCAGCGGCATCGGGGCGACGCCGTAGAGCCGGTCCGGGTAGACCCTGCAGAAGTCGGCCATCCAGTTGTTGTAGGCACGGCAGGCGGCAGCCTGCAGTTTCGGTTCAGTCAAATCGCCATACAGCAGCCACATCGAAGGATAGAGCACCGCGACATCGATGCCCTCGGCGTCCATGACCTTGATGCGCGCATGTGGATCGAAGCCGCCGGGCGGCACATCGTCCCAGGTGAGTTGGCGCGCCCGCTTCAGATCGGACAGTCCGCCCGGGACCACCGAGGCCGCGACCGGCAGGTTCGGACGGCTGCGGTTTTCGCCCATGATGAACAGCTCGTCCTGCCCGTCCCGGTTGCGGCGAATCTGGATCATCTGCTCGCGATACGCAGACTCGGTGTAATCCTTCCAGAGCGCCGGCGGCTCTACGATGTGACCGTCCGAATCGATTATTCGCGGCATGACCGGGACAACCTCCCTGACAGAACTGAGAACGAGTGAACTTCTCTGCTGCGCCGATTGTCAAGCCGCGCCGGGTCGTCGCGCTGGTACTGAACGGAGTGCTGGCATCGCGGGAAGGTCGACCCGCTTTACGGATGGTCAGGACCCTCGACGCTGAAAGATAAGGGATCTCCCCTCTATAGGCGCCTGCGAACAATCGCCACCGATGACGCGCTCGCGACTACATCACCATGGGAGCGTTCCGAGTTTTGCGTGCGTGAAGGTACCCGTCGGGCCGTCCGGGCCGAGCAGCGCAACGCGCACCGCCTCGGCGGCACCCTCCTCGACAGTCTCCGTGCCCGCATAGTTGTTCAGGTTGGTCTTGGTGAAGCCCGGAGATACGGCGTTGACCTTGATCCCGAGCGGTTCCAGTTCGATCGCCATGGCGACCGTCATGGCGTTGAGAGCCGTCTTGGAGGCAGGGTAGACGGGGCCGAACAGCGAGCGGTAGGGGAAGGTCGGGTCCGAGTTCCTCGTCAGCGAGCCGACGCCGCTCGACACGTTGACGATGCGGGCTGCTGGCGCCTCGCGCAGGAGCGGGAGCATCGCCTGGTAAACGGCGAGGACGCCGAACACGTTGGTCTCCCACACCGCGCGCACTTCATCGAGGGACACGTTACTCGGGAGAGTCGACTTCGAGTACTCTTCGATGGTTTCGCCCGGTCGCAGTCGCGTATTCGAGATGGCCGCGTTGTTGATGAGCACGTCGAGGCGGCCGAGCTCTTTGCGGATGCGCTCGGCCGCCGCGGTGATCGAAGCCTTATCCGTAACGTCGAGCTGGAGAGCGCGCGCGTCTCCGTCGATGGTCCGGGCCGCAGCCTCGCCGCGCTTACGATCGCGCGATCCCACCATCACGGTGAAGCCGTGTGCCACGAGATCCTTTGCGATTTGAAGACCGATTCCTTGATTGGCCCCGGTGACCAGGGCGACGGGTTTATCCTGCACGGTAATCTCCTTTTTGCTTCGACACGTGGCGGACCCCGCCTTGCTGTGCTAGAAAACGCCTAAGCGGAACCACGTTCCACTATATATACGGAACGCTGTTCCGCTTTGCAAGAGACAGCATGGCGAGAGGCAACACGGGCGAACCGGCGGATGGTTCGAAGCCCCGCAGGCGGACGGACCGACGCGTGCGCGCCGACGCGAAGCGGAATATCGATGCTTTGCTTCAGGCCGCCATGGCGGTGTTTGCGACCTCCGGAGTGAATGCTCCGGTGCGAGAAATTGCCGAGAAGGCGGGTGTCGGCATTGGTACCATTTATCGCCACTTTCCGCGGCGCTCGGACCTTATCGTGGCGGTCTTCCGCCGCGAGGTCGACGCCTGCGCGGACGCGGCAGGGGTCCTGGCGACCGAGCGGGAACCCGGCGAGGCGCTCGCCCGCTGGATGCAGCGTTACGTCGACTTTATTTCCGCCAAACGCGGACTCGCAGCAGCTCTGCACTCGGGCAATTCGGCCTATGACAGCTTGCCCGCCTACTTCCAAAAGCGACTTAGGCCTGCGCTCAAGAGCTTGCTCGAGGCAGCGGCCGCAGGAGGCGCGGTGCGCGCCGATGTCGAACCAAACGAACTGTTGCGAGCCGTCGCAAGCCTGTGTGCACCGGCTCCCGACGGCGATCCCGCGCAACCGCGGCGTATGGTTGCGCTGCTGGTGGACGGTCTGCGCTATGGCGCGCGCCCGTCAATCAGCAGCTCCTAGCGCCGGTCGTACCGTGCCGCCTGGACCCGAAATCGCGGGCAGCCGACCTGGCCGCGGGTCAAGCTGCATTTACGCCACGTGCGTGGCGATTGCGGGTTTGGCCCCGTGTGACGCTAGAGCTCGACTACGCTCTCGTGCGGACGTTCCAGATAGAGAAACGCCAGCATGTAGTCGCGCATATGCCGCGTGAGCAGAAAGTTGTTACGCACGTGCTCGCGGCCGTTCTCGCCGAGCTTGGCCGCGAACTCCGGGGCGGAGAGCAGCATTTTGATCCAAAATGCGGTGCCTTCCACCGTGTGGGTCAGAATCCCTGAATATTTGTGCGTGATTTGGAGGGGAATTCCTCCAACCGCTCCGGCAATCACGGGCTTTCCCTTCCAGAGCGCTTCCGAAACCGTCAGACCGAAGCCTTCCTTGAGAGACTTTTGAATCACCACGGTCGACGCGCGCTGAATTGCATTGATCTCGACATTGGAGGTCGGCGGCAGATCGACGATATGAATGTCGTTGTCGTCGGCCGCGCGTTCGCGGACTTCCTTGAGCACCTGGGCGCCCTCGGGATCGTCGGTGGCGCCGCCGCCGGCCAGAATTAATTGACAGTCGACCCGCTCGCGCGCCAGGCGGAACGCATCGATAACTCCCAGCGGGTCCTTGAAGCGGTCGAAACGCGAAACCTGGGTGACGATCGGCTTGTCGCTGCGCACCCCGATTCGCTTCAGGACCTGTTCAATCTCCGAACCGCGCAGCTCCCGGTTCTTGTCCGAGAGCGGATCGATGGAGGGCGCGATGAGCACCTCCGGAATGGGCAGCTCGCGGCTGAACTGCGGTGCCGAAAACACCGTGAGGTCGTACTTTTCGACGGTAGGCGCGATGAACTCCCAGGCGCCGTGGGCGGGTGCCGAAACGTCGATGTGGCACCGCCAGATCCACTTGTTCGAAAGGTCACGCTTGGCGCGAATCAGCCCCACCGGCTGGGGGTCGTGAATGAAGACGATGTCCGCCCCCAGGTCGAGCGAAGCAAGATTCTGCTCGGTGGCGTGATTGAAAATCTCGCGATCCTGCGCGGTGAAGATGTCGTGCTTGCCGTGGAGTGCATTGTGCAGGCGCTTGGTGAGATCGAAGAACTCCTGCGGCCCACGAATGACATCCCAGCGCGCATCCAAGCCGACTTCCTGGAGGAGCGGGACCAGCCGATTGAGAATCTCGGCGACCCCGCCACCGACGCGGGTCGAGTTGACGTTCAGGATGCTCCGACCAGTCAGGCGCTCGCCCAACAGTCTAAGCTCGGCGACAACGCCCTCGCCGACGATGGGGCGGTACTCCTCAAGCCCGGCCACGACTGTTTTCTTCCAGCTTTTGACCGACCATCCCGAGCAGGCGGCGGCGCAACCCGTCCCAGGTATAGGTGTAAGGATCGACCTTGCGGAACGCTTCGGCGAGTTGCTCCTCGCCGAGCGAGTGTTCGAGCCATCTCGAGAAATCGTTGTCAGCTCTCTCCAATCGCAGGCGCGCGTCGAACATGTGGTACGCGATCGAGCTGAGCGAGACGCGCGCCAGGCCGTCGCGGAACTCCGCCAGGTTGGTGGCGCGCAAGCTGGTTGGCATCACGTAGGATACCGATTGCATGAAGTGAAACTCCTCGCCGGGCGGGGCGGTACGGAGATTGCTACTCCGGTCAAGGAAACCCTGGATGACTTGGATCAACGCATTTCGCAGGTCACGCAGGGTAGGAAACCGGAGCAGGTCGACCGCGGCCAATTCCTCACCCAAACGCTCCTCGAGAAGGATGTTTGAGACCCAATATGCAAAATCATTTGGCGGTTCCGGCGAAAGAAATTGGTGCTGAACCAGAAAATGGTGAGTATGATGATAGATCACAGCACCCGGAACGGTGCGCATGTGTTGCACCAATTCGGCTAGATCGCGTGCGCGCAGACCGGTCAGGAGGGTCAAATTCAGCAGCGAACGGAACTCAAAGGGATCGGCAGTTTGCTGAGCAGTCGAAGCCATGTGGTGAAGCCCGCGCGCCCGCTCGGTTGCTCAGGCGAGATGATCGGGTGTATCAAATATCTAACTCCTACATTTCCTCCAACGATTCAACCGAGGTCGCGCTGCGACCGGGTTTGCCGCCGCTGATGTCCGTGGGAGACAAAATCGCTACCTCACGTCCGCCGCGGACGGTTTTCCGCAACGCGGTGCGCGCACGCGCGCAAAGGTTCCCGCAGCAGGGCTACAAGCTGCTGGTCATGTCCAACCGGGCCCCGATTCGTATCGTTCGGGACCTCGCGGGTGAGCGGATCGAGCCGACGGTCGGCGGAGTGGGGAGCACGTTTCAGCGGCTGCTGGAGGAGCACGGCGGGACCTGGATCGCCTGGCCCGGGGGCCGCACCCTGCAGAAGCGGGTCGCGATGCCACCGCACGCCCCCAGTTTCGACCTGGTGTTTGCGGATCTGAGCGAGCGCGACGTTTCCAATTTCTACTATGGCATGTGCAACCAGGGGCTGTGGCCGCTGATGCACTACATGGCCCCCATCTGTCACTTCAATCGCGTGCAGTGGAACAACTACCAGCGGGTCAACATGAACTTCGCCAGCCTGGCTGCGGCCGAAGCCTCGTCATCGAGCGTGGTCTGGGTGCAGGATTTTCACCTGGCGATCACGCCGATGATGATTCGCGCGCGCCGCCCGGAACTGCCGATCGGCCTGTTCTGGCACGTGCCGTTTCCACCGCAGGAACTGTTCCGGGTGTTTCCGTGGCGTCGCGAGTTGCTGGCCGGGATGCTGGGCAGTGATCTGATCGGGTTCCACACCCCGGCCTACGTGACTCATTTCGAACGCGCCTGCGAGCGGATCCTGGGTGCGCAGGTTGACTTCGATCGCGGGGAAATCCATTTCGGCGGCCGAACTGTGAAGGTCGGCGCATTCCCGCTGGGGATCGCGGTGAGCTATTTCGAGGAACTTGCGGAAAACCCGCGGGTGCGCGATCGGG
The DNA here is from genome assembly GCA_019237115.1 of Deltaproteobacteria bacterium. Classification (GTDB taxonomy): domain Bacteria; phylum Desulfobacterota; class Binatia; order Binatales; family Binataceae; genus JAFAHS01. The sequence continues at coordinate 29,586 of JAFAHS010000437.1, forward strand.
CGGCGCGACTGCGTCGCAGCTTCGGCGAAAACCATCGAATCATCCTCGGCGTGGACCGGCTCGACTACACCAAGGGCTTGCTCCAGCGCATCCTCGGCTTTGAACGTTTCCTGGAGCGCAATCCGAGCGCACACCGCAACGTCTCGCTGGTCCTTATAGCGGTACCTTCGCGCACCCGAATTCGCGACTATTCCGATCTGAAGCGCCAGGTCGACGAGCAGGTCGGCCGCATCATCGGACGCTTTTCTTCGGAAGGGTGGGTGCCGATTCGCTATCTCTACACGCAATTCGAAACCGAGGAGCTGGTGCCATACTACCAGGCCAGCGACGTGGCGCTGCTGACCCCCCTGCGCGACGGCATGAACCTGGTCGCCAAGGAATACGTCGCGTCCCGCCCGGACAACGACGGGGTGCTGATCCTGAGTGAATTCGCTGGAGCGGCCGAAGAAATGACCGACGCCCTGCTCGTGAATCCATACGACCTCGATCAGATCGCAGCGCGGATCGAAGAAGCGCTCGAGATGCCGGTCCAACAGCAGGTCGCGCGAATGAGCGCGCTGCGCGCCAAGCTGCGAGCTAACGACCTGGAATCCTGGTCGACCACGTTTCTCGACTCGCTCATCGGAAGACGCGCGCTTGAGCAACCCGCCGCCGAGCTTACCGCCGACTGAACCGCCCGCGCCCATACCGCGCGGCCTACTGACGGCAACGTTGGCGCGGGGTCCCCTGCTCCTTTGTCTCGACTTCGATGGCACGCTGTCCGAGATAGTCCCCCATCCCGCCGATGCGCGCCCGCTGAGCGGCGTCGGCGAAGTGCTGAGCGCCCTGGTGCGCGACCCGGCGCGGATAAGAGTCGCAATAATAAGCGGACGCGAGATTGCAGAGGTGCGCCGGATGCTCGGAGTCGAGCGCGGAATCTGGTTCGCGGGGACTCACGGTCTGGAGATCGTGGGCGCCGACGGAGTCAGCCGCCTGGCAACCGGCGTCGAAGCTGCCCAGGCCGATCTCGCCGCGGCGCGCGCGTGGCTCGCTCGCAACATAGCGACTTCGGACGGGTTCGTCATCGAAGACAAGCGGGTCGCGATTGCGGTGCACTATCGCATGGTAGACCCCACGCTGGCGCGTGAGCGATGTGCTGCACTGCGAGACTTCGTGGAAGCGAAGACACCTGCGTTGCGGGTACTGCGCGGCAAGATGATCGACGAACTGCTTCCGCGCGGAATCGGCGGCAAGGGGAGTGCCATTCGCGCGCTTCTCCAGGAGGCCGCTTACCCCAAATACGTGCCGGTTTATTTCGGCGACGACACCACCGACGAAGATGCGTTCCAGCAAATTCGCGATGACGGTATCGGGGTGCTGGTGGGCTCGGCGCGACCGAGCTGGGCTCGCTACCGGGTCGATAGCCCAAGCGAAGTCAGGCGGGTGCTGGCGGAACTCGCGCAGGAGTTGCTTCATACGATCAAGGCGCCTAGCCGCTGAATTCTTCGACCTCCGCGATCCCCGCCCCCCGGTGACGCGGCCCGCGCACCAGGACCGGCACCGACCTTCCAGGCGGCATCCCATGAGGCGCAGCGCACCGCGACAACGCCCCCCGGCGGCAGACTTAAGGTGGGAGATGCCCGGCCCCTCCGCGGCAATTTCAACCCGGGAGAGAAACCACCGGCTATCTTCTGCTAGAGATCGTGACCCCGATACGCTGTAATTCCAACAGGCGCTCTCAATAACCGATTCTCTGGGGAATTTTCTTGGCCGAGTCTTCCGCTTCCGCGTCCCGTGCGAATCAGGGACCTACCGAGACTTTCGAGACCCTGATTCCCGCCCGGCTCGATCGGCTGCCGTGGAGCCGCTTCCACTGGCTGTTGGTGATGGGGCTGGGAATCACGTGGGTGCTCGATGGGCTCGAAGTAACCCTGATGGGCGCGATCAGCGCGGTGTTGCAGAAGCCCGACGTACTACATTTTACCGCCGCGCAGATCGGCTCGATCAGCTCGGCATATCTGGTCGGAGCGGTGCTGGGCGCGCTGGTATTCGGCCATCTCACCGACCGCCACGGGCGTCGCACCTTCTTTTTCATCAGCCTCGGGACCTACCTGATCGGCGTGGCGCTGACCGCCCTGTCGTGGAACCTGACCAGCTTTGCGGCGTTTCGGTTTCTGACCGGTGCGGGGATCGGGGGCGAATATTCGGCGGTGAATTCCGCGATCGACGAGCTCATTCCGGCGCGGTTTCGCGGGCGCATCGATCTGATGATCAACGGCAGCTTCTGGCTGGGCGCGCTGGCCGGCGCGGCCTCGACCGGGCTTATACTTAACACCAGAATCTTTCCGATCGACCTGGGCTGGCGCCTGGGCTTCGGCATCGGGGCGATCATCGGCCTGGTGATTCTGTACCTGCGTCGATTCATACCCGAGAGTCCAAGATGGCTCATCACGCATGGTCGACGTGAGGAGGCCGAGGAACTGGTGCGCGACTTTGAGGCGGAGCTGGGGAGTGTGGAGGGACACCGGCTGGCCGGGCTCGAGGGCGCCGAGCCGCTGCGGATCAGGGTGCGCCATCATTTTGGACTCGAGGTGATTTTGCGGCCTCTGCTCAAGGAGTATCGGGAGCGCAGCGTGCTCGGGCTCTCGCTGATGACCGCGCAGGCGTTTCTGTACAACGCGATCTTCTTCACCTACGCCTTGGTTCTGAACCGTTACTATGGAGTCTCGTTCGAAGTTACCGGGCTTTACCTGGTGCCGTTCGCGTTTTCGAATTTTATGGGTCCGATGGTCCTGGGACATTTCTTTGACACGGTGGGACGCCGTCCGATGATCGCCGGGACGTTCACGGCGTCGGCCCTGATCCTGATCGTGACCGGATATCTTTTTCAAAGAGGTGCCTTGACGGCGACCTCGCAGACGGTGCTGTGGACGGTGATGTTTTTCTTTGCATCTTCGGCAGCGAGCTCCGCTTACCTGACCGTAAGCGAGATTTTTCCGCTCGAAATACGCGCCCTGGCTATCGCAATCTTCTTCTCGGTTGGAACCGCCGTGGGCGGGGTCGTGGCGCCGTGGTTTTTCGGCGTGCTCATCGACACGGGATCGCGGGGCGCTCTCTACGTGGGTTACCTGATAGCGTCAGGGCTGATGCTGGTCGCCGCCGGTGCGGAATTGCGGTTTGGGGTCGCGGCCGAGGGCGCAGGGCTGGAGGCTATCGCCAAGCCGCTGTCTTCGGTAACCGAGTAGTCGCCGGTCGGGCGGTGGGAGGCCGCTTGCCGCTGGAGCACGCGGTTGCAGGGCGGAGCACAAAACAAGCGTGGTTCCGCCCCACCAGATAGTTCGATAGACTCAAAGAGCCTGTTGAGAGCTAGAGCTAGCGCACAAGTCCGGAGGACTCAGGTCTATGGCGGATTCGCAACGACAGGTTCTGAATCGGCGGGAATTTATCAAGCGCGGCGCGCTGGCCGGAATCGGGGTCGGATTGATCCCGCTCGCAGAGGTGGGCGCCTCGACGCCCCCGCCCGGTCCCCCGCTGGTGCGACGCTACGCCACCCTGGGGCGGACCGGGCTCAAGATTTCGGACATCTCGTTTGGTGGCAGCCGGCTTCATACCGGCGAGGAAGACATCGTACTTCACGCCTACGAGCGCGGAATCAACTACTTCGATACCGCGGAGACCTATACTGACCACGAGTCCGAACAGACGATTGGCAATGCGCTGCGCGGCAAGCGTGACAAGGTCTTCATCACTTCCAAGGTAATCACCAGCCCTAGCGATAGTCGCGCGATGATGATGGCAGCGCTCGAGGGCAGTCTGCGGCGGCTGCAGACCGACCACGTCGATGTCTACTTCAATCACGCGGTAAACGACGTGGCGCGACTCAAGAATCCGGAGTGGCTCGAATTCACCGCAGCCGCGCGCAAACAGGGAAAGATCCGCTTCGTCGGCATGTCCGGTCACGCGGGGCATCTCGCGGAATGCCTCGACTACGCGCTCGACTCCGATGGGATCGATGTCTTCCTGGCGGCGCACAATTTCGGGCAAGACCCCCGTTTCTACCAACGCTTCCTCGGCGGCTTCGATTTCGTCGCGCGCCAGCCCGATCTGCCTCGCATCATGGCCAAGGCGCAGCAGAAGAATATCGGGGTGGTCGTGATGAAGACCCTGATGGGGGCACGTCTCAACGACATGCGGCCCTACGAACAGGGCGGCGCGACCTTCTCGCAGGCGGCGTTTCGCTGGGTGTTGTCCAACCAGAACGTCAACGCGCTGATCGTTTCGATGACCAGCAAGCAAATGATCGACGAGTACCTCGGTGCCTCGGGATGGCAGCGCACCGCGGCCGGCGATCTCCCCCTGCTGCGGCGGTATGCGCAGATCAACGGTACCTCATACTGCCGCCAGGCGTGCAGCGCGTGCGAGGATTCGTGTCCCAACGAGGTTCCGATTGCCGACGTGATGCGCACGCGCATGTATGCGAAAGATTATGGCGACTTGCGGTTTGCGCGTGCTGAGTATTCATTGCTGGAGCGCAATGCCCAAGCGTGCCTGACCTGCACCGCGAAACCCTGCGCGGGCGCTTGCCCTCACGGCCTTGCCATCGATGCGCTTACCGCGCCGACGCACCGATTGCTGAGCTAGCGCTGGTTGCACCGGTCTGGCCAACCATCGGTGCGCAGCGCGGAGCCAACCACGCGTCCATCGTAGCGGTCCACCCTGGCGCGCTCAGGGGTGGAGATAACCGTGTGGCCCTCCGACTCGTGGCGCCTTCCCTAACCCTAACCCTTCGAGGTCCCTGGGATTCGTGTAAATCTCGCCGATGATTGCTGCTCGTCCTTGAAGTGACGGGAGCACAGGCGTGGATTTGCAGCATTTGGCGGTCGTGGCGCCCGCGATCATGGAGACCAAACCGCCTATACTTCGGCTCAGAAAACACGCAGTCAAAACTAAAGCTGCAGGAGAAGCATCATGATCGATAAATTGCGCAGGGTCGTGACCGGACACAACGCGGAAGGCAAGTCCATCGTCGCGCTCGATGGACCTCCGGGATCGATCGTCGGAACGGAGCGCGCCGGACTTGGTGAAATATGGATTACCGACCGGACTCCCGCGGACAATCGAAATCCTGCCGACGCGGGCGCGCGACCGGTTCGTCTGGAGCCGCCTGTCAACGGCAGCATCTTCCGATTCTTTGTCCTGGCGACGACCAACAAGCAGCTTTCGCGCCAGCAGCTGGAAGAGCAGGCAGCCGAGGGATTCAGAGCAATTGGCGGCGAGCATTGCCGGGTCGATACCAAACGGGATCCCGCGATGCATACGACGCGGACCGTGGATTACATCATCCTGCTCAAGGGCGATGTCACCCTGGTCCTCGATCAGGACGAGGTGAGGCTGAAGCCGTTCGACGTGGTCGTGCAACGAGGCACCAATCACGCGTGGAGAAACAACGGCAACGAGCCTGCGCTGCTGGTGGGAGTGCTGATCGACGCGCTGCCGCTTTAGATTTCTGGCGGCGAGCGCCGACTTCCCGGAAATTCCACCCGCACCGGAGGCGGGCCGACCACTACTGGCGAACCGGGAGTTGCGCTCAGCGGCCCACGAAATGGGGTTCCCGTTTTTCCAGGAATGACGCCACCCCCTCCTTGTGGTCTTCGGTCTTGAAGAGCTCTGACAGGCTGGTGCTCACCCATGCGCCGAGTTCCCGCCAATCGGGATCGAGGGCACGGCGCAAGCCGTTTTTCAATTTCTTAACCGCCAGGGGTGGATTTGCCGCGATCTTGCGCGCCAGCTCCTTCGCCGTCGGCAGGAGCTGGTCGTGCGCAACCACGCGCGAGACGAGGCCTAGCTGATGCGCTCGCGCGGCGTCGATGATATCGCCGGTGAAGAGCAATTCGGCGGCCATCTCGCGCCCGACCACCTGTGCCAGCCGGCCGATCCCGGGCACATCGCAGCAGAGGCCGCGTTTGATAAACAACTCGCCGAAGCGGGCTTTCTCCGAGGCAACGCGAATATCGGCCATCAGGGAGAGTTCCATCCCCCATCCGATCGCCGCGCCGTTGACCGCGGCGATGACCGGAATGTCGGTATGCAACAACGCATCCGCCGCGGGGGTGAGCCGCGGCGCGAGATTCGTCACCGTGGGGCGCGCGGATGCATTGGCCATGATCTGCTTCACGTCGTCGCCGGAACAAAACGCAGGATCGGCGCCGGTAATGATCAAACAGCGCGCGGTGGAACTGCGGATGGCATCCTCCAACTCCCCATAGGTGGTAAAGGTCAGCGCATTGCGCGCCTCGGGGCGCTGCAGAGTGATCGTTGCAACGTGATCGTCCAGTTCATATTTGAGCTCGGTATACACTGGCATCTCTCCTCGCTGGCAAAATGAGAGAATTCCACAGCGGCACGGAATTCGTCAAAGGCAGCCGTGCGTAGGGCAATCCCCACCACCGAAGAGCTTTCGCGGGCGAATCGAGCGCTGTAGATTCGAAGCGGAGTCATGGCTTCGCAGCTCGCATTGCTGGGAGGTGAGCCGCTGCGCAAGCAGCCATTCACACGTTGGCCGCTATTCGACCACCGCGAACGGGCGCAACTCGAAGAGGTGCTCTCGTCCACCACCTGGGGCGGGCACCCGGCGCCCAATCGCAAAGCGTCGGAGCTGGCGGAACGCTTCGCGGCCTTCCAGGGTGTCCGCTACGCGATCCCGGCCTCGTCCGGCACCAGCGCGCTGGAGGTGGCGATCAAAGCGTTGGGGATCGGCCCTGGCGATGAAGTTATCGTCCCCGCCATCACCTTCGCGGCGACTGCCTATGCCGCGGTTGCTGCCTTGGCACGCCCGGTATTCGCCGATGTCGATCCTGCTACCGCCTGCATCGATCCGCATGGTGCCGAGCAGCTCATCACCCCGCGCACCAGGGCGATCGTCCCGGTGCACTACGGCGCCACCCTGGCGGACCTCGACGCCCTCTGCGAGATAGGGCGCAAGCACTCGATTGCAATTGTCGAGGATTGCGCGCACGTTCCCGGAGCACGATGGCGCGAACGCGGAGCGGGCGCGTGGGGAAACCTCGGCTGTTTCAGCTTTCAGACGAGCAAACCGATGACGGCCGGCGAAGGCGGAATGATCACGACCGACTCACCCGAGCTCGAGCAGCGCTGCCAGTCACTGATCAACTGCGGGCGCCGGCGCCCCGGCGACACCTTCAACCCACCCTTGCTCGGCGCTAACTACCGGATGACGGAGTGGCAGTGCGGGGTTCTGCTGGCGCAACTGGATCGGCTGCCCGAGCAGATCGAGCACAAGAGCCGTCACGCCGAGCGCCTGCGCGCCGGGCTGCGTGCCGTCCCGGGCATCACCGCACTTGAGCGCGAGCCCCGAGTGACGCGCGAAGTCATCTACCTGTTTCTTTTCCGGATCGACGAGGCGAGGCTGGGAGTCTCGCGCAATCGCTTCCTGCGTGCGATGCGCGCGGAGGGAATTCCTTGCGGGCTCGCTAACCAGCCGGTCTATCGCTCGGAGCTTTTTCCCATGGCTTCCTGGCTCTACCGCACGGCCTGCCGCCTGGGGGGTGGCGAGGCAGCAGTGCCGCAGGAATGTCCCAACGCCGAGCGGTTGTTCGAGCGTGAGCTGGTTGCGATCCCGCATCAGCTGTTGCTCGGCAGCGACGCCGACGCGGACGATATTGTCGCCGCGGCGGCCAAAGTTGCCTCGTTCGCGGCGCAGCTTTCGACCGCAACCCTGGAGCGAGAATCCTGAGGTGTCAGCTCAGCTTCACGCGGGCGCTGCGCGAGTGAAACTTGATCCGCCGGTCGGAATTGCGATGGCGGGTTACGGCCGCCGCACCGGATCCTCGACCGGTATCCATGACGACCTCACCGCGGGCGCACTGGTTGTTTCCGACGGAATCCGCAAGGCTGCGATCGTGAGCGTGGAGCTCCTCGCGCTGGGAATCCGGATTTGCGATTCGATCGCCGAACAGGTGGCGGCGCACACCGATATTCCACCTGAAGCCGTCATGGTGTGCGCGACCCATACTCATTCCGGTCCTCATTTCAACATGTTTGCCACCCCGCGCGGCGATTCGCCGGATGCTCCCGGGCGCGACCTGAATTGGGAACGCGGTCTGCCCGACAGGATCGCGCGCGCGGTGATTGAGGCGAACGCGCACCTGCGCCCAGCCGCCGTCGCGGCAGCCGGCGCGCAGTTCGGGCTGGGCACCAATCGCCGACTCATGCGCGCAGACGGTACGATTCAGCTCGCGCCAAACTACGCGGGAACCGTCGATCACGAGCTCAAGGTCCTGGGCTTGTTCGCCACCATGCATGACCCGGGCGCGATTTCCTGCTTGCTCAACTACCCATGCCACGGGGTGGTACTGTGCGAAGACAACCTGCTCTATTCGCGTGATTGGCCCGGGTTCGCGATAGATGCGCTGCAACAGAGCACCACCGGATCGAGCTCCGGGAGAGCTCCCATCGCGTTGTTTACCCAAGGGGCCAGCGGGAACATCGACCCGGTGCGCCGCGGCGACTTCTCGGCCGGCCGCGAGTGGGGACACGCCGCGGCCTCGCTCGCGCATGCGGCGCTCGCGCACGCAGCGCGAACCGGTTTCGCGCAGGTGGTCACCCGCCGCGTGCCGGTTCTGATGAAACTACGGGACCTGAGTGCGCGGCTCGCCATCGCGCGCGCCAATATCCAACAGACCGAGCTTGCGCTTAAGAAGCATGCGGGCGTCGGCGGAATTCAGCACCGGCGGCTGACCGATCAGCACCAGCTGTCACTCGACGAGCGGGGCGCGGCGGAGGCGCTCGCGGAGGCGAATCGGCGCGACCGGCGCGTCGATCAAGGCGCGGGAGAGCTGCGCACCCACATGACGCTGCTCGCGATAGGCGACCTGGTCCTGGTGGGTGTGCCCGGGGAATTGTTCGCGGAGCTCGGAATCGCGATCAAGGCCAATCCCTATTTCCGCCACACCTTCGTGCTGGGCTATTGCAACGATCTGGTGGGCTACATTCCCACCCGCGAGGCGTACGAGGTCGGAGGATACGAGGTGGAAACCTCGCGGGTGGCGCAGGGCAGCGGCGAACTGCTGGTCCATCTGGCCCTTGCCCATTTGGCCGAGATGCGCGAGGAATCGACAAAGCTCAAGTAATACTTTAATGTTGGCCTTACCGCTCGATGATGCCGTCGCGCGAAATGTCGAGCCGGTATGCGATCTCCAATGCCCGCTCCTGCGGCCGCGCCAGGTAGTAATCGGTTTGGGGACTGCCCTTCAGGGCTGCGCTTAGCTCTTCCAGCGGCGCATGCTGGAATCCGAGGCGGCAAAAAAACCTTTCTGCACTGGTGGCAAAGAGAAAGAGTTGGCGCGCGCCACGCGTGTGCGCAGCCTGACGGGCCGCCCTGACCAGCCGTCGGCCTATCTCGCGATGGCGATGTTGCTCAAGGACGTACAGCGATCGCAGCAGCGCAGAGTCAAGCAGCGGTTCCACGCCCACGACCCCCACCGCGTCATCGCCGTCGAAGGCCAGCAGATAGCAGGCGGGCGGCCATTCGATGCCGTCGGTGAGCATCTTGCCCTGCTCGAGCAGTTTGCGGACGCGCGCGAGGTCGCGGGTCTGCTCGATGGCTATTTCCCCGCTGCGGTGCTTTCGGAACGCCAATCGCTCGCTGCCTACTTTTTGGGTGGCGGAAAGAGCTGCTCTCCGGTTTCTTCATTCACCACCGTGATGGCCTTCACCGGGCAGGACCGGGCCGCGGCCAGGATGGTCGCCTCGGGAGCACCAGCGGGGTTCACCACGTCGGACTTTTCGTCGGCATCGAACTGGAACACCGCAGGCGCGGTTTCGACGCAATCTCCGCTGCTGATGCAGCGTGTTTTGTTTACCGTCACTTTGAGGCTTGCCATAGGTTCTCCATGCTTCGATCCAGTCATCCGCAGCTTAGAATTGCCGCTTGGCAGGCGGCAAGCGAACCGGGACCGCGAACCCCGATTGAAACGCGCGGCGCGGGAGTCGATACTTTTCGCCGGGACGTGCTGATGGCGAAGATCCTGGGCACCGGTATCGACGCAATTGAAGTCGATCGCATCGAGCGCGCGCTCTCACGCGAGCACACCGCTCAGCGTTTTCGGGCACGCGTGTTCACTGAAGGCGAAATCAAGTATTGCGAATCGCGCGGCGTGGCACGCTATCAGAGCTATGCGGCGCGGTTCGCGGCGAAGGAAGCCGCGATGAAAGCGATGGGGACCGGATGGAACCGCAACGTCGGGTGGAGCGAGATCGAAGTCGTGCGCGAGCGCGGCAAAGCACCCACCATCGTACTGCACGGGAAGTCGGCGGCGTTCGCGCGCAAGAAAAACATCAGCGCGTTTCATTTGAGCCTCACGCACACGGCGCGCGAGGCGATCGCACACGTCATCGCCGAAGGGTGACGTTCTTTCCATCCGGGCAGGGTCGCCCCGCCCAGCCCTCACGTATCGGGCGAGGACCTGTCTCGCGGAGCGCTGAGTGCGGGGCGGCAGCTTCGCCAGCTCGCGCGTCAACCGGCACTTCGGCGGTCGTTGAAGACCCCGGCCGCGAAAAAGCGCGTCAAGCTAGTGCGCGGGCTCGACGCTTACCGGGGTGCCGAACAGCACCGCGGTCCCGCTCGCGGTATCATAGGCCTGGTTGTCGGTCAGAAAGTTGGTATTTACTCCACCGTGGGCCTTGGCCACGCTCAGCCGGGTCTCCTCGACGTCGTGACCCCACCCGTGCGGCAGGCTCACCACCCCCGGCATCAGGTCTCCGGTCACCTCGACTGGCGCAATCACGCTCCCCACCCGACTTGTTACTCGCGCCGCGCTTCCGTTGGCGATGCCCAGGCGGGCTGCGTCGTGTGGCGAGACCTGCAGCGTGCAGGGGTTACGACCCTTCACCAGGGCCGGCAGATTGTGCATGAACGAATTGCTGGTGCGCAGGTTGCGCCTCCCGATCAGCAGCATCTCTTGGCTTGCGGCGGAAGGATTGGAGATGTGGTCACGAAGGCGCGGGAGATCGTTCACCATCAGGGTCGGAGCAAGCTCGATCTTTCCGCTCTGGGTATTGATGATCTCCCCCAGACGTGGCTGCAGGGGTCCAAGGTCGATCCCGTGAGGGGCGCCCTTGACCCGCCCAAGCGTCAATCCCGACGGGTTGCGCCCGAAGCCGTCGCCGTAAGGACCAAGCCGCAGCAGCATGTCGATAACGCGCTCCGGTCCCGTCGATTCCGCGAGGCTTGAGACCACTTCCTCCACGCTCAGGCCTTCCCAGTGGCGGTTCCTCTTCACCGCGGTCTGCGCTACCTGCGCAAACATCATGTCGTCAACCTCTTTCGTTGCGCGGCCTTCGAGACCCAACAGCCCGGCCCCAATCTTAAGCATCACCTCCCATGCGGGGGGTGAATCCGACGATACGGCAGCCCACGACCATTTTGCGATAGTCCGGACCGACAGGTGATAGAGCCCGAACTCATAGTTGGGTTGCTCGGCAGGCGATGGTGTCGGGAGAATGAAATCTGCGTGGCGGGTGGTCTCATTGAGGTAGAAATCGACTGCGACCAGGCACTCGAGGCCGGCAAATGCCGCCTCAAGCTCGCGTGAGTGGGCCGCACTGCGCAGCGGATTGGTCATCAGAAGAATCATCGCCCGCACCTGTCCGGCGCCCGGTGTCAGCATCTCTTCGGCCATCGCGGAGGACGGATTCATGCCGCCGACTCTGGGCTGCCCGCTGACCCGGGTTTTCCACCGGTCGAGCTTAAATGGACGCGTCCCGGCCAGCGCCGTCGCGGGCGCCGCGGCGCGGGGAAACATCACCCCGCCGGCCCGGTCGAGATTGCCGGTCAGGATGTTCATCAGTTCCACGCCCCAGCACGCGAGCGTTCCAAATTTCTGTACGCAGGTACCCAGGCGTCCATAGCAGGCGGCCTGCTCACCGGCAGCGAATTCCCGCGCCATGCGCCGAATGTGGGCCGCGCTGATTCCGCAATAGTCCGCGACCGCTTCCGGGGTGAAGTCACGTACGCTCTGCTGCAGCGAATCGAGGCCATTGACCATCCCCGTGGCCGCGCCCAATCGGATGAGCCCCTCCTCGAACAGCGTACGCACCATCGCCAGGAGAAACGCAGCGTCGGTACCGGGCCGGATGAAATGATGTTTGCTGGCGAGCCGGGCGGTCTCGGTGCGCCGTGGATCGATGACGACTACCCTGCCGCCGCGTGCAATCACGTTTTTCAGACGCCCCGGCGCGTCCGGCATGGTCATCAAGCTGCCGTGCGAAACGGCGGGGTTTGCGCCGACGATGAGCAGATATTTCGTGCGATCGATGTCCGGGACCGGAACCGTGGCCGGAAACGGTCCGCCAAACATCAACCCGGTCTGCACTTCCTTGGGAAGCGTGTCGATCGCACCCGCGTTGAAGACGTTGCGGCTGCCAAGCGCGCGCGCCAAGACCGGCAGATAGAGAAACGCCAGGTCATGAACCAACGGGTTGCCCGCGTACATGCCGATCGCGTCGGGGCCGCACTTTTTTCGGATCGCGAGCAGCCGCGCCGAGATCTCTCGATAAGCCTGCGGCCAGGAGATCTCCTGCCACCCGCCGGGGGTGCGTTTGAGCGGTCGGCGCAAGCGCTCGGAATCGTCGTAAAGTTCCTTGAGTGCATGGGCCTTGGGGCAGATAAAGCCGCGCGAAAAGGGATCGTCCCGGTCACCGCGCACCTTGACGATCGCCCCGTCGGCGACCTCTATAGTCACCCCGCAGGTTGCCTCGCAGAAGGGACACACCCGTGAAACCGACTGCTGATTTGCCATCGTCATCTCCTCTTCGCCGCACCATCGGCACCGGGGCGAACATCGCGGCTTCGCGAATTCGATGCAATTATCTTTGAGGTAATGGGCGAGCAGCCGGGGCGGGAAGCCCGAGCCATCGCCAGAAAGCTGCGGAGGAAGCCTTACTTCTTGGCTGGGGTGGGGGTCGGAGTTGCTTCGACCCTGGCACGGAAGACGGCGGGCGGTTTGTTGAGCTGGCTGAAAGTGAAATCGCCAATCGAGTAAACCGCGCCGCCCATTGTCGAGGTCGCGTAGTATTCGGTACGCGGGCCCGCGGCGGCACCCGGTTCCGTGGCGGTTGGCTTGATCGCGATCTTCGAGAGCTTGACCGTGCCCAGCGGCTTTCCATCCTTGCCGCTGAGCGTCACCACGATCGCAGGCTGGTCAAGTCCGAAGGGCACCGGCGAGGGCATCGGGTCGGCCACGATCGAGACGCCTTTCAGTTCACGCAATTCGTCAAGAAACCTTTCGACTACCGCCACATCGGCCGCCTCGGTTGTGGCACCTTCGACCAAATTCCACTTGCCGCCGGGTGCGCGTTGCAGGACAAAATGATCGGATCCGACTTTGGCATCGACACTTGCCACCGCGGACGGCTCGAAGCTGAGCACGGTCTTGTCACGCAGGTCGAACACCGTGCGGTCGAGATTGCTCACCACCCACTGATGCACGGTGTAGACCGGAGTGCGTTCTCCGCGCCGCACGTAGATACCATCCTTGCCCTGCTCGGTTTGTTTGAAGCCGATCAGCATCGACTCCGAGGCATTGTCCTTCCCGTACACGGTAACGGTCAGGTGCGGCTTTTCAAGGCCGTACTGTGAAACGCTGGCCGGTGCGTCGGCAATGAAATCCGCGACCTTGGCGTCGACCAGCGTGCTCAGGAACTGGCGCACCTGGGTGGGATCGGCGAGATAGTTACCGGGCTTGGTGATATGCCACTTGTCGCCGTCACGCGTCACCTCGATGGTCTGCCCGTTGTCCTTGCTGATGACGAAGCGGGAGATATCGTCGACCTTGAAGGTCATCAAGTCGCGCGAGCGCATCTGATCGACGGTCTTGTTCATCCCGGCGGGGAAGGCGGACGAGGTCAGCATGACGGCCGGTTGGTCGGTGGTTTTGACGTAAGCGTTGAAGCCCACCGGGGTGGTCTTGCCCACCTCGATGCCCGGTAGCTTCTGCCCCTGGTAGGTGGTGAGCGTCACGACCGTCGCCGGCTTGGCGAGTCCGAACGGTTCCAGATCGGCGGGCTTGTCGTCCACGGTCTTGGTGACCACGGCATCGGCGATAGCGCGCGCGAGGTTGTTGGACGCGGTCTGGTCGGCGTCGGTGCCAATCGGCTTGAGCATCCGCCAATCGCCGCCCTTGGGGCGCTCGATCAGGATCTCACGGTCGGGATACTTGAGGTCGATGCTCGCGATGTCCCCCGGTTCGACGTTGAGGACCTTCTGGGCGGGCGCTTCCTTGTTGTAGTACGCGCTGTAATAGGCAAAGGCGCCAACCACCAGCGCAAGAACCAGTACGATAATCGTGTTCCGAAACCGCATCGCCGGTGCAGCTGGGGCTCAGTTGCGGCGTTCCCACCAGACCGCGATTCCCGCGATCAGGAGCAGTTGCGGCAACAGCAGCACGGAGAGCGCAAACACCACGCTGAATTGGTCGACGGTCAGCCTAAAGCGCGAGGCGCGCAGGGAGCGCGGACGAATGGAGATAGAGTTCTCCTCGCCCGCCAGCCAATCCACGCTGTTAACGAAGAAATCGCGGTTGAAAAAGTTGCTGATGTATTGGTTGTTGACAAAGTCGGTGGAGCCAAACACCACCAGCCGCGTCTCACCCTTACCCAATCCAAGCTGGGTGAGGTCTCCGTTGACTGCCACCGCGACGTTTATCGGTCCGCGGGTATCTTTGGCATCGAGCTGCGCCTTCTGCTGCTTGAACAGTGTATCGAGATCGGTCTCAGCCCACGAAGTATCGCTGGTCTTGGCGAGCGGGGTCACGCTCAGGCCATTCTTCAGGTTCTCCTCGACGGTCAGCGAGCGCGCCATCGGGAAAACCGTGCGTTGCTTGAAGTTGCGGGTGATCGGATGTTCGCCGTAGTCCTGTACGATGGGGTTGAGTCCCAGCGCAGGGCCCGCGAACAGCCGCACCACCTGGTCGACGATAATGTCGTTGCCGACCCTCACGCCCCACTGCGAAATCAGGTCTTCGAGCGCCTTCTGATTTACTGACTGGTCCGCGCGCTGGGGACGAAACATTGCCGCGATGCGCCCCTCGCGCTTCAGGTAGTCCTGCAACTGCTCGATTTCGTGGGGCAGAATCGGCTTCACGGGACCCGCGATCACCACCATGGTCGTGTCGTCGGGGACCTTTGGCAGCTGCGCAAGTTCGAGCTTGCGTACCTCGTAGCCCTCGCCCTCGAGATCTTTCTTGAGCTCGCCGAACCCGCCGGGGTTCTGGGCATCGTCGGGGTCCGCCTCGCCGTGGCCGTCGAGAAACTCGATTACCTTCTTGGTATTCCGGGTCGCGCGGATAATCGCGTTGGTAAGGGCTTCCTCGCTGAGCTCCGTCACGTTGGTGCCCAGGCCCGAGTCTGGACCGCCCACCTGGATGTGGGTGGTGTTCATCACCGTAACCTTGAAGCGCTCGGCGAGTTCGGGGTGCTTGTCGGGGTCGACCAGCTGGTAGCTGACTTTGGGCGACGCGTATCGGTACGTCGCGTACAGGTCGCGCGCGGTCTGATTTTCGCCACCCGGGAAAAAGCCGATCAGTTTGATGGGCTGGGTGAGGTTTCTGACAACCTGCTCGGATTGGCTCGAGAGGCTGAAAATCTTCTCGCTGGTCAGGTCGAGTCGACGGTGGAAGTTGGGAAGGCTGGAGATGTAGTTGGCTGCGACGATCAGCGCGATGAACGCAACCGAGTAGATTATCGCGTTGGCGCCATAGCGCGTGGAACGCTGTCCGATGAGCGTGCCGATCGCTGCGCCGCTAGAGGTTATCCACAAGACCAGCGCAAAAATGCCGGCCACCAGATTTACCCATACAAAGAAGCGAAACCCCGGCGCGATCAGATGATCGATAACGCCGAAAACCAGCAGAATGAGGCCGATGATTCCGTAGAGCGCCGCCGATCGCCGCATCATGCCACCTGCTAGCGCCAGCGAGCCGACTCAACCGAGCGCTGGGTGAGAAACAGCGCAACCAGGATGAGGCTCAGGAAGTAGACGAGATCTCTGGTGTCGATGATACCGGTAACCATCTGCGAGAAGTGATCCGTAATCGAAAGATAGCGCAGGAGGTCGGAAACCCATCCAGAGCTGCCGGTCTGCGCGGGCCATGAAATCACGTAGAGGATGAGCAGCGCGCCAAAGCAGGTGATGGCTGCGATTATCTGATTCTGGGTGATCGAGCTGGTGAAAAGGCCGACCGCTACGAAGCACAGCGACAGCAGCACCAGCCCCAGATAACCAGCGACCATGACGCCGACTTCCGGGTTTCCGAAGATGACCAGAATGATGGGAAAGATGGTGGCCAGGCCGATCATGATCAGCATGAACGCGGCAGCGGCGATGAATTTGCCCGCTACGATTTCACCGGTACGGACCGGCGCCGTCAGCAGAAACTCGTAAGTGCCGGTGCGTTTTTCCTCGGCGAAGCTGCGCATGGTGATCGCAGGGACCAGGATAACCAGCACGATTGACAGATTGTGCAGGAGCGGCTCGATGACCCGCTGGTTCAAGTTCATGTGCTCCAGCACCTGGGGATTCTGCATCGCCGCGTACATCTGCAGGATGATCTGGAAATAACTGAGAAGCTCGAAGAAAAAGAACCCGCCGAGCAGGAGAAACACGGTCAGCACCACATAGGCGACCGGCTGGACGAAATACCCGGCCAGCTCCTTGCCCGCAATCGTGAATGCGTTTTTCATCGCGCAAGCAGGGAACGCTCAGGCACGGCCCGCCCCAACCTCCTCCAGCGTTTCCTCCGCGTCCGCGTCCCTGTGCCGCTCCTTTGAAATTGCCTCGAGAAAGACCTGTTCGAGGGAGGTTCCCGCCGGAATGTCGGAAAGCTTTTCCTCGAGCACGACCCGGCCATCGGCGATGATCACGACCTTGTCGCAAATTTGCGAGACCTCGGGCAGGATATGAGTTGACAGCACCACGGTGCGATCGCCCGACAGGGTCTTGATGAGTCCGCGGATTTCGTGAATCTGGCGCGGGTCGAGGCCAATGGTTGGCTCGTCGAGCACCAGCACCTGCGGGTCATGAATCAGCGCCTGCGCCAGTCCGACCCGCTGGCGATAGCCTTTGGAAAGCTGGCCGCAGATCCGCGAGCGCATGTCGGCCAGACCGCAAACCTCCAGCGAGTGTTCGAGTGCCTCGTCGAGTTTCGCACGCGCTACGCCCCGCAGCCTGGCGACAAAGCGCAAGTAGGCTTCCACGCGCATATCGACGTAAAGCGGGGGATTTTCCGGAAGATAACCGATCCTGCGCCGCGCCTCGAGCGACTGGGTGAAAATGTCGAGATCATCGACCACCACGGTCCCGTCCGTCGCCGGCATGAACCCGGTGATTATGCGCATCGTGGTGGTCTTGCCCGCGCCATTGGGGCCCAGGAAGCCCAGTATCGAACCACGTTCGGCCTTAAAGGAGACGTCGCGAATTGCTACGAAGTTACCGTAGACTTTAGTTAGGTTTTTGACCTCTATCATCAGTCGCCCGCGCCGCAGCCGCCGCTCCCAGCGGCTGACTTGTCTCCCAGCCAATATGACGAAAGCCCGATGCTGTGAATTCGACGCGCATCGAGCAGCCAAAAAGTTAAACAGCCAAGGGACGCAGAGTCAATACAAGCAGAGAACGCCGAGGGTCCTTTTTCGACTTTTTCAATACCGCGCCGGACCCTGGCGAGGTCGCTTTATATGCTTTGG
Source organism: Deltaproteobacteria bacterium (assembly GCA_019237115.1). Lineage (GTDB taxonomy): Bacteria > Desulfobacterota > Binatia > Binatales > Binataceae > JAFAHS01. The sequence continues at coordinate 47,322 of JAFAHS010000437.1, forward strand.
GCGAGGCTGGCTGGACCTGGCCCGCCCGGTGGGCGCTTGGCGCGACCCGCGTTTTCCTTGGCTGGCCGCATCCGGTAGGTTCAGGTTATGGCGGAGGTGCGGCGTAATCTGGTCCTGGTTGACGGCTCCGGTTACGTGTTCCGCGCTTTTCACGCGCTGCCCGAACTCAACAATTCCCGCGGTCTGCCGGTCAATGCGATCTACGGCTTCATCCGAATGTTGATGAAGCTGCTCAAGGACACCCGCCCGACGCATATCGCGGTCGTATTCGACTCCGCTAAAAAGACCTTTCGCGACGATCTTTTCGAGGACTACAAGAAAAACCGCGTCGCGACGCCGAGCGATCTGCTCAAGCAAATCCCCTACATCCATCGCGCGGTCGACGCCTTCCGCATCAAGACCATCATGCGCGACGGCTACGAAGCCGACGATGTGATCGGCACGCTGGCCACCCGAGCCGCCAAGCACGGCATCGACACCGTCATCGTCACTTCCGACAAGGACTTCAAGCAGCTGGTGTCACCGCGCATCAGCTTGTGGGACACGATGGGCGACAAGCGGACCGGGGTGCGCGAGGTAAAGGAACGTTTTGGGGTGGAGCCGCGCGCGCTGATCGACATCCAGGCTCTGACTGGCGACCCGATCGACAACGTCAAGGGGATTCCCGGCGTCGGGGAGAAGACCGCATCCACGCTCATCCAGAAGTTCGGCGATTTGGACAATCTCTACGCCCACCTTGCGGAAGTTCCCGCGTGCGGAATTCGCGGCGGTGCGAAAGTCGCGGGATTGCTCAAGGAGCATCGCGCCGATGTCGAGCTGGCTCGCCAGCTGGTGCGAATCGATACCGACATGCCCCTCGATGTGACGCCCGAAAGTTGTGAATGGAAAGGTATCGACGAGCAGGCTGCAACCGAGCTGGTGCGCGAGCTGGAATTCACCTCGATGCTGCAGGAGATCCGTCCAAGCCAGGTCGAATTGCCGATGACGGCGCGCAGCGAAACGCCGTTGGGTGCGGCCGAGGTTGGCAAAATTCTGGACGAATTGAGAAACGCCCCGCGGATTTCCCTGGCGCTACTAGGTGATGGAGTTGCCGCCGACGGCCTCCAACTTCACCGAGCCGGAAAAACCCATGTTTTGAACAGGGAGCTGATCCCGGCGGTCGCCACGCTGCTTGCGGAGGAGAGGCCGCCGAAAGCGTGCCACGACCTCAAGGCCCATCTGCGCCGCCTCGGTGCGCTGGGAATAACGCTCAGGGGAGCGGATTTCGACACGATGTTGGCGGGCTTCCTCATCAACTCGGGGCGCCCGGAACCATCGCTGGACGATCTGTACCACGAACATCTGGCACCGCTGGGCCGTCCCAGCGCGTCGCTGCCGCAGGCCGAGATCGTCTCGTCGCTGTGCGACGCGCTCGCGCCCAAGCTCGCCGCCCAGGGACTCGACAAGCTGTTCAACGAAATCGAGATGCCGATTGCAGTGATCCTGGCGGACATGGAGGCCGGCGGAGTTGGCATAGATGCGTCGGCCCTCAAGGGCATCGCCGACGAATTCGGCAAGGAACTGGCGCGGCTGGAGATGGAGTGTTACCAGGCGGCCGGCCGCAAGTTTAATCTCAACTCGCCCCTCCAGCTGCGGGAGATTCTGTTCACCGAATTGAAACTGCCGGTTAAGGGGATCAAGAAGAGCAAGAGCGGATACTCGACCGATGCGGATACGCTCGAGAAATTGGCGAGCGTCCATCCCCTGCCGCGCAGGTTGCTGGAATTCCGGGTGCTGGCCAAGCTCAAGTCGACCTACGCGGACGCGCTCGGTCAACTGATCGATCCGGCGACCGGGAGGATCCATACGACCCTTCATCAGGCGATCGCGGCTACGGGCCGGCTGAGCTCCAGCGAACCGAACCTTCAGAATATTCCAACCCGCAGTGAGGCGGGCCGCCGCATCCGGCGGGCGTTCGTGGCGCAGACCGATCACGTGCTGCTGTCGGCCGACTACTCGCAGATCGATTTGCGGGTCCTGGCTCATCTGTCGGGCGACCCCACCCTGGTTGCCGCTTTTCAGCACGGCGAAGACATTCATATGCGGACCGCGATGGAAGTGATGGGAATCTCGGCGGGCAAGGTGGACGCCGAAGCCCGCCGACTCGCGAAGGTCATTAATTTCGGGATCATCTACGGGATGGGAGCTACCCGGCTGGCGGGTGAACTGGGCATTTCGCTCGCCGAAGCCTCGGACTATATCAAGCGGTACTTCGAACGATTGGCGGGGGTGAGCGCGTGGTTCCGGGAAACCCTGGACCGTGCCCGCAAAGCTGGCTACGTGACGACCATGTTTGGGCGCAGGCGCTACCTGCCGGAGTTGAATGCTCCGGTGGGGGGAGCACGGGCACAGGCCGAGCGGATCGCCATCAACACCCCCATTCAGGGCAGCGCGGCCGACCTTATAAAGGTGGCGATGATAGGGCTGCATAGACAGATTGAGCAGCGCAAGATCGACGCGATGATGGTTATGCAGGTCCATGACGAGCTGCTGATCGAGGTAAAGAAGGAAGCCCTGCAGGAGGCCGCCGAGGTCGCAAAACAGGAAATGGAGGGGGTGGCGGCTATGCGCGTACCGCTGAAAGTCGAATTGAAATGGGGCAGTAATTGGGCAGAAATGCGCGGTGGCGTGTGAAATTGCGCCTGAATTTCTCCAGACCCGCCCGCGTCTAACCAAATTGAGAACCCCAGGCCGCCAGGACGGCGACGAAGCCGAGCTCATCCAAGAGGCCAAGAACGGTAACTCAGAGGCCTTCGGAGTTTTGGTTGAGCGCTACCAACGGCGAGTTGCTAACGTTGCCTTCGCGGTCGTACACAATCAGGACGATGCTATCGAACTTGCGCAAGAAACCTTCGTACGAGCGTACGAGAATCTGCAAAAATTCGAATCGCGCTCCAGCTTCTCGACCTGGCTCTATCGAATCGCAGCGAACCTGGCAATCGACTTTTGGCGACGTGAAGGACGTCACGTGCTGCTGCGTGGCGAAGACGCTGAAAATGAACTACAGCGGCTCCCGACCGAAAAGGGTGATTCCTTCAAGGCCGCAAGCCGCAAAGAACTCTCCGGACGCCTCTCGAAGGCGCTGGAGGAGTTGACGCCAGAACATCGCGCAGTGATACTTTTACGCGAAGTGGAAGGGCTGTCCTACGACGAGATCAGCGATGTCCTGCAATGCCCGCGCGGCACGGTCATGAGCCGACTCCATTACGCGCGTAGCCGCATGCGTGTGATGCTCAAGGATCTCGCCAAGGACGGAGGCGGATGATGGCCGATACTGAGCATGTCTCTCTGATGCTGGGTCCGTTCGAGGACCGCGAGCTTGAACCTCACGAGTACCAGGAAGTCGCATTTCATCTCGCGCGTTGCGAAGAGTGCCGCGCCGAACTCGCCGAATACGGCGCGATCGGACGCGAGCTGAGGACGCAGGCAGTCGATCCGCCGCTGGACGGCTTCAAGGACGCGGTGATGCGGCGTATCGACGCCCTGCCGGTACCCCTTGGCGTCCGAGTGCGCCGCCTGTTCGACCGCATCGGCGGGCTGTTCCCTTCGGGCCTGGGCATGGCGATGGCCGGCGCGATCGCGGCGGCGATTACCGTGGTATTGGTGACACCTTACGCACAAGTCGCCATGCACCGGTCGACTCCGATCCGCGAAATCGCCAAGGCCGAGCCTGAGCCGGCTCTCCGGCCGGGGGTTGAAACCGCACACCACGCAATCGGGCGTGAATTCGGCGAGGCGGAAGAGGAACCCCAGGCAGTTATTTCGAAGCTTGAGTCGGATATTCCTTCGGTGGCGGTCTGGAACGAGCCGCGAATGAGTACGACGGTAATCTGGCTACCGGATCAGCAGTAGATCGACGATGCTGACTCATTCGCGAATGTTCGTCCTCCTGATTGCCGCCCTTTGTGCATTCCTGGCCGTGGGGAGCGCCGCCGCCGAGCAATCTCACCCACAAGTCATTATCCTGCGCGTCTATTCGGTGCTGGCTGCCGATACCAACCAGGGTGTCGATCCACAACTCGGCTCAATCGGCTCCCAGTTGAGCAAGATGTTCAACTACACCACCTATGAGCTGGTCAGCGAGCAGAACGGCCGTACCGAGATGGGCAAGATGATCGAATTCACCATGCCCGGCGGGCGGATACTCCACATCGAGCCGCAATCGGTGGAGCGAAACATGATCGCGATGGAAATACTGCTGTTCCAGGGCGAAAAACCAATGCTGACCACCGATCTCAAGTTGCCCAACAACGGCAATCTAATCGTGGGTGGACCCCACTACGAGCAGGGGGCGCTGATAATTACGATCGGCGCAAACATGGCACCCGATCTGGGCTCTCCCGCTGCGGCGACCACCGCGGACCAGGCGAAATAACCACCGGCACCATTTCACGGGTCGCGCACACCTTAAGCGGACGACCCGCCGCACGGCGGGCTATCTGGGCGGCATTCTCAGCGCGCCGTCGAGGCGGATGGTCTCTCCGTTCAGCATCGCGTTCTCCACGAGGTGCCGTGCAAGCGAGGCATATTCGCGCGGCTGTCCCAGTCGCTGCGGAAACGGAATCTGCGCGGCCAGGGCCTTGCGCGCGGGGTCGGGCAGACCGGCGAGCATCGGGGTGTCGAAGGTGCCCGGCGCGATAGTGCAGACGCGGATGCCGACGGACGAGAGGTCCCGTGCGATGGGCAGCGTCATGCCCACCACCCCGCCTTTGGACGCAGAATAGGCCGCCTGCCCTATCTGCCCGTCGAATGCCGCGACTGACGCGGTATTAATGATTACACCGCGCTCACCGTCCGCGGTGGGTTGATTCTTGGCCATCTGCGCCGCAGCCAGGCGTATCACGTTGAAGGTGCCGCTTAGGTTGACCTCGATAACCTTCTTGAAAAGCTCCAGCGAGTGCGGCCCCTGCTTGGTAATGGTGCGCATGGCGCGGCCGATCCCCGCACAGTTGACGGCGATGTGAAGAGAGCCAAACTTGGCTACCGTCTTGCTGATGGCAGCGGCCACCTCGCTGTCGGACACCACATCTGCCGCAACGAAGATGCCGTCGAGCGAAGCGGCGACGTTCTGTCCGGGTGACGAGCCCAGGTCGAGGACGGCAATCTTTGCACCCCCTGCGGCGAGCTCGCGAGCAGTCGCTTCGCCGAGCCCCGAACCGCCACCGGTAATCAGAGCAATCGAATTTTTGAGATCCATGAGAACCTCATCGAGTTAGTCCTGAATGGAAAAAACTATGTCCGACCCGTAGCTGATGCAAGAAACGCACAGCCCGGCGAGCACATCGATCATGAGGCTGACGTGCTGATAACCGTAGTTGGCATGCGCTCGCTCAGCAGGCGGCGGGCGGCTTCAACGCTTTGAGAGGTTCCGGCAAGGCCAACAATGTCGCCTTCCTTCAGCACTTCACCACTATCCGCGACGAGCACTTCCTGGTCGCGGGAAATCGCGATGGCGGCGGCGCCGGTGGCAGCGCGAAGGCCAATCGCGGCGAGGGTTTTGCCGATGGCGGATGCTCCCGCTTCCAGCCGTACGGGCGTGATCATGCCGAAACCCGGGACTTCTTCCTGGCCAGACGTGGTTGCACTCCCGGCACTGAGCGATTCGGCAAGGATACGCTTCAGCACGCCCATCTGCCCGTACATCCTCTGCATACTCCTGACGATGACGATGCCCATCAGGATGACACCGATGATAACGACGCCGATACCCTCCATCGGATCGAGAAACGGCTGCACCAGAGCGAGCAACGGGACCACCACGACCAGCAACAGGGTCGTATGAAGCATCGAAATGAGTGCCAGCGCGGGCCCGGTCAGCGCTCCGCTGGTGACCTCGCGGCTGTGCCCCTCGGAGAGCGTCATGAGAACCAGGCTGCGGGCCAGGCTGCGCGCGCCGAAAAACATCATGGCCGCAAACGGGGCGCACAGCAGCAGGGTAAAAAGATCGACCACGATCTCGCTTTCGAACAAATCAAGACCGGTGAGGGCGAGAACGTGTTGTGTGAGCCCCAGGTAATCAACATCGTTGGCGATCAGGATTGCCCCGATTGCGACCGCCCCGCCGCCGAGCATCACGATCTGCCACATCACGGCGCCGAACGGGACGGCCACGCGGCGAATGCGTTCCATCAGCGAATCGTACATGCCCTGCGTCGCTCCCAGCCGGGACGGCACGTGGCCTGCGATCAAGCGGGCGAGCGGAACCGACGCCTTGATCATGAAGGGAGTGGTAAAAGTCGTGATAGCCGAAACCGCCACAGCCAGCGTGTACAGGAAGTTCCGAGTTGCGTGCATCGAAACGCCAAGCCCGGCAATGATGAAAGAAAACTCGCCGATTTGTGTAAGGCTCATGCCGGCCTGCACTGCAGGGTGAATCCCGACCCCGGAAAGAAGCGAAGCCATGGTTACGCCGAGGAACTTTCCGAAAATCACGGCCAGCACCAATACCACGAGTGCGATCCAGTGCTGGGCGAGCTGCGCCGGATCGAGCATCATCCCGACCGAAATGAAGAACACCGCTCCGAAAATATCCCGCAGCGGCGCCACCAGATGCTCGATGCCCTGTGCTTCGCCCGACTCTGCTACCATCGAACCCGCCAGGAAAGCGCCCAGAGCTACCGAGTATCCGGCGTGCTCGGCGAGGATCGATAGACCAAAGCAGATTCCGATGCTGGCGATCAGGGTGGTTTCCGGCCGCTGCAAGCGGACCACGAGACGAACCGTCCGCGGAACAATCAGCAGTCCTCCGCCTACCAGCGCGACCAGGAACAGGCCCAGCTTGCCCACGGTCATCAGCATCATGCGCGCGCTGAGACCGCTTCCAGAAGCCAGCGCAGTCAATACCGCCAGCAACATTACCGCAGTCAGATCCTCGGCGAGCAGGACCCCGAAAACCAGGTCGCGCAGCTGCTGGCTGAGGTCTCGCTGCTCGCCGAACGCCTTCGCGACGATAGTGGTGCTGGAGATGGACAGGGCCACCCCGATGAAGATGCTTTCCAGCTCCGTCCATCCCATCGCGTGCCCGAGCACATACCCGATCCAGATCATCAGGCCCACCTGGAGGGCGGTCACAAATCCGGCAGTGGGACCGAGCCGTATCAGCTTGCGAATGCTGAACTCGAGGCCCAGCGCGAACATCAAGAGAATGACGCCAAGTTCGGATAGGACCTGGACTCGGTTGGGGTCGGCAAGCAGCGGGACCGGAACATGCGGTCCTACGATCAGTCCCGCTATCAGGTAGCCGACCACGACCGGCTGTTTGATCGCATCGAACACGACCGTGGTCACCGCCGCCACGCACAGAACCATGCCCAGGTCCTCAAGGAAGGTATGCGTGACGAGTTGGAACAGCATCCGAGTCCGCCTGAAGCACAGCGGGATTAGGCTTGCCTGTACCACACCGGCGATGCGAAGCGGCAATCAGCTGCTGGACGAACAGGTTGTCGCGCTCTGCAGCTGAGAAACCCTTTGGTTTCTGGATCGTCGGTTCTGATTGTTGGTGCGTGCCCCGCCGTAGTCGCTCCGAAGTGGAGTTGCCCGAGGTCAACTTCATTTGCAGGATGCACGACGACCTCGATCGGTCGCCTGGGACCAGCGCACTGGTCCTTGGCGCGCTCGAACCACTCGCTCACACGTGACCGGCGATCTGATGGCACCGGGGTCGAACGTTCGCGACTACGCGCCTGCGACACGGGGCAGGACTTTGCTCCAGAACAACTCGATGGTTTTCATGAGGCGGTCGTGAGGCAGAAGTCCGTTGTACATCCATGCGAAGATCCATCGGACGGGCAGCCGCTTCATGAACGATTCGATCTGGCGGGTAACCGTGTCAACGGTGCCCACAAACGCGAGGCCGTCCTTCCATAGATCGGCGCGCTCCCTGCTTTCGGGATCTTCCATTCCGGCTGAAAAACCAAACGGTTCGAACCATTCGTGGCCGCAGAAGTAGCCGCTGTCGCGCCAGATCGCAAGCGCCTCCTCGTCGCTATCCGCGATGATCACGTCACGTAGCACCCCCATCCCTTCGCCTATCGGATTCTGTGACACGTCGGAGTAAAGCTTGCACAGCTGCGCCTCGTACTTGGGATGGAGTGGCGGAAGAATCGCGGTGACTCCCTCTTGCGCGCACCATCGAATGCTCCGCTCGGAAGACGCGAACGGCTGGAACAAGGGCGGGTGTGGCTTTTGCACCGGTTTGGGTACTACCGCGACGGAACGAACTACACCATTCTCCACGCCGCCGCCCCATTTCCTGGTGGCCTCGAGGGTCCAGGGCGTATCGCCGGCGGGCACGCGCCAGTACTTGCCGTTGTGAGTCAGGAAGTCATCGGTCCAGGCTTTTTTGATAATCCGGAAGCATTCCTCGAAGGCGGCCCGGTTGGCAGCATCGATTTCATCGTGCTGATGGGGCAAGGCGCCGTGAATCCCGTGGGTCTGCTGCGCCATGACGTCGACCCAGCGCCGTTGATATCCGCGTGCGAAGCCGGCGTTGGCCCGCCCACCTGACATGTGATCGAGCATCGCGATGTCCTCGGCCACCCGAATCGGATTTTGCGACGGCAGCACGATCCCCAACTGGCCAACGCGCAAGCGCTTGGTCTGCATCGCGATGTACAGGTCGAGCAAAACAGGATTGTTGGAAAGCTCGAAACCCTCGACATGAAAGTGGTGCTCGGTGAAGCTTATCGAGTCATAACCGAGGTCGTCGGCCAGGCGCGCCTGCGCAGAAATTTCTCGAAGCATCTGGTCATAGGCAGCGCCGTCGAGTCCGACTTTGCCTCTTTCGATCTGGGTCTTGTCTCCCACCGTGGGCAAATAAAAGAGCGATACTTTCATGCTTCCCCCGACACGTACATGCCGCGACTGTAGAACCATATTCGTCGGGACAGCAAGCAGATCACTTCCGCTGACGATGCGGAGTCCGGGGCGGTACCAGCCAGAACGCCGCCGCCACGGCGATGGTGAACCCGGCGTAGAGAGCAACGAAGACCCACGGCGCCCAAGCAAAGAAGATGAGGCGATGCGTCCAGTAGGCGATAAAGTCAGCCGGATAAATGGCCTGGCCGGCACGCACGCGTAAGGCGTCCTCCAGCCACGTGAGAGGACAGATAACGCCCAGCAAGGCTTCCAGCAGGACCAGACCGATCGCAGCGAGATGGAGGACGCGGAACCAGAAGCTGCGAACCCATCGAGCGTCGAGAGCGGCGCCGACCAGGATCGCGATGAAGCCGAATACGACAAACGCGACATACGCCGCGTGAGCGAGCACCACCGCATCCGCAAGGAGGCGCCAACCCATCATTTGGTGATCATCATTCCTTTCCGGAGCGACCGCGCAAGCGGTCTTTGCGCGCCCGAACGGGAGGGGGTTATACTCCACATTCGTTTGCGGGGAATCTGGCAGCGTGGAGGCAGAAAGTCCGATGCGGCTCAAGGATAAGGTAGCGCTCGTCACCGGCGCGGGCTCCGGCATCGGTGAAGCGACCGCCAAGACGTTCGCGCGTGAGGGTGCGCGGGTAGTTATCGCCGATATCAATGATGATGGGGGGCGGCGCGTCGTGGGCGAGATTCGCAAGGCCGGCGGCACGGCGGAGTTTCATCATGCTGACGTGGGCGTGCACGCCGAAATCGAGAAGATGGTGCAGTTCGCAGTCGAATACTTCGGGCGGCTCGACATCCTGCACAACAACGCAATCTTCACGACCGTCGGACACGTGGGTGAGATCAGCATCGAAGGATGGCAGAAAACGGTCGACGTGGGTCTTACCGCATACTGGTACGCGACCAAGTGCGCGATCGAGGTGATGCTGCCGCGAAAGCGCGGCGCAATCGTTAACACCGCGTCGGTGTCGGGCCTGGCTGGCGATTACACGCTGGGAGCCTACAACGCGGTCAAGCACGGGGTGGTGGGCCTGACCAAATCGACCGCCATCGAGTACGCACGCAAGGGGATTCGCTGTAATGCGGTGTGCCCCGGTCCTATCGGCACCCCGCCGCTGCTGCGCATGGAGGACTCGCACCCCGAGCTGATTGGGCGCATCCGGGAAGCCATTCCGATGGGGAGGCTCGGCGAACCGCAGGAAATCGCCAACGTCGTGTTGTTCCTCGCGTCCGATGAGGCATCCTTCGTAACGGGGTCTTTCTACGTGGCCGTCGGCGGGCTGTGGGCGCATTCCGGAATGCCCAGCCTGTCGGGCCAGGGTCCCGAATGGTAATCGCTTTCTAACCAGGAGGTCGCAACCCATGTCTCAACAACAACTTCAAGCGCTCGTGCAAATGTTGAAGGCGCAGCCACTGAATCCCAGCGCGTCGATTCAGGAAACCCGCGCCGGCTTCGAGCAGATGGCCGCCATGTTCCCGGTCGAGGCTGACGTGGAGTGCCAGCCGGTAAGCGCCGGCGGGGTCAAATCCGAATGGGTCACTGCTCCCGGCGCGGACGCCGGCCGCGCGATCCTCTATCTCCACGGCGGCGGCTACGTAATTGGATCGATCAACACGCATCGAGCAATGGCGGGCAGGCTCTCGCGCGCGGCGAAAGCACGTGTGCTGGTCATTGACTATCGCCTCGCCCCGGAACATCCGCATCCGGCCGCGGTCGACGATGCGGTGGCGGCATATCGATGGATGTTACAGCAGGGCTTGAAGCCCTCGCGCGTCGCGGTATCGGGTGATTCGGCCGGTGGAGGCCTGACGGTTGCGACGCTGGTTGCGATTCGCGATGCGAACTTGCCGATGCCGGCGGCGGGAGCGCCGATCTCGCCGTGGGTCGACATGGAGGCCATCGGCGATTCGATGACTTCGAAGTCCGCCGCCGACCCGGTCGTGCAGAAAGACGGCCTTCTGAACATGGCCAAGGCTTATCTGGGCGGCAAGAATCCGCGTACTCCGCTCGCGGCACCGATCTATGCGGACCTCTCGGGTCTTCCTCCGCTGCTCATCCACGTCGGCACCGCCGAGACTCTGCTCGACGATGCGTCGCGGCTGGCCGAGCGCGCAAAGAAGGCGGGCGTCAACGTGACCTACGAGCCTTGGGAGAACATGATCCACGTGTGGCATCTGTTCGCGCCGATGCTCGACGAAGGCAAGCAGGCAATCGAGCGCATCGGCGCGTTCGTTCAGAAGCATACGGCTTGAACCTGCCTCCGACGCCGAGCGCGCGAAGCTGATGGCAGCTGCCGGCGATCGTGTCGCCGCGCTCGATTGGGATCGAATCGAACGCGATTTGAATGAGCGCGGCTATGCGCTGACCGGACCATTGCTGCACGCCGATGAATGCGCAAGCCTGACCGCCATCTACAACGATCGCGAGCGTTTTCGCAGCCGCATCGAGATGGCTCGGTTCCGGTATGGGGTGGGGGAATATAAATACTTTGCCGAGCCTCTGCCTGCGCTGGTGGTGGAGCTGAGAACGGCGCTTTATCGGCGGCTTGCGCCGATTGCGAATCGCTGGTCGAAACTGCTTGGGGGCGGCGGCCAGGAATTCCCACGCTCGCTCGGAGAATATCTCAAGGCCTGCCACGCCGCCGGGCAAAGCCGGCCAACCCCCCTGCTGCTTCGCTACCAGGCGGGCGGTTACAACTGCCTGCACCAGGACCTCTATGGCGAGTTGGCTTTTCCGCTTCAATTCACCTGCCTGCTGAGTCAACGCGGGAGCGACTATGAAGGCGGCGAGTCGCTGCTCGTCGAGCAGCGACCCCGTGCCCAGTCGCGCGGGGAGGCGATCGCGCTGGATCTCGGAGGTGCGCTCGTCTTTCCCAATCGCTACCGACCGGTTGCGGGGGCGCGCGGGCATTACCGGGTCAGCGTGCGGCACGGGGTGAGCACCGTACGGAGCGGGGAGCGCTTTGCGCTCGGAATCATTTTTCACGATGCGAAGTGAGGAAGCGGCCGCCCCGCGCTATACCCGCAGGCAGAAGTCCGCGGAGGTCTAACGAAGCATCGAGTCGGCTAGTCGTTTATCCGATTGATGCCGTCAAGGGCTGCGTTCTTGTAGCACTCGGCGAGGGTCGGGTAGTTGAAGACGGTGTTGATGAAGTAGTCGACCGAGCCCTTCAACGAGAGCACCGCCTGTCCGATGTGGACCAACTCGGTTGCGGCGTCGCCGATGATATGCACGCCCAGCAATTCGTGGGTTTCGCGATGGAAGACGAGTTTGAGGACGCCGATCTGGTCGCCCACGATCTTCCCACGCGCGACTTCTCGGTACTGAGCCTTGCCGATCTCGTAAGGAATGCCCTTTTCGGTCAGTTCCTCTTCGGTGCGGCCCACGAAGGAGATTTCCGGAATCGTGTAGATCCCGTACGGAAACAGCTCCGGTGAGTAGGTGGCGGGCACCCCGAATGCGTTGCAGGTTGCAATTCGGCCCTGCTCTTTGGAGGTGGAGGCCAGGCTGGGGAACCCGATGACGTCGCCGGCGGCATAGATGTTATCAACTTCGGTTTGGTAGTAGGCGCGGGTCTTGATGCGTCCGCGGGAGTCGGCCGAAATACCGACCGAGCCGAGATTGAGGTCACGGGTCGCGCTGTTGCGGCCGGTACTGGTCAGAACCTTGTCGGTGACGAGTTGCTTTCCGCTCGCGAGGCGGGTGCGCACGCGCCGGATGCCCGCTTCCTCGAAGGGTTCCACTGAAGACACTTCTTCGCCCAGCCGCAGAACCATCCTGCGCTCGCGCATATGATACGTGAGCGTGTCGATGATCTCGGCATCGACGAAGCCGAGCAGCCGTGGCCGCATATCCACTAAGGTGACCCGCACTCCGAGCGCAGCGAACATGCTGGCGTACTCGCACCCAATGACACCGGCGCCGATAACCGCCAGCGTGCGCGGGAGCTCGTCGAGCTGCAAAATGTCGTCGCTGCAGAAAACATCCCGCCCATCAATTGGCATCCGCGAGTCGCGGATCGATTCGGTCCCGACCGCGATCACGACCTTATCGGCGGTGACGGTTGCCTGAGAGCCATCGGCGCGCTGCAGGCGCAGGGTGTGGGGATCGGCAAAGCTCGCGGAGGCATTCATCAGTCCGACATGATTGCGCAGCAGCTGGTCGCGCATTACGTCGATTTCTGCATGTACCACCGGCTCGACCCTGAACAGCAGATCCTGAAAAGTGATCTGTTCCTTGACCCGGTAGGATTCGCCGTAAACCGTACGCTCCCGATAGCCGGACAAATACAGGATGGCTTCGCGGATGGTCTTGCTGGGGACGGTCCCGAGGTTGACGCAGACGCCGCCGACGATGGGCTTGCGCTCAACCACGAGCACCCGCTTGCGGAGCTTGGCGCCCTGAATTGCGGCGTGATGACCGGCGGGACCGGAACCTATCACGGCCAGGTCGTAGTCGTATTGCACCATGTGACGAACTGTCGCCGCGTTCTCGTGACGAGGCTACCTAGGCACAGGTTACCGATCAATTGTTGCGACGCCGTGAACCACCGCAGCAGAACCCTTCGCGAGGCGACACCAAATTCGGGAACGGCGGATGGTCGAGCCCCCGGTCGGTGTCTTGGACACGCCGGTTGGTTCAATTGATCGCTCGCACGCGGATCTCGCGCAGCGAGATTTCGGAAGGTCCATCCGATGCCGCTCTTCGAAACACGGGGCCTGGTGCCATCGGCGCAAAAGAGCCCGAAGGCGGCAAACCACCTCACCTTATCGAAACTTCCTCGACCAGCACAATTACGCAGTTCGGAAAGTCCAGGAACTTCAGTTCGTCCGGATGAATTTCACTCAGGTAGCAGGGGTCGCTGATCGCGCGGTGCAGGTCGTCAAGGCTGTCGAACCACAGCTCCGCTATGCCGTCGAATGCGGGTTCGCCGTCGTCGCCGGGAACCAGTTGCGCATCGACGGCGTGGGATTGGACGTACTTGCGCACGTGGCGGGCGAATCCCTGCACTTCCATCACAAGAGGCGCGTGGACATTGCGCCAATAGGAATGAAACTCCTGCGGGCTCATGCCCGGCTTGCGCCTGAGCATGCCCATGAGTTTGATCATTCGCTCCGCTCCGCTAATGGCCGCGCAAGCGGCGATAGCGTTTGATCAGCGCGTTGGTCGAACTGTCGTGTCTTAAGTCGGGTTCGCTCTGGCTCTCCAGTTCCGGGATGATCCGCTTGGCCAGCACTTTACCCAGCTCCACACCCCATTGATCGAAGGAGTCGATGTTCCAAATCGTGCCCTGCGTAAACACGTTGTGCTCGTAGAGCGCGACCAGGGCGCCGAGCGCGTGGGGGGTAAGCCTATCGACCAGAATGACGTTGGTCGGGCGATTCCCCTCGCACACGCGAAAAGGCGTCTGGAAGTCCGGGGAGCCCTCCGCCTTCAGCTCCTGCGGGGTTTTCCCGAAGGCGAGAGCTTCGGCCTGGGCGAACACATTGGACATCAGCAGGTCGTGCTGCTCTTTGGAGGGGCTCAGCGCGTGGCAGAACCCGATCAGGTCGCAGGGGATCAGCTTGGTGCCCTGGTGAATGAGTTGATAGAAGGAATGCTGCCCGTCAGTGCCAGGCTCGCCCCAGATAACTGGCCCGGTCTGCATTCCCACCTTCCGGCCGTCCAGATCGACATGCTTGCCGTTGCTCTCCATCTGCAGCTGCTGGAGATAGGCCGGAAAGCGCCGCAGATTGTCCGAATAGGGCATGACGCCGACGGTCTGTGCGCCGAAGAAGTTGTTGTACCAGACGGTGAGCAACCCCGTCAGGACCGGCAGGTTTTTTGCTAGAGGCGCCGAGCAGAAATGCTCATCCATGGCGCGGAACCCGGCCAGCAACTCGCGGTAGTTCTGCGGGCCGATCGCGATCATCGTGGACAGTCCGATCGCCGAGTCCATCGAGTAGCGGCCGCCGACCCAATCCCAGAAACCGAACATGTTGGCGGTATCGATGCCGAACTTGCGCACCTCGGCGTCGTTGGTCGAGACCGCAACGAAATGCTTGGCGATCGCGGCATCGCTCTTGAGCGTATCGACGACCCACCTGCGGGCGGTGGCCGCATTGGTCATCGTCTCGAGCGTGGTGAAGGTCTTCGATGACAGGATGAACAGGGTTTCGGCGGCATTGAGATCGTGGGTCGCCTCCGCAAACGCGGCACCATCGACGTTGGCGACAAACCGGAAGTTCATCGAGCGGTCGGTAAAGGTGCGAAGCGCATCGTAGGCCATCTCCGGACCCAGGTACGATCCGCCGATGCCAACGTTGATGACGTTCCTGATGCGCTGGCCGGTATGACCCTTCCATTCGCCGCTGCGCACGCGGTCGGAAAACCCCGCCATCTTCTCCAGTACGCCGTGAACTTCGGGGACTACGTCCCGACCATCGACCTTGATTTGTACGCCCTTGGGCGCGCGCAGCGCGACATGGAGGACCGCGCGCTGTTCGGTGATGTTGATTTTCTCGCCCCGAAACATCGCATCGCGCCGTTCGGGCACGCCACACTCCTGGGCGAGCTGAACCAGCAATCCCAGGGTTTCCGCGGTGATGCGGTTTTTGGAAAAGTCCAGATAAAGGCCGGCCCCTTCGGCAATGAAGGTTTCGCCCCGTCGCGGATCCTCGGCGAACAGCTGTCGAAGTTCCACACCCTTGACCTTCTCGTAGTGCGACTGCAGCGCGCGCCACGCGGCCGTGTCGATCGGTCGGGCCATTGCTGAATCCTCCCTACCGGTTACTTGAGTGCTTTGCTCTTCGAGGAGATTGCCTTGAGCAGGTCTTGCCACGAAGCCACGAACGCCTTGGCTCCTTCGGCCTGCAGATCGGCGCCGAGCTTGCCCACGTTGATTCCGGCCTTGCCGAAGTCCGCGATCACCTCTTCACAATCGCCACCGTCACGCGCCACCGCGGCCCCCACCTTTCCGTGCTGTGCAAACGCCAGCAGGGTCTCCTCGGGCATCGTGTCGATGGTGTTAGGCGCGGCCAGCGCACCGATGTAAAGGACGTCCGAAGCCTTGGGGTCCTTGGTTCCAGTGCTGGCAAAGAGCAGTCGCTGCGGCCGGGCGCCGAGGCCCTCCAGTCGTTGCCAGCGTTCGGATTCGAGCAAGTCGCGGTAGGCCTTGTAGGTTTGTTGGCCGACCGCGGGTCCCAAACGATCGCGCAAGTTGTCGGGCACTTTGTCCATGGTGGACTTGTCCCAGCGGCTGACAAACAGCGAGGCGACCGAACGCACGTCGGGGCTCAGGCCGGCCTCGATGCGCCGCTCGATCCCCTTGAGGTAGGCATCCGCCGCGGCGACGTAGTGCTCGCGCGTGAAGAGCAGGGTCACGTTGATGCTGACGCCCGCGAAGATTGCTTCTTCGATGGCGGGCAGTCCTTCCTTGGTTCCAGGAATCTTGATGAACAGGTTACGACGGTGGGCTTTTTTGTAGAGCCGGCAAGCCTCGGCCACGGTGGCCTTGGTGTCGTAGGCGAGCAGCGGAGAGACCTCCAGCGAGACCCAGCCATCGACCGTTGCCGTCTTCTCATGGATCGGAGCGAACAACTCGCTGGCATGCGTCAGGTCCTCGATAGCGAGTTCAAAGAACAGCGCCTCTCCGGTAAAGCCTCGGGTCAGCAGGTCACCGATTTCCTGGTCGTAGGCTTTGCTGTGAGTGATTGCGTTGTCGAAGATGGTCGGATTGGAGGTCAGACCGGTGACGGAGAATTCATCGATATAGCGTTTGAGCGTGCCGCTGGTGAGCAGGTCGCGCGTGATGTTGTCCAGCCACAAGCTCTGGCCGAGCCGATTGAGTTGCTGTGTCGCTTTCACCTTCTACTCCTGCGCCTTCAAGCTATGCGAAGGCAGTTCGTGGTAGTTTGGCAAACTCGGCTGCGTTTTGACGGGAGAGCCTCCCACCCAAGCTTGCCACGGTTTTCGCGGTTCCTGCGCGCCAGGATTGTTTCGCAAGGCGCGCGATCGCATGAATTTTTCGTGTCCGACCATGCGGGACGCGCCTGCATTTTACTCGTCTGGCGAGTCCCGCGGGAAACGCCCGAAGCCATGCTCACTTTTCCGGTGAGGGGACCTGGGGATCTATCCAAGGCCCATCTGAACCGATCAATTGGAGGGCCTCCTGAGGTCCCCAGGTTCCGGTGTCATAGTTGTAAAGAGGAGTCACGTTGCCCAGGATGGGCTGAACCACTCTCCATTGCGCCTCGACCAGGTCTTCTCGCGCGAACAGCTCGGTGGTTCCCCGCATCGCATCACCCAGCAGCCGTTGGTAGGGCGGTTCGTCCGCAGCCGATTGCCGCTGCAAATTTAGTTCGACATCGTTGCCGACCATCCGCTCGCCGGGCAATTTGACCCGTACTCCCAGCGCGATAGTGATATCGGGGCTCACGCGCAAACGCATGTGCGACGATCGTATCGGTACAATTTCGCCGAAAGTCTCGCGCGGGGGGCGCCGGAACTCGACGATGACCTCGGTTGCGGTGACCGGGAGTTCCTTACCGGTGCGGATGTAGATCGGCACCCCCGCCCATCGCCAGCTATCGATGAACAATTTCACCGCGACGAAGGTCTCGATCGTGGAGCCGGCCGCGACGCCGGGCACGGAGCGATACCCGTTGTACTGCCCGCGTACGACTGACTCAGCGCTCAGCGGACGAATCGCTTTCAAAAGTCCCGCCTTCGCATCCCGTCCCGCCTCGTGGTCCTCACCGGTCGGAGGATCCATCGTGAGGTTGGCGAGAACCTGCAACATATGGTTCTGCACCACGTCGCGGACCGCGCCCGCTTCGTCATAGAAGCGGCCGCGATCCTGCACGCCGAAGTTTTCTGCCATCGTGATTTGAATGTTGCGAACGAAAGTCCGATTCCAGATAGGCTCGAAGATCGGGTTGGCAAAGCGCGTGTAGAGGATATTCTGCACCGGTTCCTTACCGAGATAGTGATCGATGCGAAAAATTCGCTCCTCCGGAAAGTAATGATGCAGGATGCGATTGAGCTCGCATGCCGAGTCGAGATCGTGCCCGAATGGTTTCTCGACCACCAGTCGCGCGTTGTCGCCGCATCCGGACTTGGCCAAACCCTCGGCCACCGCGCCAAAGGTGCTGGGCGGGATTGCAAGGTAATGGAGGGGTTGGGTTGCTTTGCCCAGCTCCTTGCGCACCCGCACAAAGGTGTCGGAATCCGCGTAGTCGCCGTCGACATAGCGCAGCAGTTCCAACATTTTCTTAAAAGCGTTCTGATCGATACCGCCGTGGTGCTCCAGGCTGTCTTTGGCGCGGGCTTTCAGTTGATCGAGCGTCCACCCGGATTTGGCAACCCCGATAATCGGGACATTGAGACCTTCGTCGCGAATCAGCCCCTGAATGGAAGTGAAGATCTGCTTGTAGGCGAGATCGCCGGTGGCGCCGAAGAACACTAACGCGTCGGATTGAAGGGTAGGCATCAGGGCCCTCCTGTGATGACGTCGAGACCTGGGACCGCCATCAGCTTATTCCCGGTAACAGTGTGGAGAAAAGCGCGACGAACCAGCACCCGAGACAGCGCCCTTTTCCCCGATGAAGAGTAATCGATCTTGGTCGATTGCTCATGCGGCAAAAACGCGACCTGGCTCGGGAAGACCAAGCCAAATCCTATCGGAGGTCTGTCTCAATTCAGGTCACGCTTTGGGCTCTTGAGCGGTGATCATGCGTTCTGCTGGGCATGGCACTCCGTTATAGATAGCTTCAGTTTAACGGGTTCTCGATGCCTCAAAATCGTTCCGGCCCCGCAACTGGGAGACCGACAACGCCGCTCTAAAAGAAATTCCGGAACCGAGCATCTCACGAGTGGCTATGAACCGCCGTCAATTTCTGAGAGCTGCCGTCGCTTCAACGATCATTCCTGCAGTCATGAGCGCGCGCGCCGAAACCGGCGACATGCAGTATCGAAGGCTGGGCCGTACCGGGCAAAGAGTCTCGATCGTCGGCCTTGGCGGTGCTCATATCGGCCTCTCTCAAGTGTCCGAAGCAGACAGCGTGCGCATCGTCCGCACTGCGATCGACAACGGCATCAACTTCATGGACAACAGCTGGGACTACAACGGCGGTCAGAGCGAAACCCGAATGGGCAACGCGCTACGTGATGGATACCGATACAGGGTGTTCTTGATGACCAAGCTCGACGGCCACGATGCGAAAACCGCAACCGCGCAGCTCGACCAATCGCTGCGTCGTTTGCAAGTTGATCACATCGATCTGATCCAGTTGCACGAAGTGATCCGAATGGATGATCCGGAGAAGATCTTCGCCCCGTGCGGTGCTCTGGAGGGCATGCTGAAAGCCCGCCAGGCGGGGAAGGTCCGCTACATCGGATTCACCGGGCACAAAAGTCCCGAGATTCATCTGCACATGCTGGAGACCGCGTCTCGGAACAACTTCACATTCGATACGGTGCAGATGCCGCTCAACGTGATGGACGCACACTACGAGAGCTTTGAAAAGCTGGTGCTGCCCGCGCTCGCGCAGCGCGACATCGGCGTGCTCGGCATGAAGCCGCTGGGCGCGCAGGTTATCTTGCAAAGCGGCGTAGTCAACGCGCCGGAATGCCTGCGCTATGCGCTGAGCTTGCCAATCGCCGTGGTTATCACCGGATGCGACTCGATGCCAATTCTGCACCAGGCGATCAACGCGGCACGCAATTTCCGCCCGTTAGTCGAGATCGAACGCGCCGCCCTGCTGGCGCGCACTGCGCCCGTGGCAAGCAACGGCAAGTACGAGCTCTACAAGACGACCCACCACTTCGACGGCACCTGGCAGAACCCGCAGTGGCTCGGCTGAACAGTAAAGGCCCTTGCCCCTCGGCGACCCGAGCCTTGGAGTCAAGTCGCAGGCAGGGGCTTCGGGGGCTAGAGTGGCCATATGAGCAACCGAGTCCGCGGAGAGAGAACGGAAGGGCCAGCCGACTGGCAGGAGCACTACCGAGCAAGGTTGATCTCGGTTCAGGATGCCGCCCGGCTCGTGAAACCCGGGATGCGAGTGCACTTTCCGCTCGCAGGAGGAAGTATTGTTCAGCGTGCGCTAGCAGCGCGTTCGGGGGAGCTGGCGGGCTCGGTAAACGTGCGGCTTACGTCGCCGCTGATTGATCCCGGTTGGTTCGCAAGCGAGCTCGGCGGCGCCTTCCAATTCGAATTCGAGCTGTTCATCGGCAATCTCGCCCGCCCTGCCCACGACGCGCGGCGCGGTTCCTATCTCCCCAATCTGTTCAGCACCTCTTTCAAGGCTCTCGACGAACGTCCCGGCGAGGCCAAGCCCATCGACATAACTTTCGTCAACGTCACCCCACCGAACGGCAAGGGCTTCGTGAGCTTCGGGCCGCATCAATGGAACAAGCGCGAATACATCCGCCATGCGGAGGTGGCCGTTGCCGAAGTTGATAAAACTCTCACGCGCACGCACGGCGACGTTTGGATGCACGTCTGCGAGTTTGACTATTTCGTCGAAGCTGCGCCGATCACGCCGGATCCGGCCGTTTTGGAAACCGAGCTGGAGCAGATGGAACCGGGCAAGCGCGATCAGCTTCGTGCCATCGTTGCCGAAGCCGGCATCGAACGAGTTCTCCCAATCGTGCGGTACCTGGCTCGGATGTCGCCTACCGAAGTACGAGTGTTGCTCGGAATTGCCCCGCCGCCCAAAGAATACGAGGCGATCGCGGGCTACCTGGGTGAGCTCATCGAAGACGGCGCGACCATTCAGATCGGAGTCGGCGATCCCAGCGCGCAGATGCCGCGGTTGGGCGCATTCGACGCCAAGCATGACCTGGGGTTGCACACCGAGATGGTGGCACCGGGAATTGCCCGGTTAGTAGATCGGGGAATCATTAACGGCCGGCGCAAGACCATCCATCGTGGCAAGGCCGTTGCTGTCGCGTGGTCGGGTTCGGATCCCGACGACCTGCGTATCATCGACGACAACCCGGGGTTCGAGCTCTACGACCCTGGCTACGTCCTAAAGCTCTCGACGTTGACTTCGAACTATCGGCAGACTTCGATCAACAATGCGCTAACTATCGACCTCACCGGCCAGATTAACTCGGAGACGGTGTTGGGCGCGCGGATGATCAACGGCACGGGCGGTCAGCCGGAAATGCACCTCGGAGCATTCCTCTGCCCCGGTGGGCGGGCCATCACGCTGCTTCCGTCAACCGCGATAAATGGCACGATATCGCGCATCGTGCCGCAAATGGAGCAAGGCGCGCTGGTGACGATTCCGCGGTTTTTTGCGGATACCGTCGTGACGGAATACGGGATTGCGCGGCTGCTCGGCAAGAACCATCGTGAGCGTGCTCAGGAGTTGATCGCGATCGCGCATCCGGATCATCGGGCCGAATTGCGCCAGGCGGCGGTACGTTTGTTTGGCCGATAAGTACTCGGGCGGTGACCGACCCAACCGCGTTCTTCACATACATCGACTCTGTGCAATCGCCGGCGTCGCCATTTCCTCCTTGGCCGTCTCGCTGGAGTGCGAACCCCGCAGCCGCAGCGTTCGCCGCCATCGAAGTATGAGTAGTTCGTAGTCGGTAAAGCCTGCGGCGGGTTATTGGCGCCCGCACAACAGTAACGGGCGACGATCCCGTCTCCTTCTGAGGCCGCCAAGCCTTTGCGATGCTGATTGAAATCGGCCTAGTCTGGGCGGCCCTCACAGCGACAATGGGCGACTAACCTCGATGCGCTGTTCGAAGTGCGGGGAAGAGAATCCCGAAGGCAATCGATTCTGCGGCGACTGCGGCGCGGCGTTGGCGAATCTTTGTGCCCGGTGCGGTGCGGACAACCCGGCGGGCAAACGATTTTGCGGGGATTGCGGTGCTGCGCTGGGCGCCAGCGAGGGTCCCGCACAGCCGCCGTCGCGTCCACAACCGACCGCTAAGATTCCCACCCCCGCCCACCCAGGCAGGGCGGCTGCTCCGGCCGATGGCGAGCGCCGCCATCTGACGGTGCTGTTCTCGGACCTGGTAGGTTCCACCGAGATCGCGGCTCACCTGGATGCCGAAGACTGGCGCGAGATCGCCGCGCAGTATCAGCGCGCCACCGCAGCCGCAGTGACCGGCTTTGGCGGGCACGTCGCCAAGTATCTGGGTGACGGCCTGATGGTGTACTTCGGCTGGCCGCAGGCGCACGAGGATGACCCCGAGCGGGCGGTGCGCGCCGGGCTTGCGGTGGTCGAAGAAATCGCAGCGCTCAACGGACGCCTGGCCGCCGCGTACAAGGTGAAGCTCGCAGTGCGGGTTGGAATCCAGACCGGTTCGGTGGTCATGGGCCAGGGCGGCGGTGAGGGGGCCGACGTGTTCGGCGATGCGCCCAACGTCGCCTCGCGGGTGCAGTCGGCCGCCGAACCCGACTCGGTGGTAATTACCGCCGCGGTGCACGAGCTGGTCGCGGGCCTGTTCGTGGTCGAGGATCGCGGTGACCGGCAGCTCAAGGGCATCGCGCACCCGCTTAAGCTCTATCGGGTCATCGAGCCCGCGGCGATGCGCCGGCGCGCGCACCGGGCCGTCGCGCGCAGCCTGACGCCGTTCGTGGGTCGCGAAGATGACCTCGACCTGCTCCTTAGTCGCTGGGAACGGGCGCGCGAGGGTCAAGGGCAGCTGGTGCTGGTGATGGGCGAGCCCGGCATCGGCAAGTCGCGCCTGGTAGAGGAGTTCCGCGCCCAGCTCAGAGACCAACCGCATCTGTGGATCGAAGGCGCCGGCCAACAGTTCTCCCAGAGCACCCCGTTTCACGCCGTGACCGAGATGCTCGAGCAAGGCCTGGGCTGGCGCGGCGACGAAAGTCCCGAGGAGCGCGTCACTCACCTCGAGCGCCGGCTGGAGGGGGCGGCGGAGATGAAGCTTAACGAAG
The DNA here is from genome assembly GCA_019237115.1 of Deltaproteobacteria bacterium. Taxonomy (GTDB): domain Bacteria; phylum Desulfobacterota; class Binatia; order Binatales; family Binataceae; genus JAFAHS01. Next base: position 70,139 of record JAFAHS010000437.1, read on the forward strand.
CGCTGCCGCTCATCGCCGAGTTGCTCAATCTGCCGATCCCGGACCGATACCCCCCGCTGATGTTCGCACCCGACCAACGACGCAGGCGGCTGCTGGCCAACTTGTCCGCCTGGGCCCTCAACCTGGCCCGGGTGCAGCCGGTGGTGATGGCGATGGAGGACCTGCACTGGGTCGATCCGTCGACGCTGGAACTTGCGCAGACGTTGGTCGAGCAGGCAGCGACCGCGCCACTCATGCTGCTCTGCACGACGCGGCCCGAGTTCCGCGCGCCGTGGGCGATGCGCGCGCATCATGCGCAGATAACCCTTAATCGCCTGAACAACCGTCACACCCGGGAGATGATCGCCGGGGTGGTGGCGCGCTCCGCCTTGGCGTCCGAGCTCATCGATGCAGTGGTGCAACGCACCGATGGAGTGCCGCTGTTCGCCGAGGAGCTGACCCGGCTCATCCTGGAGGGCGACGGTCGCTCGGTTGTGCACGACATTCCGGCCACGCTGCACGACTCGCTCGCCGCGCGTCTGGACCGGCTGGGCCCGGCCAAGGAGGTGGCACAGGTCGCTGCGGTTATCGGACGGGAGTTTTCCTATGAATTACTGCGGGCAGTCTCGGCAGTGCGCGAGACTGAGCTGCAGTCGGCGCTGCAAAAGCTGGTAGACGCGGAAGTTATCTACGCGCGGGGGATCGCCCCCGAGGCGACCTACCAGTTCAAGCACGCGCTCATTCAGGATGCCGCCTACGAGGCACTCCTCAAGAGCCGGCGACGCGAGTTGCATCGGCTCGTCGCGCATAAGATCCTCGAAAAATTCGCTTCGCTGGCCGAAGCGCAGCCCGAGCTGATTGCGCGGCACTGGGCCAACGCCAACGAGACGGAGCACGCGATCGCCGCCTGGCGCAAGGCGGGGGACTGTGCGTTCCTTCGCTATGCGTGCAAGGAAACAGAAGCGTCCTATAGGCATGCGCTCGATTTGCTAAGGACTCTCCCGGAGTCACCCGAGCGAGTGGAGCGCGAGCTGGAGCTGTTGAATCGGTTCGTACCTGTGCTCCAGCTAACCCGGGGATGGGCCGCGCCAGAAGCTGCCGAAGCGGTCGCCTACGCGCGAGCACTCGCGCAAAAAACCGATAATCCCGGGCAACTCCTACTACAACTGGTTGGCTCGTTCGTTGATGCCCTTAGCCGCGGTGACCTGTCTGCAGCCGGCGCGCTCGCCCCTCAGGTCTTTGATCTGGCAGAGCGCGACGGGAGTCCCCCGGTATTGGGACTCGGGCGGGTGATCAAACTTTCGGCCTCCTACTTCCGGGGAGATCTGCGGGACGCTGAGGAGCACTATGCCGCTGGTGAAGGCTTGTTCGCATCGGCCGGAGAAAAATTTCCATCTACTGTGGGCTCTGGGTTCGGCTTCGGAAGCCACGTTGCGTGGCTACTGGGACGCCCGGACACTGCCCGCGAACGAATCCACACCGCAATAGCCCGCGCTACTCAGCTCGGGAGCCCTTTCGAGCTGGCTTACACGCAGCATGTTGCTGCGATACTGCAACTCTTCCTCAAAGAGTTCGCTGAGGCCAAATCAGCCGCCGCCGAGTCCATCGCCCTTGCAGATGAGCATGGCTTTCGCCAGTACGCGGCAGGGTCTCGCGTCTTCTTTGGCCTGGCGGAAGCCGCGCTTGGTCATCTCGGCGACGGCATGCCCAATGTCTATTTGGGCCTCGAAGGACTGAATGAAAGCGGGGCTGGGATCATGATGCCTCTGTATCTCTGCTGGGTCGCTATCGCAGAGTCACTCGAAGGAAGAGTACCGCAGGCGCTCGAACGGATAGAGAATGCTTTGCTAGCGAACCCGTTGGAATTAACCTGGGGGCCCGAAGTTACAAGGATGCGGGGCGAGTTACGTCGTGTCGTTGGCCAAACCGAACAGGCCGAGGCCGATTTCCGCGGTGCAATCGCGCTTGCACAACAAATCTCTGCGAAAGCATGGGAACTCCGCGCCGCGACGAGCCTAGCGCGCCTGTTAGGCGATGCGGGCCGCCGGGACGAGGGGCGCGCGGTGCTCTCTGGTATCTACGATTGGTTCACCGAGGGCTCCGACACCGCGGACCTCAAGGAAGCGAAGGCGCTGCTCGGGGAGTTGAGCAACCCATAATGATCGTTGGGAGCCCAACGAACTAGAACTGAGCCAAAGGGTCCTCCCTCCCCCCGGACCCGGGTCGGTATCAGGCCGCCACAGACTTAAGCCGCGTCAGCAGTTCAAGCGCGTTCGTCCGATGAATCGCCGCGCGATCTTCATCGCTAACGAACCTGCTCGCTTCAAGTTCCCTGTTCGTCTCAGAGACCCCAGGCTCCGGGTACCAGGGCCAATCGCTTCCGTAAACGATATGGGAAACGTCGGCGAGCTGAACGAGAGAAGAAAGCGTGTGCTCCGACTGAATCGCGGTGTCGTAATAGAGGCGGCGCAGGTACGTGATCGCGTCCTTGGTACCTGCGGCGCCGAGTCGGAGGCGGTGTCCAACTGCGTTGATGCGGCCCGCGAGGACCGGAACCGCACCGCCGTTATGCGGGACGATGATCGAAATGTCGGGATATCTTTCCAGCGTCCCGGTGAAAATCAGGTTGGTGACTGCGCGCGCGGTGTCGAATGGAAATTCCAGCATCGGCCTCGGATAGCCCATCGCGCATTGTTGCCAGCAAGCCGGCGACGTGGGATGGACAAACACCACCGCTTTACGCCGGTTCAGTTCCTCGAAAATCGGATCAAACTTCGCGTCGCCCAGGTAGATGCCGTGGACGTTGGTCTTGAGTCCGATCCCGTCGGCGCGAAGGGTGCCCATTGCATACGTGAGTTCTTCCAGCGATCCGTCCACGTCCGGCATCGGCAAGGCGCCAAACAGTCCAAACCTTTTGGGGTGCTTCATGACTGCTTCAGCGCCCGCCTCATTCACTTTGCGCGCAAGCCGTCGCGCGGCAGCATCATCACCGTAGTGAACACCAGGCGAGGAGATCGATAACATTCCGGTCTCGATGCCCAGCTTCTCATAGGTCTCGAGCGCCAATTCCGGGCTCCATTTCGGATAGTCTGGCATGCCATCGGGATGTACGATGCCGGCCCTGCGCATCTCGTCCGCGTAGCCGGGCGGCAGATAATGCGCATGCACGTCGATTTTCCGATTGGAATTTGAGATCGCACACATGGTGTGTCCCCCTGCGACTGACAATAGACCCCAGCCAACAACTGGGCCCTGTTCGGCCGATTGTCCACCTCAACAAACCGCAGCGCCAGAGTCCCTAATCGTGCGCGACTGCCTTCGCGTAACTGCGAAGGCCCTTCCATCAATTGCCGCGCAAACGCTGGGCGTCCAACGAGCGTGGGAACCGGGAGGATTGGTACGTGAGCCCTCGGTGTCTGGACAATGCAACGCTGGCTCACGCTCGGAGTCTTCGCGCACCAGCTCGAACCAATTAGTAATTCGTGTCTCTACCGCCCGCTTTGCCTTCTCAAGTCGGTTCTGCCGCGATGCGACAGGAGAATGCATGAGGCGGCGAATTCGGCTTTAACGGCGAGAGCAGAGATCAATAGGTCTGCCGTTGTGAAGTTCACGGAGCCAAAAAAGCTCGCTGGGGTCTCTCGCGCAAAAAAGAGATGGCAGCGCGCACACTCAATCCCATCGCGCAAGCGGTTGGAGATGGTGCCTCGTAATCCTAGACCGAGCCCTAATCGGTTGGCGTCGCTGGAAGCTCGATGAAGTCGATGGTTCGTTTCAACTATGGGTTGCGCCGGGCGAGGTTGGGCTGGAGTTCCGTGCGCTTCGTAGGTGGCATCGACCGTGGGGCGTGTCCAAACATAATGCCGGTCTCAACTTCAACTGGCTGCGCGTTGCGCAAGTACGGCTTGAATCTCCACTGACTTAGAGCATCGCCGATAGCTTGTCGCTGGTCGGGAAACGCACTCAGAAAGTGAATGTGTTTCACCCTGCCGCGCCTATCAACTATGATCCGGACCGGAACCGGATTAAATCTCGGCTGGGTAAACACGGGGTCCACCCTCTCGGTTACGGTCCCGTCCCCCGCGTAATCCCTGATACAAACCGGGACCCCGTCACCACCGGTGCCCTCGGTTGGGCTGCTTTCCTTTGGCAGTTTCAATTTGCTCATCTGAGCAAGGCTAGCCAGCGTCATCGGGTCCCGATTCATAAAGACGAATTCTACCGTATGGCAGCGGATCTCGGTGGCCAGGACGTACCAGTGCAGCTGCGCCACGGGTGACCAATAGGCGAAGCTGGCAAAGGACCGACCACCAGTCGGCAGCCCGACGGGGTTGGGTTCCAGCTGGTAGTCGGACTGCAGGCGGGCTTTCGTATAGTTGACCAGCTGTGTCGCGTATCCACAGGTAGTGGTGTGAAAAACATGTCTTGGGCAGTGATAAGGATATCGCCTCGCCCATTTCCCTTGTATGAGTCCGGCCGCGACAATTCCGCGAGTACGTAGCTACCGGTATCTGATGGAGGCGGCCCTGCATATTTTTGAATCCAGTCAGGCGGTAGACGGTAGGCAATCCCAAAGTACTGATTGCGGTAGACGTCGTGGGTGATTGTCCCGCTTTCCGGCACGGGAGTGGAATCGTTAGCGCTCGACCAGGCGCCCTTGACCAGTATCACGTGTTCCGGGACCTTTTTTATCGGGTGCTGGCGGGAAGAATCGCCCTTCGGGCCCGCGACCTGGCCGAAGGCTGGCAGCACGGTCAGAACCAGAACGGCCACGCCGCTCGCAATTCCAGCCTGGATCTTTTCCTTCATGTGCTCGTTTAGAACTCCTCGTATGGGCCTCGCCGGTTCGGGAAGCTGCGCTGAGCCATATAGAGAAAACTGGTGAGACACCATCGTGTCGCACCAGTGGTTGTCGCCAGAAAGAACGCCAACAGTTATAACGAACGCAGGAAATCCAACACGGCTTGCTGCTGAGAGTTGTCGAGGTCCGTGAAAGCCTCGATCACGTTGTTCGCCTCGCTGCCTTGGCCCTGGTGCTGCAGGATCGCCTTGAAAAGGTTGGAAGTGCGCCCATCGTGAAGTAGAAAAATCCGCTGCCCAAGGCCCCACAACGGCGCCGTTTTGAACTGGTCGCCGCCGGCGCCGCCCTGCCCGACGTTATCGGCCAACCCGGCCCCCATATGATGAATTTCAAAATCGCTGAACGCGTTTACTGGTTGTTGGCTCAGCGATGCAGTAAAGCTCGACGGCTGGGTCGAGTTTATCACCGAATTGTGGCAGGTCGCACAGCCGACGGAACTGAAGAGAGCCGCCCCATTGCTTATCGTCTCTGCGCTAACAGATTGTCCATTCCGAACAACTCCTCCAGTCGGCGGAGGAGCCAGGAACCGCATGAACATGGCAAACTGCACCACGTCACTCGGAACAGAAGCGTTGCTGACGAACGGATCCTGGTTGGGAGTGGCGGTAAAGTTGGTCGAGTCTTCCGGATATCCTTTCAGGCTGAGGTTCAGGCAGTTCGCAGGAAGCCCGGTTCCACTCTGATCTTCTTCGGGCAGTGGTCTGTCCTGGGTGAAGACCTCGTTGCTGACGCCCTGCTCCACGTTGTAGGCCTCACCAGCAAAGAGTTCCAGTGACTTGTTCTGAGCCTTCCATCCGAAGCGCGCAATCGTGCCATCATTGCCGTTATGATTGAATGTCCCGGCCACTCCGAAGTTGTTGTTGAGGTTCGCACTCTGGTTACTCAGCAGGGTTGACTCGTCCAGGTTCTCGACCAGGCCGTCACCAAATGTCGCCAGGGGAATGCGGAAGATGATGTTGTTGGCCTGCGCGGCCTGCTCAAAAGGAGGCTGCGACAGCGCGCAACTACCCGCATCGGCGCGACCGGTTACCGTAAACAGGTCTTCCACTCCCCCGTTCGGCGCACTGGTGTTCACCTGGCCACTACTGTTGAAAAAGAACGGGAACCTGGCTTCCCGGGTCGGGCCATTGGCCGTGATAAAAGATGGAGTGCTGTTATTCGGCGCGACCAGAGGCGGGCTGCCGTTGGTAAACAGGAATTGCGGATTCACCGCCGGGCCCGTCCCGCCGGGCGCGGGCTGACCGTGACATGAAACGCAGCTGTTGGAGTTGAAGCGCGGCCCCAAACCGTTGTTCGCGGTAGGGGAATTGGAAACCGAGTCGGTCGCGTTAAAGCGGCTCAGCCCGTTCTGGAAGAACTGCAGGGTTCCGTCGGTCGTCGAAACCGAACCGAGTGGAGCCCCGGTGTTGCGGTTGCCAGCCTGCACACCCGGGTCAGTTGGCCCTCCTTCACCACCGAAACCACCACCACCGAAACCACCACCGCCGTCGGGGGGTACTTGAGCGTATCGCTGTGCGGTCGCAATCGACACAACCAGTAACAACAATGCCAAACCAGCGAGTACTTTTTTCATGGAGACTCCTCCGGCGAAAGGCGGCAGGCCGCTTCGTTGCACAACTCCACGAGTGCACGGGATCTATTAGTGCAGAGAATGTAGATTTACCTGTTACGCAGGTAACGTTGGGAAGAAAAAATCTGTTACCTAGGTAACATCACGCGGAGTGCGCTTCGGAAAGGAGAACGAATTTGCCCTCGATGCGGCTCAATCGGCCGCGCCGGATCAGATCCTGCACGGCGATCGAAACCCGGGTGCGGCTGGCGGCTACCATGCTGGCCAATTCATTAATGCTCAGAGCTCGGTTGACCACGAGTGCACCATCGGACCTGCACGCCAGACCGCTCAGCGTCCGGAGGATGCGGCGGTCTATCGGTTCGTACGCCAGATCGGTGTGGCGCTCGTACGCCGACATCAACCGCTGAGCCAGAACTTGCACCAGAGTCAGCGCAAGTTCAGAATCCTCGGCTACCAGCGTGCGGAACAACTCTTTGTGAACAAACCTGAGCACCGAGGTCTCGGTCGCCACCGCGGTGGCGACTGCGCGCGTTCCATTCAGCGCCTCAATGACCCCGAAGAACTCTCCCGCACCGAATTCTGCCTGCAACAATTCGCGGCCGTCGCTTGCACTAGAGATGCACTTGATCCGACCGCTCTCCACCAAGTAGACGCGGGTGGTCGGCCGACCCTCGTAATGGATGATCTGCCTGCAACGAGCAGTGTAGGGAATTGCCGTGCGAAGAAATGAGCCTACCGCCGAATCCTTCAGGTCGGCGTGCGCATACGCTTCACGGGCAATCCGTCGGGCTTCGCCTTCATAAGGCGAACCGCGAATCATATCCAACTCATCCTGGCGCACGGTCGGCCCTCCGAGCGCCGGAGGCAATCCCTGTACGATAACCCCCAGGCCGCTTTGGCAATCTCCTCTCCCTTCCGCGTCGCGCATCGCTGCGGAAGTATCAACCATCATTAGATGAAGATGGCCGAGTAGCACATTGGCTATGCGTCTGTAAATCTACTCTAATCAACTTTTTAGTTCCTATTGGATGCACTATAACGTTGCTGTGCACATAATATTGGCCGTTGCCCGAAGGAGTGTCTTGAGGCGCCATTAACCGCTCGCGAACACGCAAGCCCCCATCCGGAGAGAATCAACAGCAACCAGGCGCGCCGCTGCTCAAGGTTTAGAGCAGATCGTCGATTCGCCCACGTGTTCTTAGGTAAGAGAAATTCTTGTTAAATCGGCGAATTGGTCTCTAAGGATGCCTTTCCCCAGTTATCCGCGACTTGAGGAAGATTTCCTTGACCGAAGGTAAAAGAAATTCTTGCTAAGCGCGACGAATTGGTCTCCAAGGATGACTCTCCCCCCGGCGTCCCCGCCTTGAGAAGATTTCTTTGATCGACGCAGTAGACAAATTTCCGGGTGGCGCGACCGCTGAGCCCGCGTCAGCGGGCACGCTGTAAATCCAGCGGCCTCTGCTGCGGAGGAGTACGCCGGGTCCTTTGGGCACCTTCCCGGACGCGGAGCGCTCAGTAAAAGTATTCCTTAAAGGTCGTGAAGCGCTGAGGCACTATCCAGCGCTGCGAGATGATGCCCTGGTCGACGAACCAGGTGTCGTGTCGCGCCCGGTTGGGGCTTGGAGTGAACAGTACGGTCGAATAGCCGCTTTGAACGTCTTCGTCGACCAGCGCGGTCTGTAGCAGGTGATCGAATGAATACACCGCGGCTTTGGAGTCAGGGTATTCACGGTCACGTACCGTGTTGAAGATCGCAAGCGTCTTCCACAAGGCGTCCCGGTGGTCATACTGGTCGGACGCGGTGATGAACCATCCCTGGGAATCGATGTAAAAGATCCTCTTCGCGATCGGGGGAATGTCGCCATAGCGTGTCGGTCTGCGGGCTTTCGCCTCCACCACGTACACATGGCGCAGCTCCCAGTTTTCGGGACATATCGTGCGCCCGCCGTCGGCGGCGCATGAGTGGGCCGGCAAGCTGGCGGCGTGAACCACCGCGAGTACTTCCTTCTCGCCCAGGAACTTGAAATCAAAATCCTCGAACTTTCCGGCGAAGCCGAATAACGACTGCAGGTCGAGGTTACCGAAAAAAGACGTGCCGGTGAGGTAGTCCGTCGGTGTGACGTTTGGTCCTGGCCAGTTCGACCAGCCAAGGTTCATCGCTGACCAGACCAGGTCCGACTTCTGCGGGTCGCCGTACCGATACCATACGAACCACATCCACCGGGATTGCCAGGAAGGTGACTCGATCGGGACGACGATCGGCCCCACCGCCAAGCGCTGCATGATCCCGGTATTGCCGTCATAGTCAGTCGGAACCGGCAAGACATAGTTGCGGCCGATGTTGCGATACACCGCCAGGTGCCCGACGTAGTACGAGGACCACGGAACGCCAGCATGGCCCGGCGCATAGTTCGCGATTTCGTCGTCCTGCGTATCGAGATCGTCGCTGAAGGAAGGTCCCAACTGGTAGTTCCACATGATCTTCTGCGCAATGTGCGGGTCGTTGGGATCGAGTAGCGGAAACGGTTGTCCCGCGCGATAATTCTGCAATTCACCGTTCGGACCCAGCTTGACCTGCGGCGAGTACTGCTCGGTTGAGCTCTTGTACGGCGCCGGCCACTCGTAGTCCCTCGTCGGGACTATCTTCATCTCCATTCCCTGGCGAGCCAGGAAATAGTTGCCCGGGCTGAGCAGGTTCGCAACCCGGGCCGCGTTGTCCCTGGTGATGAGTTCTCCCGGCTCGATCTCGGCGCCGTTCGCCAAACCGAAGACAGAGCCCATCGCGACCGCAACGGTGAGGAAGAATGTCGCGCGGTTCATGGGTAAGAGTCTCAGTACGCGTAACTCACGTTGCCACTTGAATCGAAAGTTGCAGGTCCAAGCGAACGACCAGCGCTCTCCAGTGGCGCTTCTGTACGCCACTCCCCGACGGTTATGAAAACCCGCGAAGTCTGATGTGATCCGGTGGGCAGCGGGTGAACAATGTTAATGTAAGCGGAGTCGCCTGGTTTGAGCTTGCTCAGTTCCTGATCCAGTTCTGTCTTGTCGTGCACGCGGCGATCGTTCACTCCGATGATCAGGTCGTGGCCGTATCCCGGCATACCGGCCCGGTGTAGCAGAGCGTGTGCAGCCAAGCCGATAGGAGTGAATATCGCCGCCGCGATTGATGAGGGGGCGTTGAATCCGGCCGCGGCGTTGAGCCCGGCTTTTGCCGCCGGGCTGCCCGGGCGCACCGACAATACCTCGAGCGAATGCTCTTCGCTCCCCAGTATGCACTCGCTGGTTTCGGCGATTCTGATGCCGAGATACGGAGCCCGCCCAACCGGGCGCTGTTCGGTTTCAGGCTTCAAGTCGCGGTCGAGTGATGATTCATCCTCCGATGGCTTGAATGCGCGTGGCGCCACGACCTCATTGCGGGTTGGCGGTTGGCCATCGGCCTGTCGCCGGATTTCAAGCGTGCCGTCATCGGGCTGCTGCGAGCGGATCGTCGTGTCCGACTCGGTCGTACCCGGCTGCCCGCTCGTAGAGGTGTTTGGTAGCTGACCCGTGATTTGCTGACCGGAGCCGCTTTTCGCAAACAGCAAACAGAGGAGAAGCGCACCACTGATGAGGCCGAGTAGGCGAGCCATCACCCTACCTCCACTGTCTAACGCATCCTAGGCTCAATGCCACGACTCCGCAAATGAAACCGAGCTACTCTTGGCAATACGGTCTGGCGCGCTTTTTAAGAGCCAGACGATGAGCCGTGCTGGATGCCATCAAGGGTGAGGTGGCGAAAGTTCGCTGACTTGCACTTCCCGCTGCGATCAACAAGATCCTCGACCGCTGCTCGTCTGACCTCAAGACCTGAGTTCGAGGCTGTGAGGACCACATACGAGATGGCAACCGGCTATGGGAGCGACCGAAACTTCGCCGCTGTCCGAAGCTGCGCAGGAGGCTTTTTCGAGTCGCGCGAGAACCGCGTCGAGAAGGATCACAAGGCTCGCTCAGTCAGGTCGCCGGCCGACTTGCGCCCGCATGCAATGATTAAAAACGGAGGGCCGAAGATGATCCGCATGGCCAGCGAAGTAGCGAGCAACTGCCTGGTCAGGACCGAAATCCGAAACCGCGGCGAAGCCGAGCTTGCGCACCCGTTCCACCAACCGCGCTGGTTCGAAAAGGCTGCGCATTGGTTCACCGCGCGCCGCCGCGACTGCCATGACCGCCGCTAGAATCTTCTGGGTCTCCTCGTCGGGGAACTCTTTCGACGCGTTATATTCAAAGAGGATTTCCGTTCCGCTTGGCAGTGCAGCTATTGTGCGTAAGGTGCCGAAAATGGCTTCCACAGTTAGATACATCGTGACTCCGAGCCATGAGAAAAAACCCGGCGCGTCCTTGCGATAGCCGTCCCTTTGCAGGTTGTCGATCAATGACTCCTTCTCGAAGTCGACAGGCACGACACTGAGGTTAGGCGGCAACTTTACACCCGCCGCGTGAAGGCGGGTCCGTTTCCACGCTTGTGTAGCCGGATGATCTACTTCAAAAACGTGCAGAACTTTCGCGAGGTCCAGACGACGATACGCGAAAGAGTCCAGTCCCGCGCCTAGGATCACATACTGGCTCACTCCTTTTGCAACCGCTTCCTCAACTTCGTCTTCAACGTAGCGGCTTCGCATGATTACCATCGCGGTGAGAGACCGACGACTGATCAGAGCGAAATCCGGATTCGTGCCTCGCGCGACTTCTGCATCAAGCTTATCCAGCTGCGCCTTCAGGGCGGCCTCGCTGTCGCATCGGGAAAGCCGCAATGCCAACGTATCCTCGAAGATCTTCGGTGGCTCGTCCCAAAGCAGGTGGGCGGCGCGGACCATCGCCGTGAGCATCGCAGTGGCGCTCGGTTTTCCTTCTTCCATGTGATTCTCTGCCGAGATTGAGCGTCGCGAGTCGCCGTTAGGTTCTCCGCGGATTCCGATTCTGCCCCCGCAATCGCGGGCGCTTCTTATAGCGTATACTTCCTTACGAAAGATTCGATAGGCGCCATCTTTTCGAAAAGTCCACTTTTCATTCCCGCGACAGTAAAGAAAAAGGGACTGACCATTCCAAAAAAATCAGCCCTAGACCGAGCGTCACACCAGCCCGATGTCTTCCTCCGAGCCGAAGGCTCGTCTTGGCTGTCGCAGGAGAGAGGCCCGCCGAACCCATCGTACGCTCGGTGCCTGGTTGACACCGCTCGGACAGCAATGACACCATTCGGTCCACGGCGTCGGGCCGACGCCGAGCCTTTGAGGAACCCGCCCCAGCCGGGACCTCCGAGGGCGAAGGGGAATCTACCCTCAAGGTCCTTGCCATACAGACCTGTTCGAGTGCCGCGTCGCTGGGGGACCGGGGCACGTCGAGGAGGTTTGCTATGACCAAGCAGGGCAGTTTCAAGCGTGCAGTGCGCCAACGGGCACGCGAGTCCGGACAGCGATACACCGAGGCGCGCGCCGCGTTGGAGAAGGGCAAGTCGGCGGAGCGACCCACCCGTCCCTTCGAGCACGCGGCGCTCAAGGCGCATCTCGAGGCGCACTACGGCATCCGTATTACCTCGATGACGCCTATCGACGACCCCGGGTCGCGTCCACGCGGTTCCTGGGATGGCCACTACCCCTCGACGCTGCTCGTCAGGCGCAAGGCGGGTTCGCCTTGGGTGGCTCGAATCTTCTCCTCCCCCGCAGACAAGGTCAGCCGCGTCGAAGGCGACGCAGACATCTTGCGTTTTCTGGCTTCGCACAACTTTCCCGCCGAACGGCTCGCGCATGACGAGCCCGTGTCGCTGCTCAATGAGAGCGCCCTGATCGTGACCGAGTTCGTTGAAGGCGGACGTCCGACAGATGCGCATGGCCGGGTCGAGTCGCCGGCAGTGCTCTACGAACTGGCGACCCTGCTCGGGCGCCTGCACATGCTCCCCGCGGGGGGCGGCGCGGTCGCAAGAGATGGAGGATCAGAGGAACACGACGGCGGCTTCTACGTGGGTCGACCGAAGCAGGATCTCGCGGCGGCGATGAACTTTCTGGCGAGCGTCGAAGACGCCGTCGCCCCTGAAGGACGGGAGCGGTTTGAGTGGCTCCGCGACCACGTCGAGAACGCCGATGACGCGGAAGGCCTGCCCGAGGCGCTCACCCACGGCAACTACCACGCGTGGGCGGCGGTCGGCACGCCGGGCAACCTCGTCATCGTGGGCTGGGCTGGGTCCGGACGCGGACCGCGACTGCCCGCACTGGCCTGGCTACTTAGGACCGCGGCGGAGGTCGGAGCAGAGTACGTCGACGCGGTAATGCGCGGATACCGAGAGCACGTCCAGCTCACCGACGAGGAGCTGGACCGGCTCCCCGGAGTATTGCACATCCGAGCGCTGTGGTTGGCGTGCTACGAGTACCGCCTCATCGTGCGACGCGGTCGGACGCCGACCTTGAACGAGGGGTGGACAAGGTGGCGTCCCGACTTCGCGGAGCGGCTGGCGGCGCAGGCCATCGCGTCGTTGCACAGCTGAGTCCGCGCGGTTCAGGCCGACCGCGCCTTGGTGATGACCCGCGCGCCACCCGATGATGATCGAGGGTTGACCGTTTATGGCGTCTGCGTCGAGTTATCGAGCCAGACGATCGTCTCACTCCGTCTCAACCAGCGGTCTGAATGAGAGGAGCCGAGATCGGCCGTCGGGGATCCGAGATGCGTGCCTGAAGGACTAGACGGTTCAAACTCTGCGGCGGCGGCTTGCCATCGAAGCAGGTCTCTTATTGACGTTAAAAGACGAACAATGCTTTCTCAGATATTGATCGGAGTTTGCGCCCGAGCCTATCAGAACGCACACTCGTACCAACAATCGCAGGGACTCCCATACAGCACCCAGGCCTTAGTCATCCTGAATCAACGACATTTTGGCTTTTGAGGAGACCTCGAATGGCTCGACCGCACAAGAACCAACCACGAACCCCAAGAGCCTGCAAAGTCAGCTCATAGCAGCAGGAGCTCTTCGGTTCTCTTCTCTTGCGAAATGAAAATAAGCACCAACGCTGAGGAAGTTAATCAGCACCGCGATAATGTTCCACGCGATAACGGGCCGTGAAGCAATCAGCAGCCCATAGTAGACCCAAAGGATCTGAAAGATACCCATAATTGCCGCCATCGTCGGGTTCATGCCCACACTTGACCGACGCCGGAGCATTGCGATCAAGTCCGGCACCGCTGCAAAGGTCGTCCCGAAACCGGCCACGAAACCGAGGATCTCCGACCGTTTAAACTGAGGCAGGAGTAGAGACGCTGTATCATGTGGAGTTAAGTCACCAAGATCCCCGCAGCCATACAGCATGAGTATGCTCAGGAAGAGAACTGGGACCATCAAACGTTTGGCCTTAAACATCCCAACTCCTTAAATCCCTGGAATGGCACAGGTGATGGCATTCTGAGCTTCCGGACTCGTGTCCTGTTGAAGGTGGCCAAGTGGAAGCAGCACGAATACAAGTAGCGAAAGAGCGATCACTTTAGGAACGTTATTGTTTAGGTGTGCTGGCTATTCAGCTGCCTCTCGGGCCCTGATTGTTCGTCTAATGTACTTGGTTTTCCTCCCGCCGGTCGTTGTAGATGCTCCCACTTGACAGCGACATCAACCGCTTAAAAGCTGGCAACGCGGTGAAATATGATGTCCGGATTCAATTACTTGGTCTCACCTTGGCGCCGGCGTTGCCAAGTGTTGGTCTTCCTCCAATCGGTCGTCTTCATCTTTCCAGTCGAACTGTAACCGGCGAAAAGTTACTTGATTTAACTTATCTCAATCGGGACAGGTTACGAGGGGTCCTTCACCCAAGGTGCGTGGGCGTTCAATCTGGCAAACACCGCGTCCCTTTGCCGAGTCTGGCGCGTGCGCGTCGTGCCCCCCTGCGCCCTCCTCGATGGCGCTCGGAGTGGTCAACATCTGCAACCACAAACCGGCTCTACCGCCATCTTTTCTAAAGGCACCTGCGATCAGACGAGTTCTCGCCCGCCCGCCGCGAGCGCGCGTGGGGGTGCGCGATCAAGAAAACGGGCCGCCGCTTTATATATAGAAAAATGCCCCCGATCCGGTCAGCGTGAAACCGGGCGCCTCATTTGGGAACCTCCACCTGGCGCTTACCATTCGGTGGGACACGCTTGCCAACAAATCAGAACTTGAAATGCTCTCGATTTACCGATAGCGAGTGCACGTGGGTGCGCCCCAACGAATTGCAATGTTCAGAAGACTAACAACGAGTTACGAGCCGTACCCCGAGGAACGCGCGTTCTTGGAGCGCGCTCATACCCGACGCGAGGGTGAGGTCGAGATCACCGTCGCGGTACCGAGCGACCGAGAGGCCGAACGGATGCTCGGGGTCCGGCTATCAAGCCAAGGATTGCAAGCGGTCTGGCTGGAGGTGGTAAACAGCGGCCGAGAACGGTTGTGGCTGGACCGCGTTCAGATTGATCGTAATTACTACACGCCACTGGAAGCCGCCCAGCTCTCTCACTTTTCCATGGGCAAGCGGTTGGTCTCTTTCGGATTACTCGGATGGCTGTTCCTACCCCTGCTTCCACTGCTTCCATTGAGGCTCTTGGGAGCACGCTCCGCAAACCACCGGATGGACAATCTTTTCCGCACTGTGGGATTTCCCACCAGTGTCATCTCTGCCGGCGAAAAAGCACGTGGCTTCTTGTTCACTCCTTTAGATGAAGGGGTGAAAAGACTGCGCGTAAGGTTGCTGGGCCGCGGCCAATCATTGGAGTTTCCATTCTCGGTCGAGGTACCGGGTCTCGCTCTTTCCTATCGCCAACTGAAAATCGAACCCGCGGGCGAAACCCAGGAAGTCGACGAGGCTGGCCTGCGAACCTGGTTGGAGCGGCAACCACGCGCGACCAGCAACGAGCAAGGGACCCTTGAGGGTGACCCCCTCAATCTGGTTATCGTGGGCGACCTGGCCCGGATTCAGGAATGCTTTGGTGCTTGGGACGAGACCGAGTCACTTACCCTGGGTACCGCGTGGAAGACCACCAAAGCGTTCCTTTTGGAGTCACGTTACCGCTATTCGCCGGTAAGCCCTCTGTACGTGGCGGGACGGCGGCAGGATCTGGCCCTGCAGCGCGCCCGCTTGAGCCTTAACCAACGTCTTCACCTGCGCTTATGGGCCACGAACGTTCGTTTCGAGGGTGCTCCAGTTTGGATCGGACAGGTAAGCCGCGACATAGGCGTACGGTTCACACCCAGAACTTGGAACTTGACTACTCATCTGATTGATTCCGACGTCGACGAGGCACGGAACTACGTGCTGAATGATCTGCTGGTGGCGGAGCGGGTAGCTCGTATGGGCTTGGTTCCCGGCGTCGGCGCCGCGGCTGCCACTGCTCCCCGCCGGAATCTCACCGGTGATGCCTACTTTACAGACGGTCTCCGAGCCGTCGCGGTACTCTCCCGAACGCCCACGGCACCCTCCGTCCTGTCTTGGGCATAATGAGCTGTGGCGGGTGGCGCGTAATGCAAAATAAAGCGACCACTCACAAGGTGCTCGCTTTATCGATCTGGTTGCTTCGATTCTCGAGACTCGGCTGCTCAAACCGCTGGACAACCCGCTCGGCCCCAGGTTGTCACCCATGTAGCCGGCAGATTATGTAACCTATGTGTCGCGGTTGGTTGTTGAAGATGTCGATAAAGGCATCGAACTTGGCCTGCTGTTGCAGGAAGTTTGAAACCGCTGGCTGGGTGGTTTCTTCAAGGGATGCATCCGCTCATGGCGGGCCGTCCGGGCCAAGAGCATTATGCCGACTTCGTTTCCGGCAGAACTTCATTCAAGCAGACGACGGCTTTGACAACGCCAGGCTGCACGCGTTTTGATACCGGCGTTCGCGATGCTCTCCTACAGATGGAGACACTCCGCGAGCGCTGGGAGGGCGAAGGAGGCTGTCCAGGGTGCAGCCTTTTTGCGACCCTCCGTCACCTTCGGCGATTTCGAACGGACCGAGGACGACAAATGAAAAAAGAAGCGATTTCAGGGACTGTCACCGGCAACGATCAGCATGTCGGGTTTCGGGCCATGATCATGAAGCAGGCCATCGAATACAACCTCGCCGGCTTTACAAAGAACCTGCCCAACGACGTCGTAAACTTCACCCTTCAAGGTGATGCGAAACGATTGAAGCACGCTGTCTCGGCCATTCAGGAGGGAACGAAGAAATCGTCGGACATCAAGGTCAGCACAACTCAGGGGACGGTCGATCCAGCTTTGAACGCCTTTACAATCTATGCCTGGACGTCGACGACCCGGAACATCACCAATCCGTACGATCTTGTCTTCCGTCTGCGGCCCGACGACGGAAAGCTCGCCCCCGCGGACGTTAAGACCGTCTGGCACGGCATTCTACGATCGACTTTGAAAGGGGAGGACCTGAAGAAACTGGGCCCCGACGACTGAGCAGCGTCGTCTGGTTAGCGCCTTTCAATCTGTCTCTGTCAGGAGGAAGGAAGCGCCGGGAAAAACCCGCCAGTCCACCGTGTCCGCGCCAATTCACCTGATCCGCGGCTCCCTGCGGCTTACAGCGCCGACCCGTGTTCCAATCGATGGAAGGGGCGGCGAATGAACTTCTGCTCCATCGCTTAACAGCGTGCCGCCGCAATCGCCGCAGAAGCCCTCGCCAGGTTCGTTCGCGATACCGCATTTCGGGCACAACCGCGCGAGTGGACCGCCGCACTTCGCGCAGAACTTGCGGCCCTCCCGGTTATCGCTTCCGCATTTTCCGCAGCGCATGTTCCCCGCCCAGCTGGCTTAGGTTTGCAACTCGTCGAGCAGCGCCTTGGCGTCCTTCAGGTCGGCGGTGTCGAAGCCCTCGGTGAACCAGTTGTAGATCTCGGCGAGCATCGGGCGCACCTCATCGCGGCGATTGGTGTCGCGCAGCAGGCGCGCGAGGCTGGTCGTCGCGCGAAGCTCCCAGAATCTGGCCTCTTGCGAACGCGCGACAGCGATCGCCTTACGAAGGCAATTTTCAGCCTCCGGCAGGCATTCCAAACCAGTCTGGCGCGCTAGCTCCCCCTTCAGGCGCCACAGTTCCGCTTCGTGAAAGCGCTCCTGAGTTTGGCTCACTAAGGACAGCGCCTCGTCGACGACAGCGAGACCCTCAGTCAGCTGTTCAGCTCTCAAATAAGCATCTGCGAGAAAGCTCAGGAAAAAGGGCCGGAACAACACAGCACCAGTGGCCCGGCAAGCCGCAAGTCCTTGCCGGATCCGAGAAATCCCCTCGCTGGTCTGCCCTTTCTGGGCTAGTGTGGCCCCAGAGTCAATAGTTGCCTGGCCCAGGAAGTTAGCCAATCCATTTTCCTCCGCGACTCTCATCGCCCACTCGCTTGGCTCGTTCGCTGGATCGGTTTCGCGGCGAAAAAGATAGAATTCGCAAGCAGACATTAACGCTAACACCAGACTAGGTGGGTGCGAGACCTCTCTGGCCAAGGCGAGCAAATCGCGCGTTTTCTTCAGCGTCAGATCTACATAACCCAGGGCCGGCAGCGTCGTGACTATCCTGGCCAAGCAGAAGACGCCTGGATCGTATACGTAGACGAAAGCGTGTGATCGATGCCGTTTGGGGTCGTAGATTCCCAAGGCCTCCTCGAATTGAGTGTGCCCCTGTTTCAGTGCACCTTGAAGATAAAAGGTGTTGCCGAGTGCGACGCGCGCTTCCAGCAGGTGTTCGGTATCATTTTCACTTTCGGCAAGGCTTACAAGTTGCTGTGACAACTCGTGAGCCCGTAGCAACTCTCCGCGCACCAAATAGACCGACCGCAAGCCAAATAATGAGGGGAACTGCTGCGACGTCGCGTTCAGCAGTTGAGCTAGCTCTCGTGCCCGGAGATAGGTCTGTTCGACCTCCTGAGAAGCGTTGCCCTTCGTCGCGATTAAAAGCGGCCCGAGCATCATCTGCAGGATCAACTCCTGTTGATCACGTTGCGCAGTCTTCGGCAAACTCTTCAATATCCGCAACGCATTCGTGAGCTGGTCAATGGCCACACTGGTGGCGGATCGTTGCGCAGCCTGTTGTGCGGCAAGTTGCAGGTATTGGACTGCTTTCTCTCGGTCGCCACCCCGACTGTAGTGGTGCGCCAGGTCGGCGACATAGTCGTCGAGGGTCTCTGCGTGAGGGGATTCGGGATTGATGGAGTAGATTCGTTCGATCGCCTCGGCGACTTCGAGGTGAAGCTTTTGCCGCAGGGCACTCGATAGACGGCTGAGCACTGCTTGACGGACCAGTTCGTGAGAGAATTGAAACCGGGCCTTGGGAGCCTCGGTGAGTGAGTAAACCAGGCCAGCCCCCTCGGCTTCCGCGATGCACTCCATCAGTGAGTCTCCGTCGCTCCCGCTCACAGCCTCCAGCAACTCGAAAGTGAAGAAACGGCCGATGGTAGCGGCGGTTGCCAGCATCCTTCTGGTAGTTTCATTCAGGCGCTCCAGTCGACGAGTTACTACCAGACGCACACTTTCCGGCACCTCCAACTCGGCGATCTTGAAAGAGGAGTGAAACTCGCCCGCGGAATTGTAAAGCCGATGTTCTTCGTCAAGATGACGGAACAACTCCTCGACGAAAAATGGGTTTCCTTCGGTTTCAGCAAAGATTTCTTCGACCACCTCGGCGGGTGCTGATTTGCCACTGAGTCGACCGAGCATGGTCGCGACGTCGTCGCGCGGCAGCCCTTTGAGCTTCAAACGAGTGGCAATTCGCCCGCGGAGGAGATCTTCCAGGGTCTTGGCCAATCCGCGAGTGACGTCGATTTCCGCATCACGGTAGGTACCCAGGAGCATCACGGGAAGATCCGCGATTCTTTGGGCGAGGTGATCGAGCAGCGCCAGGGTGGAATCGTCAGCCCAGTGAAGGTCTTCCACGATCATCAGAGTTGGTTGTTCGGTGGCGCTCCGGGCCACGAAGTCGAAGAAGCAATTGAACAGATGACGGCGCGCTTGCGGAGCCGGCAAATCCAGGGCGGGTGGCAGATCGGGCAGAATACGCCGCAACTTTGGGAGCAGCCGCGCCAACTCCGATGCCTCTTGCGCCAGTTGCCGGCGCAACTGCTCGGGTTCTGCTATGCCATCGACGAACCTCTCGAGCATTTCGACGAAGGGCAGGAAAGGAACCCCTTCCTGAAAACAGTGTCCGATCCGGACCGCTAACCCCTTAGCCTCGGCCACCACCGCGAACTCGTCGGCGAGCCGTGTCTTGCCGATGCCGGGTTCGCCGGAGACCAGAAACACCAAGCGGCCACGCCCCGCGAGCGTCTCGGCGAGCCCGCTCGTCAAGGAACTGAGTTCCCGCTCGCGTCCGACCATCGCATCGAGACCGCG
>JAFAHS010000057.1 GCA_019237115.1 Deltaproteobacteria bacterium
GGCTTCTCCGAGTCCTCATCGCCATGCTCAAAAACGACTCGCTCTACGACGCTTCGAAACGTCGCTCTCGACCGACACCTTCACCCTTGGAGGATGTCGCGTGAAACGCTTGACAAGAGGTGGGGAGTCCTCTCGACCGCGCGGGGCGGGTCCTGGTGAATCCCGACTTGTCAGTTCCCGGCGCCAGTAACGTATTCGTGGCCGGAGACCTGGCCTCGGTTCGCGGCGAAAGGCGCGAAGTGCCCGGACTGGCATCGGCGGCGATTCAGGAAGGGAGGCATGCTGCGCGCAATGTGCTGCGCGCGGTAAGCGGCAGGCCGACCACGCCCTTTCGCTACCGCGACAAGGGCGTACTGGCGACGATTGGCAGGGGTGCTGCGGTGGCCGAGGTCGGCGGGGTCAGGTTGTCGGGGCTTGGCGCGTGGCTGGCCTGGCTGACCATCCACATCTTCTACCTGATCGGATTTCGCAACCGGATTTTGGTTCTGGCGGAGTGGGCCTGGACCTATCTGCGCAACGAGCGTGGGGCACGGCTGATAATCGGCGAGGTGGAACCACTGCTGGAGCGCGGGCCCGCGGGTCGAGCGGACCACTCCGCGACCCGGCGCGGCTAGACCGGCTGCCTCTTCGAACTTAAGCAGGGTGGAAATCTTGTCACGCTGAGGAAACATTGCTGTACTAGAAGCACATCTGACGGGACTATTTGCCTGCAACGGTCTCCCTGCCACCGCTTTACTTCTTCGGTGGAGGAATTGCCAGACAACCCAAGATGGTTAGGTTACGAGTGAGGTAAGTCCTGCCCGCGGTTCCGTTTCTCGCCGATCGGAAAACCGCGCCGGCTCTTGATCCTCGTCGTCCTTTTACGATTATTGTCAAACTGCCGAAGTGTCGCCCGGCGCCGCAGGCATCGGAGGGAATAGATGGCTTCTTTCGCAAGAGCGAGTGTAGGTTCGAAGGAGCGCGAGGTCGTCGAGTTCAACGAGCAGGACTGGACAGTCAAGGACGCGAAGGCGACCTACCTGGTCGACCGCTGGGGCGCCGGCTATTTCGACATCAACGACGACGGCGAAATGACCGTCCTCCCGCTGCTGGGACGGGGGGGGAAAATCGTGATTCGGGAAGTGGTTGAGGCGGCCCGCCAGAAGGGGCTGGGCTGTCCGCTCCTGATTCGCTTCCAGGACATGCTGCATCATCGCGTGCGCGCGCTGAACGAAGCGTTCAACACGGCGATTTCGCGCAAGCGCTTCAAGGGTGTCTACCGCGGGGTTTTTCCCATCAAGGTCAACCAGCTTCGCGAAGTGGTAGAGGAAATCGTCAACGCGGGCCGACCGTTCCACTACGGCTTGGAAGCAGGCTCGAAGCCGGAGCTGTTTGCCGCCTTGTCGCTGCATACCGACAACGAATCCCTCATCATCTGCAACGGCTACAAGGACGAGAATTACATTCGCGCGGCGTTGCTCGGTCGCAAACTGGGCAAGACCGTGATGCTGGTCGCAGAGAAGCTGTCCGAGGTCCAATCGATCGTCGCGATTGCCAAGGAAGTTGGTATCGAGCCGATGATCGGAATGCGGCTTAGACTTTCCAGCAAGGGTGCCGGCAAGTGGTCCGAATCCAGTGGCGGCGCCGCCAAATTCGGTCTTTCGACCGAAGAGCTGCTGCAGGCTACCACGATTCTGCGCGATGCCGGCATGAGCACGGCGCTGAAACTGCTCCATTTTCATATCGGCTCGCAGGTCCCGGACATCCTGATCATCAAGCGCGCGATTCGTGAAGCGACGCGCTTCTATGCGAAACTCCGCAAGATGGGCCATCCGATCGAGTACCTCGACGTCGGTGGTGGCCTTGCGATCGATTACGACGGCTCGCGCACCACCTCGCATTCCTCGATGAACTACAGCGTGCGCGAGTACGCGCGCGACATCGTCTACAACGTGGCCGATGTGTGCGACGAAGAGAACGTGCCCCATCCCAACCTGGTGTCGGAATCCGGTCGGGCGGTGGTCGCGCATCACTCGGTCCTGGTGGTGGAGGCGCTGAACACGGTCGAAAAGCCGGGCAAGGCGCCGGGAACCTTCGCGGTCGAGGAGCACAAGCTGCTGCGCGGGCTGCGCGAAATTGGCGAATTGGTGGAGCAGCGCGAGCTCTCGGAGTCGTGGCACGATCTGGTGCAGATTCGGGAAGAGTCGCAGAAGATGTTCGAGCTGGGACTGCTCGATCTTGAGCTGAAAGCCAAGGCCGAGAGCTTGTTCTGGGAGGCCGCGCAGCGCATCATGCGCCTGGCGTCGCAACTCAACGTCAACGATCTACCCGAAGAAATGCTCGAGCTGAGACGGGAGCTGGCCAATCAGTACATCTGCAACTTTTCGGTGTTCCAGTCGCTGCTCGATCACTGGGCGCTGGGCGCGATGTTTCCGGTCATGCCGATTCACCGGCTCAACGAGCGTCCCCTGGTGCGCGCACGACTGGCCGACATCACCTGCGATTCGGACGGAAAAATCTCCAAGTACATCCATTGCGATGATGAGGAAGACACCCTGCCTCTGCATCCGGTGAACGATCGCCCGTATTTCCTGGGCGTGTTCCTTACCGGTGCCTACCAGGACATCATGGGCGACCTGCACAACCTGTTCGCTCGGGTCAACGAGGTCCATGTCTTTCTGGATACCGATGAGCCATGTGGTTACTACCTGGAGGTGGTTATCCCCGGCAGCACCATTTCGGAAGTGCTGGGGATGGTTCAGTACGACACGCGGGAAATGGTGGCGCGCGTAAAAATGCAGGTCGACGCAGCGATCAAGCAAGATCGCATGAAGCCCAGCGATGGCATGAAGCTGCTCGAGGACTACGAGCGGGGCCTCCGGGACAACACCTACCTGCACACCAGCTGACTGGCGCGCCCGGGTCCCGAAACCAGATTCTCCCAAGCGCTCTTCTGCGGGAGCTATTGTTATCTGCTGGAACGGGTTGCTTCCACCCGCGTCGCGGTGTCCCCGAAATAGGTGACGACCACGCGTTGCCCGCGTTTCAGCTTGTGGAGGTTCACCGAGTCGGCGGCCTTGAGCTTGAGCACTTTTGCGGAATCACTCGCCTTGACCGCAAGGGTTCCGGCCTTGGTGTCCAGGTGGGTAATGCGTCCGGTGAGGGTCTCGCCCGCCTGCACGACCGCCGGCGAAGGAGTCGGCGAAGGTATTTTTACGGGGATCGATTGAGCGAAAAGGGCGGCGGGCGCAGCTCCGAGCAGCATCGCGATTGCCGCCGGCACAAAACGCTTCATTCAGGTCCTTTCTATTTCAGGCCAATTTCGTCCAGAAAAGGATGGAGTGCTTCGAGAAGGCCGCGCGGATTGTCGCCCTGCACGTTGTGCCCCGCCCCCTCCACCCGCACCCAGCGGGCACGAGGGAGAGTCTGGGCGAATTTCTGCGCCGCTTCATCGCTGAGGATGTCGCTGCGTGCGCCGCGGACTATCAGGGTAGGGGAGCTGATCTTTTGAACCTGGCCGGCCAGGTGTTCGCGCCCGGCGCCGATTCGCGAGCTATCTTCGGCGCTTCGCCGCTGATCGTGCTTGAGCGTCCACTTTCCGCTCGGCAGTTGCCGCAGGTTGTAAAACAGGCTGCGCCGCAGCACCTCGGGGTCACGAAGCGGATTGAACTTTATCGCGCGTTCAAGAAATGCCGCGGGCGAATCAAGCTCGGGGGTGCTGGAAAATTCCCGGATTCGTTCGGCGCCGGCCGGGTTGATCTCGGGGCCAACATCCACGACCACCAACCCCTTGATGCGTTCACTGTGACGGATCGCGTAGCCGATCGCATTGAGCCCCCCCATCGACTGGCCCACCAGCACTGGATTCTCCAGCCCGACCAGCTCGATGAATCCTTCGATGTCGCCCACCTGGGTTTCGACCCCGTAGTCGCGTGCGGCGGACCATTCGCTGTCCCCATGACCACGCTGATCAAGCGCAATGCACCGGAAACGCTCGTGCAACATCAGAGCGACGACGTCCCAGGTGTGCGCGTTTAGCCCGCCGCCGTGGAGAAACAGAATGGGATGTCCATTGCCACCCCAGTCCAGATAATGAAAGCGCATCGCGCCAACGATCAGGTGCTGGCTTTGCGGAAGAACCACCTCGCGCGCTTCCAGGCCCGCGACCTTGATCGCGTGGTTGAGCATGCGAATTTCTTCGGTGGGGTTCACGACTCAGGTAAGGAGCAAAGCGTCCGTATGTTGATTAGCATGCTGACCTCCGATCCTTCCACCCTTGGCGCGCGATGATTGCCAGTTGGCCGCTCATCTCACTACCATCTGTGGGGTTCTATCACGAGTTGGGAGAGGCGCCATGAAGGCATTCGTCATGCAGGGACTTGGCCGTGTGGGGTTCGCCGACAAGCCGGTACCCAAGCCGGGGCCTAACGACGCGATCATAAAGACCACTCATGCTCTGATCTGTACTTCCGATTCGCACACGGTGCACGGCGCCATTGGCCCGCGCGAGAATCTTACCCTTGGACATGAAGCAGTCGGCCTCGTTCAAGAAGTCGGCCCCGAGGTCAGGCTGTTCAAACCCGGAGACCGGGTGGTAGTGGGCGCGATAACCCCGGACTGGGGTGACCCCGCTTCGCAAGCGGGGCATCCATCGCAATCGGGCGCCGCACTGGGCGGATGGAAATTTGCCAACATTAAGGATGGAGTATTCGCCGAGTATTTCCACGTGAACGACGCTGACGCGAACCTTGCGCATATACCGCGCGATGTGAGCGAAGAAAGCGCCGTTTACTGCTGTGACATGCTCTCGACCGGGTTTATGGCCGCCGAGAACGCCAACATTCCGATCGGTGGTACCGTGGCAGTTTTCGCCCTGGGACCCATCGGCCTGATGGCGGTCGCGGGCGCACGGCTTCGCGGCGCGGGCCTGGTAATCGGCGTGGATTCCGTGTCCCAGCGTCAGGCGCTCGCACGTCAATACGGCGCCGACGCTATCTTTGATCATTCACCGGGAAACCCGGTCGAGCGAATCATGGACCTCACCGCCGGCCGCGGCGTTGATTCAGCCATTGAAGCACTGGGCGGCCTTGAACCATTTCAAAATGCGATCAAGGTGACCAAACCGGGCGGTACGATTTCCAACGTCGGATACCACGGCAAGGGCGACTTCGTTAACATTCCGCGCCTGGACTGGGGCGTCGGGATGGCGGAAAAAACCATTCGCACCGGGCTCTGTCCCGGAGGGCGCCTGCGAATGGAACGCCTGCTGAGAATTCTGCAGGCCAAGCGCCTGGATCCGACCAGCATGACCACGCACCGGTTCAAGTTCGCCGAACTGGATCGCGCCTTTGAAATGATGGACGGAAAGCTCGACGGAATTATCAAGCCGCTGATCGTCTTCTGACCGATTTGCGGCTCGACGGCCGCAAGCCGCGCCGTGAGCACGGAGTGGGAGGACGCCCAAAAATTCCCGGGGCCGCGCGTCCCGCCACGACTAGAGCCGCGAAGCGGGCTCAAGCCACTTACGTGCCCCATCTTCGAGCGTTTTGGCGGCTGCTTCGGGCGTGTGCGGGAGGCCAAGGG
Source organism: Deltaproteobacteria bacterium (assembly GCA_019237115.1). Taxonomy (GTDB): domain Bacteria; phylum Desulfobacterota; class Binatia; order Binatales; family Binataceae; genus JAFAHS01. Next base: position 5,563 of record JAFAHS010000057.1, read on the forward strand.
TGGTGATAACCACCTCGGCCACGCCCGCCTCGTGATAACGCTTGAGATCATCGGGAGTGATTGGCTTCCCGCTGGGCGACACGATCAGCTCAATCTCGGAGAGTTTTCGATTGTTGGCGCGTAGCAATTGCTCCAGCTTACCAATCTTGGCCGACGCTTCATCGGGGGTCAGGTTGAACCCGAACCATCCGGTTCCATAGTCGGCCACACGCCGCAGCGCGGGAGTGCTCTCGCCGCCGAAAATGATCGGCACGCTGCCGCGAACCGGCTTTGGAAACGAGCGCACTTCCTTGAAGCTGACGAACTCGCCCGAAAATGAGCTCACCTCGTCGCCCCACAATCGGCGCATTGCATCGATGCACTCGCGGGTTCGTTGCGCCCGCCGCTCCCACGGAATCCCGACTGCAGCGAATTCCTCTTCGAGCCAGCCGATGCCGACGCCGAGCGCGAAGCGCCCCTCGCTGAGCCAATCGAGGGTGGCGATAACCTTCGCAAGAACCACCGGATTGTGTTCCGGGACCAGGCAGATGCCGGTGGCGAGTCGAATCTTCTGGGTTGCCGAAGCCATCACCGCGAGGCTCAAAAACGGATCGGGAATGGGAGAATTGGTCGGCGCGGGCAGGATGCCGTTGTCGGTGTACGGATAGCGCGAGGCGTATTTATCGAGTAACACCACGTGCTCCGGGACCCACAGCGTGGAAAATCCCAGCCGCTCCGCATGCGCAGCGAACGCCTTGCTGAGCGCGGTCCCCTTCGCCATCCCGAGCGCGAGTGAGAAAATTCCGATCTTCATCGTGTATCCTCCATAGCGCGTCAGCGACTGCGCTTCGCGCGCCGCTCCACCGGTCGAACGGGTCCGGGCTCTTCCCCGGCCGGCGCTGTCACAACCAACAAACAGAGTAACTAGTCGCGTGGCCGCGGTTGATCAATCTGAACCGGCATTTTGGACAGGTCGAGTTTTGAGCGGACGACGGGGATTCGATCTATGCTAGGCAGCCCTGGGCAATCGCCCGATCATGTTGCAGTCCGCCGAAAACCTTGGCCCCGCCCCAACCGCCTTGCGCGCGTCGCGCGAACGGCGACTCACCCGGCTCGCTTACGTCGCGATGGCGATGCTGGGCGTGAACGTAGGATGGCTGGGCCCGGTCCTGGGGCAAATCTCCCACACGATTAATGCGTCGCTCGATCGCACCGGCCTGATTCTAAGCGCGATCGCGGCCGGCTATTTCATCGCGCTGCCGGCCGCCGGGGAAATCGGCCATCGCCGCGGCCCGCACTTCCTGCTGATCCTTACGATGGGCCTCGGCACGATCGGGTTGTTGCTACTCGCCAAGGCACCTACGCTCACCTCCTGCGTGTGGGCCGCGGTCGTCATCGGCTGTGGCCAGGGTGGAATCGACGTCGCCAGCAACGCGCTGGTTGCCGATCTCAACCGGGATCGTCTCGCCGCGACCCTGAACTACCTGCATATGATGTTTGGAGTCGGCGCGACCTTGGGCCCCGCGATCGACGGGTTCGCGCTTGCAAACCACATCGGGTACGGCCCGACCTTTATCGGCGGCGCCGTTGTGAGTGCGGCCATTGGAGCCGCTCTCTGGATAACGCCCCGGGTCGAATTCGCGCGGGCGATCGAAGACAAGGACAACCTGCGTGAGCTATTGGTACATCCGCTGATCTGGGCAATTTCCGCGGTGCTGTTTCTGTACGTGGGAGCCGAAGTGGGAATCGGCGCATGGCTCTATTCATATCTGCGCGGCGGCGCGGTGCCGCTGGCGGCGCCGACTGCTTCGGCGGCGGTCTCGGTCTACTGGGCAGGCCTGATCGTCGGGCGACTGCTGAGCGGTGCAATTGCTCACAGCATATCGGCGGCGCGGCTGGCGGCGATTGGAGCGATCGTGTCGGCGATGGCATTGCTCGCCTTCCTTGGCACTTCGGCGTTGCCGATGTTGGCTTATCCCCTGGTTGCTCTAGTCGGATTCGGCTTTGGCCCAATCTTTCCCAACATGATCGCGGTCGGTGCCCAACGATTTCCGGCCCGGGTGGCAAGCATGACGTCGATCGTGGCTGGGGGCGCCGCACTCGGCGGTGTCGCGCTACCCTGGGCGATGGGCGTCATGCTGGTTACCCGTGGCCGCGGCGCATCGATCGGTGCCGCATTGGTCGCTACCATCATCATGCTTGCGGTTCTGATTGGTCTCGATCTCCGGCAAAACCGCTCCGCGCCGCCATAGCTGCCTCGCTGCGAAGAAAATCACCGAGAACCGAAGCTTGGCCTGGGCCAGGCTCGCTCAATGGCTCAACCGCCTTTGTGCTCGTGCTCGTCATGATGCTCCAGCCATTCATGATGATGGGTCGACACCCAATCGCGGTTATGGCCGACCCACCAGTCACGATCGTGCCATACGTGATGGTCATCGTAATCACCGACGATCACCGGTGGGCCCGCGCTGTAGTACCCGGGGGGCGGGATAGGGCGATGAATAGTGCTCTTCAAAACACGCTTGCCCTGCGAATGCCGCCAGAGCAAGCAGACCTGGCTGAACGAATAGTAAGGGTTTGCGCCACATCGTCCGTACACCTCCATTCCTGATGATGAAGCATCGTCGGTGCCAGCGAACGACGTTGAGATCTCCGAGGGTTTGTAACGAACCGATTGTAGTTCGGCGCGAAACATACCCGATTGCGTATCGGGAGTGTTGTCCACGCCAATCTAAAAACCGTCGCGTCGTGTAAACACTCTTTTGCCAAGTTCAGGGAAGAGGAATCGAGTGTGGCCAGGACGCGATCCGAACCTTACTAACCAGGCACTCTGAACCGACAGGATACGAAGTTAACCAAGATGGAACTGAGGAAACCCTCCCGTAGTTTGGTCCTTGGGAGCCCGACGTCTTAGGCCGCGCGCTCCCGTGCGGGATCTGTGCCAGCCGTTCGAAGCGGCTTTGAACGTTGCGATTCGCTATCGCCAGCGCCGCGGCACCGCTTTAAGCCCGACAGCACCCAGCCGATCGCACCACTGCTCAAAATCACGGCGCGGGACTCCGCGAAACTCCAAATCAGTCAACCCGCACTCGAGCTCGAGCGTGTCGATCAGCGTTGCCAGGCGCCGATAGAGCAGCGCGTCCGCACGGTGCTCGACGAGGGTGGTAGCGAGTTGAGAAGCACCGCGCGGTTTGACCGTCCACCGATTGGCGTCTGCCGGAATCCGCTCGAGGTGCTCGTAGGCGCCAATCAACAACGACGCGGTCTTCTTCCCGAAACCTGGCAGGCCGGGAAATCCATCCGCGCTGTCGCCTGCCAGAGCCAGAAAGTCGGGCATGCTGTGCGGTCCGAAGCCGCGTTCGGCGCGAAATCGAGACTCGTCGATCAGTTTGCGCTGGCGCCGGTCGACCTGGACCACTTGATCGCCTTGAAGGCATTGCCCGAGATCCTTGTCGGGCGTGAGTATCCGCACCTGCTCGACCTCGTCGCGAAACCGCCGCGCTCCGGTGGCAAGCGCGTCGTCCGCCTCGTACTCGTGCATCGACCATACCGTCACGCCGATCGCACGGACCGCGTCTTCAGCAGGATCGAATTGCGAGCGCAGTTCCGGGGGCACGCCCTCATCGCTCTTGTAGTAAGGAAACAAATCGTTGCGAAACGAACGAATTGGATTGTCGAAGGCGACCGCCACATGGGTAACTACCTCGTCCGAATCATGCAGCAACGCCAACAGTGACTGCGCGATTCCCACGGTAGCCTTCGCATCGCGGCCGGAAGGATCGGTATGGCCGGGGCGCGGCGCGAAGTGGGCCCGGTACAGTTCGTATGTCCCATCGACGAGGTGGAGTCTCACGATTCCTGCACCCGTCATCGCCGTTCGAACGAACCGGCGAGCTCAAAAGCGGCCTTGAACCTATCTTGACTGCGGATAAATGGCTTGTGCGTCCTGCGCATTGATGACTCGCTTTCCGGAGAGGAATTTTTTCCACACGGAAGTAGCCTTGGGCCACTGGCGGATTCGGATATCGGGCCATCCGGAGCCCGGCAGAATCGAGGGCGATCGGCGCCAGCCGACCGAGATCACGGCGACCGCCTGAATCTCTGCATGCTGGCCGATGAGGCGCGTTAGTTCTTGATACCACGCGGCCGCCTCGAGGTCGGACTTCGGCCCGCGCAGTTGTCCCGGCGTCGCGTCCCGGAACACCGGCGATGCTTCGCAGATGACTACCGGCTTTCGGTGCGAGATGGCTTTTGCCAGGAACTCGGCGAGCTGCGGTTGGTCCAAATCCGTGCGATCGAACAGGTCGATGCCCCACCAATCGACCACGTCGTCGCCGGGGTACCATCGCATGAAGTTGGTAGCGCCGAGTCCGGCGCCACTCGCGTTCCACACCGTCGCGACATTGTCGAGCTGCGCCTCGCGAATCCGTCGCACGATCCCGCGGAAGGCCTGGATGAACAGACTCGGATCGTACGGGGCTGAGGGGTTGTTGAACTCATATCCGATACGCATCAGCACCGGATTGCGCGCTGCACGAATCGTGTCGAGCAGCATAACTATTTCAGGATCGCGCATGCCCAGAGATGCGTCGCGTTGGTAGCCCTGGAAGTACAGCGCCAGCTGGGCGACAAAGAAGCCACGCTGGGCGGCCAGTTGTTTGTAGCGTTCGGCGAATTGCGGCATCAGTGATTCGTCGAGCGCCGTGCGGAAAGAGAGCAGGGCCGGACGATATGGACTTACCGCGTGTTCGTAGGATGTGAGGTCCGCGTCATCACCTGCGCCCGCCTGCGTGCCCTCGTCCCATTGCGAGGAAAACTGACCCCATCCGTGGAGTACGCGCCCCGCCGGTGGTTCCAACCGGACGTTGTAGAAGCGCTCGCTGGGACCGGTCTGGGCGACTGCACCAACCGATCCGGTTGCCACTATCAGGAACGTGGCTGCGGACAGCGTCCGCACCAGCTGAGCCGAGCCGAACTGAATCATCGTGCCGCTAGGGTTTCCGACGAGCGACGTGAAGGATCGTTAGGTTGTGCCTGCAGATGCGGCCGCCGGGTCGTCGGTTTATCAGGCGCCGCATCTCGGCGAAAAGCTGGTCGCGCTTGGCGGACTCCATGAGCCGGTGGTCCGAAGCGGTGCTCATCATCGCGACATATTCGTCCGCGCTAAATTCCTCGGTCCACACCCGACGAGCGATGCGCACCTCGGCGAAGTGATTGCTGCGCTCGATTTCTTCGCGGGCGTCGGGAACCTGCTCGGGCGGGGGAGGCGGCCACTTGGTCAGCCCCGCGCCGATTGCTTCATAGCATTCCTGGATCTCTGTGAAGAATGGGTCGAAACCCTCCGGAAAGGCGTGGCCTCCCGTCGTGAAGGCAAGCACGCCGCCCGGCCGAAGTGCTGCGGCCGCCCTCGCATAGCGGACAGTTGGATCGAGCCAATGCCACGAGTTAGCCGCAAAGGCGATATCGAATCGCTCGCCGTCCGCGCGCCATTCCTCGAAGGGCGCGTTTACGATCTGCACCAGCGGAAATTGCGCAAGTTTGACGCGTGCGATTCTTGCGAGGTTGCTGCCCAGCTCCACGCTGGTCACGCGGCATCCTCGTCGCGCCAGCGACAAGGTGGCGTGCCCGGTGCCACACCCGATCTCGAGCACGCGTGCACCGGGAGGTTCGATTTCGGCGAGCGTGAAGAGATCGTCGAAGAGCTGCTCCGGGTGCGCCCGCCGCCCCCGGTCGTAAAGCTCCGCGATCTCATCGAAGGTACGTGCGCGCCGAAGCCTGGTCTCCTGGTCCATCGGATCGGCTAGAGCTCTGCACCCGGATTACCAAGAGCGTTCTCGGTGAGTTCTTGGGTAATGAGTTCGTAGGCCTCGTCGATGGAGTCGGTTCGGTGGAAGAGGCCCACGTCGCCGGGGCTGATGGTCCCGTATTTCGCCAGCGCGCCGAAGTTCACCACCTCGTCCCAGTAGCGGGCCCCGAACAGCACGATGGGCATGCGTTTCTTCATCTTGCGGGTCTGCACCAGAGTGAGCATCTCGAAGAACTCGTCGAGCGTGCCGAAGCCGCCCGGGAACAACACCACCGCCTTCGCGAGATACACGAACCAGAACTTGCGCATGAAGAAATAGTGGAAATGAATGTGCAGCTCGCGGCTGACATATGGATTGTCGAACTCCTCGGGGATCGATATGGTCAGCCCGATATTGAGTCCCTTGGCCTCCGAGGCGCCGCGGTTCGCCGCCTCCATGATGCCGGGGCCGCCGCCAGTGCAGACCACAAACCGGCGCTCATTGTGGTCAAGCTTTTTCGACCAACTAGTCAGTCGATTGGCGAGCTCACGCGCTGCCTCGTAGTAGCTCGATAGCTCCAGTGCGGTGCGTGCGGCCGCCACGTCACTTCCCGCCTGCTCCGCCGCACACAGCGCGGCCTCCGCCGCCTCGCGTGACAAAATTCGCGCCGAGCCCATGAACACGATGGTGTCTTGGACCCCGTGGCGTTTGAAACGCGACAGCGGCTCAAGATACTCGGCCAGAATGCGCAAAGCACGCGCGTCCTTGCTCTCCAGAAACCGTTTGTCCTCGTAAGCCTTGGTCTGGCGATGAAATAGTTTGTCGATACGGGGTTTGTCCAAAATTCACCTCTCCGGCGCAGACGCGGGCCTGATGACAAGCACCTGGACGCGGCCCGAAGGAGACCGGTGCGCCTCGCTTCCCGGCACGATTCTTCCGCACCTTAACGACACTATCATCTTGTCGAATTCCGCGCCGAGTCCGATCGGTCTGTCGCGTAGGCTCGGTAGGGAAGTGCAAACCACCACGACCCGCGCGGAAGCAATCGGTACTGATCTTTAGTAAGTCGGATTGTCAGGTGGTCAGTGCTCAGACCCGACCATCAGTTCGTTGCGCCACGGTTTCGGGAGGAGGAAGTTCTGCAGCCGCGGAGACCAAATCTAGCGGTGAAAAAGTGCCCGGCGAATCGCCGGAAGTACTTCACCGTCGTAGCGCTCGACATGTGAGTCGAGAATTGCCGTCAACGCCAGCAACGTCGCTCGGTGCTCTAGCAGAATTTGTGATTCCTGGTCGGCTCCGCTCGATAACCCCGGAAGCTCGCCGAGTACCTTGCGCATCTTCTCTCGTTCGTCATTCAACGCGGCGAGCAGGGAGCCGGAGAATGCGTGATGTCGTTCGCCCCACGAGTACACCAACTCATCTTCGATTTGCAGATGCGACCTGAGAGTGTGCCGTATCTCCTCCCAGATTTCGAAGGCATCCCGGTTCGCCGCAGCCACGTCCCGACTGTCGACGTTTCTGGTGGCCACGAGCGCCAACCGGGTGACAAGACCGTTCAACTTTCGGTGTTCGCAGCCCAGACAAGCCACCAGTGCATTAATCATCGGAACCTCCAGGTCGGGTAGCGGTCCCGAGCAGGGCGTCATCTGTGCTTTAAGTTGTGCGGCTTCCACGTTTTTTTGGCCTCGGGGAGGTACTTCAGCAAGGTCGATGCCACGGGTTGGAGTGCCCAAAGCCGGACTTATCCAACCGATGCTGGTTCGGGTTCTGCGAATTAGTCGCCAAATGCGATTCCAAAGCCCTCGTCCGGTACACTCCTTGCGTCTCTCGCGGTCGCATCGCAAGACTATGAATAATTAAAAGGAGTTGCGGTTCGATTGACCCGCCAGGAAACCCGGGTCTTTGCGGATTGCAATCGCCAAAAATGGACACAACCTGGTCTGCGCTAATCATTGACGACGACCCGGGAGTTCGCCAATCGATGCGTCTGTGCCTGGAGGCAGACGACGCCCGCGTGATGACGGTCGGAACCTCGGCCGGCGCATTGGAAGCCCTCGACCGGAGCTGGTTTGACGTGGTGTTCCTGGACTTATGGCTTCAGTCGGAATCGGGCCTTACGGTGTTGCCCGAGATTCTGCGGCGGCAATCCGGGATTGGGGTTATCGTGATAACCGCCTTTGCCTCGTTCGAAACGGCGGTCGAGGCAATGAGATTGGGCGCGGTCGATTATCTTCCGAAGCCGTTCACTCCCGAGCAGGTGCGCCACGCGGCCCGGCGGGTGGTAGCTGCCAACCTGCTGCGGCGCCAGATGTCCGAGCTGCAGGATCGCCTCGACGAAAGCGAAGGAGAGGCGACCTTCGAAACCCAAAGCTCAAGCTACGCCGCGTTCCTGCAAACCGTTGCCCGCGCCGCGGCCTCCGACTCGGTGATCCTTTTGCGCGGGGAAAGCGGGACGGGGAAAACCGTGCTGGCGCGGAGGATCCGCGCGCACAGCAAGCGCGCCGAGCGCCCCTTCGTTACCGTGCATTGCCCGATGCTCTCCAGCGACCTGATGAGCAGCGCGCTGTTCGGTCATAAAAAGGGAGCCTTCACCGGAGCGATCGCCGACTCCGTCGGCAAGGTCGAAGCGGCGGAAGGCGGGACGCTTTTTCTCGATGAAGTTGCCGACTTAAGCCCGGATGCACAGGCACGGCTGTTACGCTTCTTGCACGACCGGTGTTACGAGCGGCTCGGCGAAACCACCGAGCGTAAGGCTGACGTGCGGATAGTAGCGGCCACCAACCGCTCGCTGGAAACCGAAGTCAAGTCCGGACGCTTCAGAGAGGATCTACTCTTTCGGCTCAACGTTATTTCCCTCACCGTGCCGCCGCTGCGCGACCGCCGCGAAGATTTGCTTCCACTCGCCAATCACTACCTGCACTTTTTCAGCCGCCGGCAGGCGCGGCCCGGGCTCGCCTTTTCCCCTGCCTGCGAGAACGCCATCCTGAATTGCACGTGGCCGGGAAACCTCCGCGAGCTGCGCAACGCCGTCGAGCGCGCGGTCATTCTCTCGCCCTCAAGCATCCTCGAACCGCAGGACCTGGGTCTTTCCCTCGGCGCAGATGGATTGCCGAATCAAGCCGGCTTTGCCTCGCCCAAGACGACACTGGGTGGCGATTTTTCAATTGCGGAGGTTGAGCGGGAACACATCGCGCGCGTGGTGGCCCGGGTACCCTCATTCGACGCAGCCGCGCAGGTGCTGGACATTGATGCAACGACCTTGCAGCGCAAGCGCAAACGATACGGTCTGGCCTGACGCCCCACGGCGTTTATGAAGATAAGCCACCTCCAAACCCGCTTTATTCTTGCGGGCATCCTGCTGGTCATGACCACAGTCGTGTCGGGAATCTGGAGTGCCTGGACCTTCGCGCATCTGAGCGAGGTCGCCGGAAGGACCATCCAGAAAAGCCAGCTTACAACCGACCTATCCGCTGTGCTTTCGGATGCGCTGGAGCGCGAGGACGATGCGCTCCTCCTTGCCATGAGCGGTGACCGAGGGCAGGCGCAGAAGAAGCTGGACGCGGAGCGGCTGCGCTTTGCCCAGGCCTTTAATCGTTTGAAGGAAAATCTGGATCAGCCCGACCAAACACAGGCACTCGCCCAGCTGGCAAAGCACGCGGCGCTCTACCGTGCGGCGGGTGACGTGCTGCTCACAACTGTCGCACCGCAAGACGCTTTCAGATGGTACTACCAGAATGTGAATCCGGCGCTTCGTCGGGCGGTTGCGGCCTGCGCGGAAATCCGCGAATCGAATTTTCGTGCCATGCAGCGCGCCGGAATTCGCGCACGCGACGATGCGCGTGGGGCCACCATCCTGGTCATCGCGATCTCGGCGGCCGCGCTGCTTATCTCCACGCTGGTTGCAGTGATGCTCGCCCGTTCGGTCCTGACCCCGATTCGGGAACTCGACCGATCGGTGGAGGCGCTCCGGCTGGGAGACTTTGAGCGCCGGGTCGAAGTGACCTCCAGAGACGAACTCGGACATCTGGCCGAGGGGTTCAACCGGATGGCCGAGGCTCTGGCCGAATTCCGTCGCTCGAACCTGGGCGAGGTCATCGCAGCCAAAGAAACTCTGGAAGCCACAATCGCGGCGCTTCCCGATGCGGTCGTGGTCATCGACCCCGATGGCCACATAGTCGCGCAGAATCCGCTCGCAAAAGCGATACTGGTCGCAACCAAGGCTCAAGGAGCGAAAATCGTCGACGACTTGCCATTTTCCGCCGGAAGCCTCCGCGCGGTCCGCGAGGCCCTCGAAGGCAAACCAACCGACGAAACCCGCGCCGAGCTGACCCGTGCGTTCGCGGTCAGGCTCGACGGGCAGCCGCGCAAATTCATGCTCACCGCGGTGTCGATCCCGGAATTCCAGCCTGGGCGTTGCGGGGCGGTGGCGGTTCTGTACGACGTTACCGATTTTGCACGACTTGATGAATTGCGTACCGAACTGGTAGCGGTCGCCTCCCACGAATTGAAGACCCCGCTCACCACCCTGCGGATGAACCTGATGCTACTCGGTGAGAGCGCCGGAAACCTGACCCCACGTCAGCAGGAAATTCTCGCGACCGCGGCGCAGGGATGCCATGAGCTGGCCAGCACCATCGACGAACTACTCGACCTGACCCGAATCGAGTCCGGCCAGCTTAGGCTCTCACGCGAGCTGGTCGATGTTTACCCAATCATCGATCGCGCCATCATAAGTCTCCGGCAGCGATTTGAAGATGCGGGGGTGGCGGTGCAGGTTGCAGCCGGGCATCGCCCCGCGTTCGTGCTGGGCGACAGCGTGCGATTGGGCATGGTTTTCACCAATCTGCTGAGCAACGCGTTGAAGTACAGCCCCCGCGGGGGCTGCGTATCGATTAGTGTGAGATCTGACCACAACGGCAGGGGCCCGGGCGTATTGCAAATTGAAGTGAGCGATCAAGGCTCCGGAATCGCGGAAGCTTTTCGCGAGCGTGTATTTGAAAAATTCTTTCGGGTCGAGCAACACCTCCAGAACGGCAACGCGACCACCTGGGGCGCCGGTATCGGTCTGTATCTCTGCCGGCAGATCCTCGAGGCACACGGCGGGACGATCTTGTGTCACGCAGGCGACAACGGTGTCGGAACGAGCTTTGTCCTGGAGCTTCCTTCTCCGGGCACCGTGGAACAGTGAGTTGAAGTCCTCGTGACCGAGCAAAATACGGCAGTCGGCCCATGGTGGTCCGGCATTTTGCCGATACGTTGCGCTCTTCGTCACGCAGTCGTAACCTCCGAGCGTTAGTACTTCAGAAAAATAAAACAAGCCCGCGGTATCGTCGAGTGGCACACGACTTGAAATCGGCCTGCGCTCCGACTATTGCAGCCGGGGCCGAGGCCACCATGCAACTGAAGTTTCTGGCGGTTGTTCTCTTTTTCTTCGGATCATTAGGATGGGCGGCACAGGCGTACGCCTACACCCAGGTCATGTCGCTTCCGGAGGTGATTGAACAGGCGCAGACGCACAATCCGCAGGTCCGTGGGACGCGATATCGGTGGGAATCGGCGCAGCACCAAATTCTTCAGAACTATTACCCCGCCGACCCGATATTTTCGTACCTCAATTCCGACAGCCCGCGCTTCCCTCTCGGTGGACAGGAGGGCCTTGAGAACTTCAACTTCAGCCAATCCTTTCAGTTTCCTGGTAAGGGCTGGCTGCAAGGCACCCAGGCAAAACGGAGCGCTGAAATCGCACGGTTGACCTATGCGGCGGCCCTTCGGGACGTCAAGGCGCAAGCAGAAACGGGTTACTATCAGCTTCAACTCGACGAGGCGTTGATCGATCTGTTCACGGAGAACGTGGCCAACCTCGAGCAGGTTCAGAAAGTCACCCAGATAGCCTACGCCGCCAACCAGGTCACGCAGGGAGACTTCATCAACGGTCAATTTGCGCTGGAAGCAGACCGTGAAACGCTCCGGCAACAGAGAGTGACAGTTGCCAACGACAAAACCACACTCGATGTCCTGCTCAACCGTGGCCCGGATGAGCCTCTGGAAGTGGACAGGAATCTGAACCTGGGGACGTTTGAGACCCCGCTTGACGCGATCATCGCGCGGGCGGTTACCAGCCGCCAGGAGATTCTCGAAACTGCTCTGACCGAGAAGAATCAGAGTACCGCGCTTACCCTCGCGAACCTCGAATACGCGCCCGACTATACGATTACCATCGGCTATGACCACTGGATTATCCAGAGTTTCGCGCCTACGCCGAACAACACCAAAGACTGGAATTTCACGCTCGCCTGGAACGTCCCCCTCTATTTCCCGGCCAAGAACGAAGACATCAGAAGGGCGCGCAATGACTTGAACGCGGCCCGAGAGGATCTCGACTCGATTCGCGTTCAAACCGCGGGCAACGTAACCTCTCTGTACCGGCAGATTTTGCGCTCGCGCGAAACCGCCCTACTGTATCGCAACACCCTGATTCCGCTCGCGCACCAGGCGTTCGAAGTGATGCTGATTGCCTATCAGGGCGGGAAAGTGGACTTCATCACCTTGATCTCGGCCTTCCGCCAGGAAAGCGATTCGCGCGCAGCCTACCTCCAGGCGGTCAATGCGCTGCTCGCCGGCAAGGTAGCGATTGAGCAAGCCGCCGGTGGTGACCTGCAATGACCGCATCCGTCGCCATCTCGCGGTGGGTCGGGGTGTTGGTTTTGACCGGGTTACTCGGCGGCGGGGCGGTCGGGTGCACCGGGTCTCCACAGGGGGCGGTGTCCGATCAGAACGAATTACAGTTGCCGAAACTGATCCATCAAGGTACCGGGCCGGAGCTGTTGCAGATCCCCGCGGACCTGGGGGGTACTACCTTTACCACCGTGCGTCTGGTGGAGTTGCCGGGCATCCTGGAGACCAGTGGTCAAATCACCTTCGATGATCGCAAGGTCGCGTCGATCATTTCGCGCGTGACCGGGCGCATCGAGGAAATCCGCGTCTCGCAATGGGACTACGTCCGCCGGGGACAGGCGATCGCCACCCTCTACAGCCCCGACATCATGACTGCGGAGGCGGAATATCTGCAGGCCAAGACAACCTCCGCGTCGATGTCGCAGGCCAGCCCGAGCAACGACGCTTTTGCGCGCTCCATGCTGGAAGCTGCCACCCGCAAGCTTGAGCTTCTCGGTATCGAGCCCGCGCAAATCGCGGCAATAAAAACCGCCGCGCCCAACTTCGTGATGCACGCGCCGATCAGCGGGAACGTGGTGCAGAACCAGGCGCTGCGCGGCTCGGCGGTCAATCCGGGCGACGTCTTGTACTCGCTGGGAACCCTCGAGGACGTATGGATCACCGCCGACATTTACGAAGACGACCTGGCGCGGGTGCGCGTCGGGCAGGAGCTCGATGCGGTTACCACCGCCTACCCGGACCAAGTGTTCCACGGCACCATCGCGCGGATCAGTCCCAACGTCGATCCCAACTCTCATGTGGTCGAGATCCGATGCCAGGTCAGAAATCCCAACTTCAGGTTGAAGCCGCAGATGCTGGCGCGGGTGAAGATCGTGGTGCGTCCCGGGCAGGCGCTGGTGGTGCCGCTCGGTGCGCTGGTCTTTGAGTCGGAAAACTACTTTGTGTACGTCGATACCGGCAATCATCTTCTGGAGCGGCGCACGGTCCACATAGGCACCTGGAATCAAAAAGATTACGCGCGGGTAATCTCCGGGCTCAATCCAGGCGACCGGGTGGTGGTGCGGGGAACCCTCCAAATAAACGCGCTCTGGCATCAGGCGCACGGGGAAAGCTCTTAACCCGGCGGCAATTGCCGTCCGTGAGTGGTGGTAGGCAGCGATGATCCAGGTCTTGATGGCACTGGCGCTCCGCGAGCGCATCGTGGTTCTCGGTGCCGCCGTGATGCTGCTGGTAGGGGGGATCGTTGCATTCACCCAGTTGGACATCGAAGCCTATCCCGACCCGGTCCAGCCGATGACCGAGGTGCTGACCCTTCCGACCGGACTCAGCGCCGAGGAAGTTGAGAAACTGGTCACGGTTCCGACCGAGTTCGGAATGAGCGGAATGCTCTATCTGAAATCGATGGAGTCGATCTCGCTGTACGGATTGTCAGATGTCCGTCTCTATTTCGATTGGGACAGTGACTACGAGTTTGATCGGATTCAGACCATCAACCAGCTCACGTTCGTGACGCTTCCGCAGGGAATCACTCCGGGCCTCTCGCCGGAAAACCCGATCGGCGAGATTTACCGCTACACGGTAGAGGGGCCCGATCACGATTTGGTACGCGAAAAAGAAATCCAGGACTGGGTTTGTGAAAAGCACTTCAAAACCGTGCCCGGCGTGCTCGACGTGTCGGGTTTCGGCGGATTGACCAAGGAATATCACGTCGAGGTGGATCCCCAGAAACTCAATCACTATACGATTCCGCTCTCCCAGGTAATCAGCTCGATCCAGAACTCCAACACTAACTCCGGTGGCAGCTACCTCAACGTCGGCGAGCAGGCATTCGACGTGCGTGGACTGGGGCTTATTCAGAATCTCGATGACATTCGCGACATCGTGCTCACCTCCAACAAGTCGACTCCCATCCGGGTAAGCGACGTCGCCGACGTGTCGGTTGGCTGGTCACCCCGGCTCGGGATCGTGGGGATGGACTATCAGCCGGAAGTAGTTTCGGGCATCGTCCTGATGCGCAAGAACGGGAACACGCTCAAGACCCTGGCGGGAGTCCGGGAAAAAACCAACGAACTCAATACCAGCGGACTCATGCCGAAGGGCTACAAGGTCGTGCCGTACTACGACCGCACCGGCCTGGTCTATACGACCTTGCGCACGGTGCTCGAAAACCTGTCGCTGGGAATGCTGCTGGTTTTTCTGGTCTTGATCTTCTTTCTGGGCAATCTGCGCACCGCGATCATCGCGGCGGTCAACATTCCGCTGGCGATGTTCGGTGCGTTCATTCTGCTCTATCTCACCGGCACTCCTGCCAACCTTCTGTCGCTTGGCGCGGTTGACTTCGGAATCATCATCGATTCGACCATCATCGTGGTCGAGAATATCCATCGGCACTTGACCACCGAAGACTCCCCCGGCGGCACGCTGGACTGTATCCGCCGCGCGTCCACCGAGGTCGGGGGGCCGATGTTCTATTCGACGCTGATTTTTCTGATCGCGTTTCTGCCGCTCTTCACCATGAGAGGCGTCGAAGGGGCGATTTTTTCGCCAATGTCACATACCTATGCGTTCGCGCTGACCGTGGCGATTATCCTGGCGGTGATGCTCTCGCCGGTATTGTGTTCGTACCTGTTGCACAAGGGCATGCGGGAAACCCACAACTTCGTGTGGGAAGCGTTTCACAACTTCTATCACAACCTTTTTGTCCGAATACTTCGAGTGCCACGCCTTACGATCGCGGTGATCGTATTGGTCATGGTGGCCGGACTTTCGATGTTTCCGCGTCTGGGTGGCGAGTTTCTGCCCAAGCTGGAAGAGGGGAACATCTGGGCCCATGCGATGATGCCCACCACCATCAATCTTCCGACCGGCGCAAGACTGGTAGACCAGATGCGTGGGGTCTTTCTGTCCTTCCCCGAAGTTAAGAACGTGGTATCGCAACTTGGCCGACCCGACGACGGCACCGAGACGACCAGCTTCTTCTCAATCGAGTTCCCCGTCGACCTCAAGCCCGAAGACCAGTGGCCCAGGGGTATGACCAAGGTCCGCTTGGTCAAGGAGATCGATGATAAATTGCGCAAGAGATTTCCCGGGGTGAGCTTCTCTTACTCGCAGAATATCGAGGACAACATCGATGAGGCGCTCTCGGGTGTAAAGGCGGGCGAGAATGCGGTTAAGGTCTTTGGCTACGATCTTGACACCGATCAAGCGATTGCCAGTCAGATCGAAAGCATCCTGAAGAGCGTGCGTGGGATCACCGATGTGTTCATGTTCAAGTCCTTGGGACAACCCAACATTGTCGCCGCGCCGGACCGTGCGGCCGCCGCTCGCTACGGGCTGAACTCCGGCGATGTGGCGGCGATCGTTCAGGCCGCGATCGGTGGTCAAACCGCCACGCAAGTGCTCGAGGAAGATCGCAGTTTCCCGCTGGTGGTGCGTTGGAAGCCCGAGTATCGCCAGACCATCGAAGCGATGCGGAACATTCGGGTCAACGTGCCGACCGGGGGCAACGTGCCGTTGGGGCAAATCGCGCGGGTGGACGCGTCGGAGGGCGCCTCGTTTATCTACCGCGGCGACTTGCAGCGCTATGTACCGGTGCGCTTCTCCGTACGAGGGAGGGACCTCAAGGGCGCCGTGAGGGAGGCAAAACAACGGGTCGCCGAGCAAATTAAAGTTCCCGAAGGTACTCACCTCGAGTGGGTGGGCGAATACGGCGAACTCCAGGCCGCCAATCGCCGACTGGCAATCGTGATTCCAATTGCCCTCGTGCTGATTATGGGGGTCCTCTACGCCGCGACCTTGTCGCTGGTCAACACCCTTATCTTGATGGCGCAGGTTCCGCTCGCTTGTCTGGGCGGGGTGCTCGCCCTGGTGGTCACCGGCGTTCCATTCAGCGTTTCTGCCGCGGTCGGCTTCATTTCCATTTTCGCAATCGCCATCATGGACGGCATCCTGCTGAACTTCTACATCCATCAGCTGTGGAACGAGGGCCACTCGCTGATCGATTCGATCGTGATGGGTGCGGATCGTCGTTTTCGGGCGCTGATGATGACGGCCCTGGTCGACGGCCTGGGATTACTTCCCGCGGCGGTTTCGACACGCATCGGTGCACAAACCCAAAGACCATTGGCGATCGTAGTGATCGGCGGCGCAATCTCGATTGCCCTGCTGACTCGTGTATTCCATCCCACCCTGGTGTACCTGCTCGCGCGCCCGCTCAGGCTTACCGAAGATCGACGGGAGCTGACCGACCCGGTCTGAGGCAGAATGGATGCGACTCCCCATGAACATCAGCCGACCGATTAAAGGCCGAAGCGCCGGAACTCCGGCGGCTTGCTGGCGGTGACAACCATGAAGAAGATTGAAGCACTGTTTGTGGAGGAAAAGTTTGGTGAGGTCCGCGACGCGATCTTCAAGCACGGGATCCATCGCTTCGTCGTCAGCAAAACGGTGGTTCACGAGTTCGAACATCACGCCGGTTCACGGTGGAGGAGCAGCGAAACCACCGACGACGAATCCGCCACCATCAAACTCGAGGTGGTCGTTGCGGATGAGATTTCAGGAGCGGTGGCTCGCGCGATCCTGGCAACGGCCCGCACCAGGCATCCCACCCCGTCCGTAACAATTTCTCCGGTGGATGAGGTTCTCGAAGTTACCTTCACCAAAAAGCCGGCGGGCGGCGCTGTTCGAGACGGTGGCGCCAGCGGGCGTCCAGAAACAAAAGGGCAGGCGGGAAGCGAAGTGCAAAACAGTGGCGCGAGCGGGCGTCCAGAAGCAAAGGGGCAGGCGGGAAGCGAAGTGCGAAACAGTGGCACTAGTGGGCGGCCAGATGGAAAGGAGCGGGCGGGAAGCTAATTCTCCTGCCTTTCCCTGGTGAGACGGCGTATGGAGTTCCGACAACCCGTTGGTGGCATTCGCGCAGGCGATCGCCGCTCGCAGTATCTACCCGGCTTGCCACTAACGCCCGTCCCCGGACGCTTGCCTGAACTTACTGTCCGCGTGCGGCGATCCGCGTCACGAGTCGCTCGGCGCTGACTACCGCGCAGACCAGCGATCAGCGGTTGAGTTGCGATAATTCCGCTTTGATTCTTTCTGGATGCGTTGCCCGCCAATATATGCGACCGCAATCGGGGCAGCGCGAGAAACGCTCCTGGCTCTTAAATACATACGGCGGCACCTGCTCTCTAACCGTCTCGCGGCTCACTTCACGCAGCAGAGAGTTGCATCGCGAGCAGCGCGTGAACGCGCCACGCTGAGGGTCGATCGCGAAGTGGCGGAGGACTTGACGAAGTTGCTCTCGAACCCGCTCGGAGGTGAGGTAGAGCGCGTCGGGTGCGGTTCGTAGCCGCTTGTCACGGGTGAGAACAAACCTCCGATCGTGTCGCGCGGCGTGGAGCAATTCGGCTCCGCCGAGCATCTTATCGAAAGTGATGTCGACCCCGCACAGACGCAGCCAACGAGCCAGGCGTGCAAGCATCCGGTCGGCGGCGAGGCGCGGAGCGTTCGAATTCGCCTCCATCGGGGAGTCTGCCACGAGCAAGACCTACTTTCAGATTCTACGCCAACTCGTGCCATCTACCGATCACCCGGCGGCGGGCCGAGGACCCTTTGACGCAACGGTCCGGAAAACCGATGGTTCTAACGGAACTGCGCGAGTAGGGCCTTTGCTTCCTGCGGGTCTCTGCCCGCGAAACCTTCGGTGAAAGGTGGTTAGAATCGAGCGCGCGCTTTAGCCGGTTTGGCTCCGCACCGCGCCGGCCCCATTCAGAGAGTTGCTGCGAGGTTGAGCGCCCAACCGTGCCATCGCGACTGCGTCCACCTTCTGCCCGCGACGGTTTCGGCGACCGGCAAGGAAGCTTTCGAACGCGCCGCTCGGGGCATGGAGAAATACCGACCTGGTTGCGATGGCTCGCTGTCCGCGGCGGTCGAGCAGGTTTATGCCCACCCCGGATCAAGTTAAGCGCGTTCGCGAGAGTTTCGACCACGAAGTCGCCACCCCAGCCGAGCTGCTACGACTGAGCGTTCAGCGCAATAGGATTTCTCTTTGGCGTAAAGACTTGACAAATGCGTAGCCGCTAGGTTACCTATTCATCTGTAGCTGATAGGTTACACATTTGCCGATGACACCAGAGACAACAATCGAGCCGCTAGCGCATCCGATTCGGAGGCCCTTCATCGTTCTGGCCAGCGAGTCCCAAGCACGGTCGGCTATCGGCTATGGACCCGCTGCGGGACCGATTCCTTTCCACGCAGACACTGCCGCGAACTTGCTCCCTCGGGAGGCAAAATCATGCGCAAGGCGCTCGAGCAACTCCGAAAGATGGAGCGCTACTGGAACACCATTCTCGAAGCTTTCAAACGTTATGCGGAGGGAAAAATGAAGCACCCCAAGGTTGAGGCAAACCGTAACGGCGCGGCGGCGCGAAAGGAGTCAGAGCGGTGAAACTTTATCTTACACCCCCCTCCCCTCGAGCGTTCAAAGTGATCGCACTCAAGAACCATCTCGGCATCGAGTGCGAGACTCAGTTTGTCGATCTCGGCAACGGCGATCAGCTCACGCCTGAGTACGTGGCGATGAATCCCAACAAAAAGATGCCGATTCTCGAAGACGATGGGTTCGTGCTTTGGGAGTCGAACGCGATCCTCTTCTATCTCGCATCGAAGAAGCCTGAGCGCGGGCTCTGGCCCACCGACCTGCGCCGCCAGGCAGACGTTTTACGCTGGCTTGCCTGGGAGAGCGCGCATTGGGACGCCGAATCGCTGGGAATGGTCGGGTATGAAAAAGTCTCGCGCGTCGTGCTCCATCGGCCCGGATCTGCTGACCCGGCGCTAATCACGCGAGGCGAGGAGAATTTCGCGCGTTTCGCCGAGGCGCTCGACACGTCACTCAAGGGACGCAGGTGGCTGGTCGGTGAGACGCCGACGATCGCGGAATTCGCGATTGGCGCGTGGATACCGGTCGCCTCGCGGCTTGAACTTCAGATCGCGAAGTATCCGGAAATCGGGCGCTGGTACGAGGGACTCGCGGCGCTATGCGGATGGCGCGAGTCGATGGTGGCGCGATGAAACCGTGGATTTGGCTCCGAATCGCCGCCGCTCTTCAGGCCTTCGGCGTCGTCGGCCATAATGTGGAAACCCTCAGCACCAAACCGACCCACGGTCCGGCTGAACAGGCAGTATTCGACGCGATGCGCGCTTTTCGGTTCGACTTGATGGGCGCAACGCGAAGCACCTGGGACTTTTATCGCGGCTATCAGTTCTCGACCACGGTCACATTCGTTCTCTTAGTGACGCTACTCTGGATGCTGAGCGGGATGAGCCGCCGGGCGCCCGAGGAGGCGAAACCGCTCGTGGTCGCGCTCCTGATCGCGCAGGTATTCAGCGTGATCATTGGATTTGAGTTCTTCTTTGCAGCGCCCGGCGTTGTCGGCGCGCTGATAGCATTGTGTCTGGGCATCGCGGCCTTCGGGCTCTACCGCGTCGATAAGGCGATGCTCACAAATCGTCAACGAGTGAGCGCCTGAAAGGCTCACACAACGGCTAAAGTGGAGGGAATCATGGGGAAAAACCTCGAGTTCGCGTACGACATCTATATCGGCGCTTCGCCCGCCAAGGTGTGGAAGGGCATCGTCGACGGTGACATGACGAAACAGTACGTTTACGGCACCCGCCTGGAAAGCAAGCTCAAGAAGGGCGAGCACTATGCCTTCGTCGGCGAAGGTGGTTTCAAAGTGGTCGACGGCGAAATTCTGGAGATCGAGCCCGAGAAGCGCCTCGTAATGACGTGGAAGGCGCATTGGGACGAATCAGTCGCCCAGGATCGCGCCTCGCGGGTCACCTATGAGCTTTCCGCTGCGGGGCCGGCGGCGACCCTGCTCCATCTCGTGCACGATGACTTCGATGGCCCGACCGCGACCTATTCAGGATCGATCCGTGCTGGCGGCTGGCCGCTGATGCTCTCGTCGCTCAAGAGCTTGCTGGAAACGGGAAAGCCGCTCGCCACCAAGTGAGACGATCCTTTCGCGTGGGTGGTGGCGGGAGAGCAAAAGCTGGCGGGCTCTAAGGTGAATCGGTACGACGGTCGTGAGGATGGCTTCGCAGATGAAGAGCGTCGATGTCCGAGGGTTCGCCGGACACGACGCTAACTTCGATGCGCACATTGTTGGAAATGCTAGCTACACACTTCCGTCATCGATTCTCTGCGGAAACAGGGCAGAAGCCGCAGAACTGACGGAGACGGACGAGCGAGATGAGGGAGCTACCAGAAGGCCTTGGCTAGCTCGACCAGGAGCCTGAAATGAAAGGCTGTACGGCGAAAATCTCGACCGCTTTTAGATCCATTGAGCAAATTCTCTTGCCGTGCGATCGAGATCTCAAACCTCTTAACCGGGTTGCGCCTTAAAGCCGGCTTAATCGGAAGCGCAGTGCATTCGTGAAGGCCGGGCGTTTACAGCATCGGCAGCTTAGGCGTCTCTTTCCACGCCGGCCGGGCGCGGATAGCGTCGAGATAGACTTTCACCTTCGGGAAGTCACCGAAGCTGAACTGGGCCTTCTCGAGCACGTTGAGCGTCGAGCCGTATGCGCAGTCGACCAGGCTGAAGTCGGCGCCAAGCATCCATTTGTTGTTTGAGAGCTGACCCTCGAGGATCTTGATCACGTCGGGCAACGCCTTTTCCCCGCGTACGATCGCCGCTTCATCGCTGGGACGTCCGGCGAGCTTCGCCGCGACTCGGTTGAAGGCGAGATCGGTCGCCGGCGGCGAAACGTGCTGCGCCAAAAAGAACAGCCACTTGAGTGCCTCGGCCCGTCCCGCTGTCGTGGTTGGCCACAGCCGGCCGCTCTTTTCGCCGAGATAGGCGAGGATTGCGCTGGACTCCCATAGCGTCAGGTCGCCATCGACCAGCACCGGCACACGCCCAAACGGATTCATCGCCAGAAACGACGCCTGAGTCTGTTCGCGCTTGATGAGGTCAATCGGAATCATCTCGCAGTCCATTCCAAGTTCCAGCATCGCGAACTTGATCTTGATTGGATTGGGCGACGGGAAATAATAGAGCTTCATCTGGTCCTCCAAAATCCTCTACGCTGCTGCCCTGATTGCGTTTTCGTAATAGCCCAACACGGCTCCCCATCCGGTATCGTAATTCCTGCGCGCGTCCCTGGTTTTTGCGCTCTGATCCCATCCGCTGTGCTCCACCTCAACCCGCGTCCCACCGTTCTCGGCGCTGAAGCGAATTTCGACCTGCGTGACTTCCTCCTCCCAGCTCGGAGCGCGCCAGGTGAAAGCGACGAGAGACGGCGGCTGATAAGCGGTCACTCGCCCGATATCGTATTCGCCGCCATCCGGAGTCCGCTCATAAAACCGCCCTCCGACTCTCGGTTCGAGCCGCGGCCTGCTCTCTTTGCCGCGGAACCCGCCGGTCCACCATTGATTCATCTCCTCGCAGAACACTTTGAACGAAACCTCGGGTGGCTTTGCGACCCAGATCGACTTGCGGATCGTCATCGCTTTTTCTCCACGTGGCTCTTGAAGGCCTGAAGGACGAAGTCCCAATATCGCTCCAGCTCCTGCAACTGCACTATGGCGTCCCCCACAGCTTTTCTTCCGGGAGGAGCCAGTTGGTATATGCGTTCACGTCCGTTTTTGGACGCGCGTATCAGACCGGCTCGGGCGAGCAGCCGAGTATGTTTGCAGACGGCGGGACGGCTAATCGAAAAACCCGCAGCCAGTTCGCCCGCCCGGCGCGGCGAATCTGCGAGGCGCCGAAGAATCTCTCTACGAGTTGGATCGCCGAGAGCGGCAAGGGTTCGATCCAGCGGCATGACTAAATGTGTAACCTCCCGGATAAGCGTTTTTATGTAACCGATTGGCTAAGCATTTGTCAAGGGCGAATCACCCGTGCCGACCCTCTGCCCAGCTGAACCGATGCGACATCCGTCACACACGAAGCTAGGTCCAAGGGCAATTCGATGGCTGCGCTTGCCGGATCGGACATGCCGGCCCAGGGCTCGTCAGGTCACACCTCGATTCTTTGACCAACCTCGGCGTATCGGCGAGCAGGGCTAATTCTCGCCCACGCGATCAAAGAGCAACTTACTTGCTTTCCGACGAAGAAATGTCCGGGAGGCGAGACATCGAGCGCTGCGGAGTTAGAACGGCGAATCGCGCAACTCGAAGACATCAAGCCGATCAAGGAGCTCAGGGTCAGCGAGTGCCTGCGCGTTCGGCTATTGATTATGCTAAGCCCCTTGAAGGGCGCTCATCAGCGTTTGGCTCATCTTGGCTCCATTGTAGCTGAATCTTTTTTCGGCCGTGACAGACAACACGACACGATCGGGTGATGAGAGCAAATCCAGCATGCCCTGGCGCGCTTTTTCGTTATCAGGAAAGGCCATGTGCGCGAGTTGGCCGAAGTACCAGCGCTTTGTCGCGGCATCCTCATGCACCCGGCATCGACCCTTTATCGTCACCGCGACGCTTGCATTACCTGGGGCCTGTCCGGTCACAATCACGCAGACCCGTCCGTCACGTCTGATTGCGGCTGCTCGTGGCCTTTGGCCGCCGCAGGTCATCCAGATTTTGTTGTCCCTCCAGAGATAGGTCATCATCGTTCCAACCGGCCATCCGTCCCGGGTACTCCAGATCAACGCGCATTCGTGTTGCCCGCTGAGGAGTGTTTCCTGATCTGCGTAGTCCAAGGGAAATTGTGGGTTGTCTAGAAAGCTCATTGTACACCTCTGCTCGAGCATCATTTAGTCACTCGAATCGGCAAGACAAAGCTTCGCGTCTCGGCTGAACGTAAAGCTGCTTGCCAAGAGCCTTACGGCACGCTCGCCATATAGTCGAACGACAATCGCCCGATCGACCACCGGGTAACCTTTCTCTCGGAGCTTCTCCGGGCTGCCGACGGCGCAGACCACCCGCCGCAGGTAGTGTCTGTTCAACCGTCATCAGAGAATTATCGAATCCGAAACCTTTACGGCGTCAACAACTTAGGATCGCGCAAGGAAGCGGTAATTGGGACCGGCCGCCCAACGGGGCAGGAGGTTGGCGGCGAATTATTCCGATAAACCGCGCCTGTAGGCGGTGATCCCGAAGGGCTAGCCCTCGAACTAGACAGGTCAACAAAGGCAAGAGATGAACCTTTGATAAAGAACCAGTTCGTCCAGGTAGGACCGCTCCAGGCTTAGAATCACCATCGCCGCTAGCGGCCGAGCTTGGTGAACAACTCGCTTTCGGCTTTCGCGAGCGGAGATTCAAGCACCTCGCCGAGCAGGCGATTGAAGGTGGATGAGCCAGCAGCCTGCTCGGTGGCCCAACGTTTCGCGAACGTGCCGTCGCGAATCTCCTTGATCGCTTTCAGCATCAGTGCTTCCGCGTCGGGGCCGATGAAATCCGCGCCGTGGGTGAGCTGGCCGAACTGGCTCGTATGCGAATGCAGTCCGAGCTGCTTCCAGAACCCACGCGACGCCATCGCATGACCGATCTCGCCAAGCTCGCCCGACGCGTAGAGCTCGAGCAACGCGACCTCAGGGCTAACGCCCGCTTCGGTGAGCATCTTGAAGGCACGCTCCAGCATGAAGAGCATCGCGCCCGCCCACGTGTGTTCAGAAAAAAGATCGACGAGGGTCTCTTCCTCGAAGCTCGATTCGACGACGGCCCCACCCCGCATAAACGCGCCGATTCCAGCTGCGATCGCGAGCATCATGGCGGCGGCATTCCCTGAGGCATCCTGCTTGACACCGACCAGCACAGGAAATCCTTCGCCGCGCGCAGGCAAATCGTGCACGCCCTGGCCGATCATGCGAGGCGCGACGAGAATCACGTCGACGTTGGCGGGAGGCACGATGAATTTGTAGGTGACGTTGTAGCCGCTGGCAAAGATGAGAGTCTTGCCAGCGTTCAGATGCGGCGCGATGTGGCGCGGGTAAACTTGGGGCGCAACTTCGTCGGGCAGAAGCAGGAGGATAACATCTGCGCGCGCAGCTGCCGCGTCCATCGCAAGCGCCTCGAAGCTGTCGCTTTTCGCCTGGCGAAAGCTCTCGTCTTCGACGTTACCGACGATCACACGATTGCCAGTGCGGCGGAGGTTGATGGCCTGCGAGCGTCCCTGGTTACCGTAGCCGATGATCGCGATGGTTTTGCCGCTCAAGATCGCACGATCGACCTGGTTAGCCGCATAGAATTTTGCCACGTTGCAAGCCTCCTTTCTGCGCTAGGTTTGCCGTGATTGGTGTAGCGGACCATCTTCAGAGTGTCGCAGAGGCATCGCCATTTGCAATCATAGGACCTACCTCGAGGATCGTACGACGATGGCTTTTGCTGAACTTCTTGAGCGGGAGTCCAGTGGTTTATCGTCGCCCAATCACTGTCTTGAGTTCATCAAGGATCCGCCGATGCTACTGCAGGCGGTCGAGTTGGCACCATGCTTTTTGAAAAAGCCACAGAAATGACCGAATGGAACAAAGTGCACCCGCCGCTTGAAGATTGACTCGAACCGAAAGGGCTAACTCGGGCGGACCCGTTCGCTGTGCTTAAACGAGGGCCTCTGTGACATCGCGGACGTCCACCGCGTGGTACGCGGATACTTCGCTGGATCGATCTGAAGGCCGACCATCGGATACATCGCCACGCGCGGATACACCGAGATGTCGGCGATCGAGAAATGATCGCCAAGCAGGAACTCACCGCTTAGCTCGCGCTCTATTTGATCGATGCGCTGGTAAAGTTGCCCGGTCAGCAGTGCCGCTTCTTCCTCGCTGACCGCAGTGCCATCATACACGCGGCTCACCCATTCGATATGCGCCGGGTCATCGGTTGAACGGTGCACGTCGCGCATCACCTCGTCCTTCGGGCGCCGGCGATCCAGCGGTCCGATCACCCTGAGGTACATCAACGGACGATATTCTTTCGCCATCTCGAGCTCGAACGCCTGCCACATCTTAGCGCGCGCGCACGTCCACGCATCCGTAGGATACAAGCGCGGCTCCGGAAACACAGCGTCAAGGTATTCGGTGATCACGTTGGAGTCGTAGATGACGCGATCACCGTGGACTAGGGTCGGCACCAGCCCGTTGGGATTGAGCGCGCGATACTCGGGCCGCTTCTGTTCCATCCTGGTGAGATCGATCAGCTTAGTCTCCCACTCCAGTCCCTTCTCGAGCATCACGATTCGCACACGCCGCGCGCAGGGCGAGCCGTGGAAGTCGTACAGGGTGAGGTGATCGCTCATGATGGATGCGGGGTTGGTCCGCTAGGGCCACGCTCGATGGGCCGCTTGCGCGACCAGTCGTAGCTTTCTTTCCTGTGCCGCCTCTCCGATCGGATTGCCTCTAACCCCGGAGTTGAATCCGCATTGTGTCGAAAGCGCCATCTGCTCCCGCGGAAAATAGCGGGCTGCATCGTCGATACGTTTGGCGATACTGTCGGCCGGTTCAAGCTCCGCTTGCTTGGTCGATACGAGTCCGAGAACCACCGTCTTGTCCTTGGGCACGACGGCGAGCGGCGCAAAGGAACCCGAGCGCGGGTCGTCATACTCGAGCAGATATACCTGGAAGTTTATCGCGCGCCTTACGATCTCCGTCAGAATCGAGTCGTATCCACCCTCGGCGAGCCAGCGTCCGTCGTTGTTGCCGCGGCACATATGCAGCCCGAACATCACGCCTGGAGCCTCGGCCACGGCATTGATCATATCGACGCCTTCGGTCAGCAACCGTTTCGAAGATATCCCATTCTTCTCGTAGAGCGCAGCCTGCGCCGCAGGATCGACCAGCACGGCGAGTTCCGGTGCGTCGACCTGGATATACTCGCATCCGATAGCGGCAAGATCGCGAACCTCTTCGCGGATAATATCGGCGGAGTCGGCGAACATCTGAAATGGATCTTTGTACACTTGAAGGGAGTGCTCCGGTGACCAGAACATGTTGAGCATGAGCGGACTCGGCAGCGTGACCTTGAGCGGTTTTTTCGCCTGTCGTCGCGCATAGGCGAACTCCTCGGTTACCAAGGAGCGGCGCCGCCTGACCTTTCCGGTCACGGCTAATCCCATTTGGAACTCGACTAGTTTCCCACCTTCGTGCCATTGCCGATTGACCGGCATCGGTTCGAGGCCGGAGACGACATCGCTCAGCGGTCCGATAAAACTCAAACGACGCACTTCTCCGTCGGTAACGACATCAAGTCCGGCCGCTTCCTGAAGCGCGATCGCCTCATCGACCGCGCGATCTTCGATTTTCTTAAACTCGGCCGTTGTGATCTGTTTCGATCGCAGCGACCGCCGTGCATCGCGAAGATAGGCCGGACGGAACAGCGATCCGATTGCTTCGGCTCGGTAGATCGTTCTCATCGCGACCCGGGCTTCCTCAAGCTACTAGAAACTCCGAACGCGCGGGGAAGTCCAGAACTGGGTGTCGCCAGAGCGACGGACGCTGGCAAGGGAAGCGACTCACCAGCTAGATGGCAAAAGTCCAAATCGCCAACGATCTCTAAAGGGTCCTCTGAGGCTCATTCGATACGCGGCGGATGATCCAATGAGCGCTCGATCGCACGAAAGGGAACGACGTACGATCGATCGGGCAAATCATTCCATGGGTCTTCGTGCATCCTTTCGGCGAAGGGCGTGTGGCAGCCGGTAGTCCGATAAGAGATTTTCGTGGGCGTCTGAACTAAAGGCCTGTTGCGAGGCCGGCGTTCCACGTAGACTGCTCCACGATTTTCGACGCACGGCGGTTACGACTTGGAGCGAGCCGGGGTTGCGCGTTCGGTGGCCATGAAGAGGGTCGGTCATCGCTCGGAGGCCATCTACGGGCGGTACGCGATTACAGACGACGCGATGCTGAAGGAGGGGCCGTCAAACTTGCGAAACTGCATGCAGCCGAACAGGGCTTTAGCAAAGCCGTACCAAAGCGAGACGTAGCGATCGAGGCTTCAAAAGGCCGTGACTTTCTTGTAGGTTTTTCTAGAGTGCCGAGGTGGCGAAACGGCAGACGCAGTGGACTCAAAATCCACCGTGGGCAACCACATGCGGGTTCAAGTCCCGCCCTCGGCACCAAAATTATCCTGACAGATGCTTGCCTTTTACCGCTGATACATCTCCGCTCCGCTGCTAAATTCCCGCCCGCGTCTGCAGCGCCATCGGCATC
>JAFAHS010000461.1 GCA_019237115.1 Deltaproteobacteria bacterium
CATCGATGTGCAGCGCTTCGACTCGATTCGCGGTCAGGGAGCGATACTCGATGCGGTCTGGGTGGTGCGCAAGGCCAACGGGGAAACGCGCCAGGGCCGCACCGAGGCGCACGAAACCGCGCAGGGAGACAGCTTCGACGCGCTCGCCGCGGCGCACAGCCGTGCCCTGGCCAGAATGAGTTCCGACATTGCGATGGTGATACGCGCCGAGAACTCGCAGACCGCGGAGTCAGGGCAGGTATCCGTGGCTTCCGCGGATCTTGGTAAGGATCTGTCGCGGATCTGAACAAGTCAGGGGCCGGCGCCATTGCGCGAGCAGCAGGCCTGTACCTCGGGCGACTTCGCACACGGAGTAGCGCGTGAGATCCTTCGGCTTTCCGGACTGCCTCGCATGCTAGCGCTTCTGGTCCGGGTTCAATCCGATGGTTCTGGCGGTCTCGGGCGGCAGGCCGCTCGGGTCCATTAACATATTGAACAACTTCAAATTGTGGGTGTGGGCGAGCTGATGGAGCGCGAACGAGGTCTGCATCGCGTTGGTGCGACCCTGGACGTCTTCCATGGCATTCACTGATTCCTTGGCGAGCTTCAAGGCGAACAGTGGCTTGGTCGCGATCTTTTTGGCCATCGCGAGGGCGGCTTCCTGGAGCTGGTCGAGCGGTACCACGTGGTTGATCATCCCCAATCGATGCGCCTCTGCCGCGCTCATCCATTCGCCGGTGAACAGAAACTCCTTGGCCTTGCGTGCGCCCATTTCCCACGGATGCGCGAAATACTCGACCCCTCCAACGCCGAAGCTGACCGCGTGATCGACGAACTGAGCATCCTCACTGGCAATGATGATGTCGCAGGGCCAGATGAGCATCAGACCGCCCATGATGCAGCGACCCTGCACAGCGGCGATGGTGGGCTTGGGAATATTGCGCCAGCGTTCGCTAAGCCCGAGATACAGCTCCTTCTCGCGGGACATCTGAGCCTCGGCGCCGGCGCAGGCAAAGCCACACCAGGTGCCGACCGTCTTGTGGTTGCGCAACGCTTCGACGCCGTTGCGCTCGCGTAAATCATGTCCCGAAGAAAAATGTGGCCCGTTGGCCGCCAGAACGATCACCTTGATGTGGTCGTCCTGCGCCGCGATGTCGAAGGCATCGTTGAGCTCATAGAGAAAGTGGGTGTCCTGCGAGTTCCGGGTCTGGACCCGGTTGAGGACGATGCGGGCAACATGCTCGGCCGGGGTTTCGTAGGTGATGTGATCGAAGGTCTTCATCGCTTGTCTCCTGGATTCGACGGACGGTTCAATGTTTTCTGGCCACGATGCGAGAGGACGTTCCGCTTTTAACTTACATACCATTCAAGGTCGTATGCCTATAACGTATCGTTTGTCCGGCGCTTCAGGTCGAGAGGGCCTGATCATGTAAGCGCGTTCGATTGATTGGCTGCGCAAACTGTGTCAGCAGCCTACTGAGAGGGCCTCAAACGTTGGCGCTCGATCGGATCGAGCAACTTGAAGGGGTGGTGGTTTCGCAGAAGCCACAAGCAATGTTGGGTCCGCCAGAATCTCGACGATGCGCTGCACAATAGGAGACGACCATGGATGTCATCGAAGCGATGGAAACCTGTAGCGCGGCTCGTTACTTGAAGCCCGATCCCGTGCCGCAGGACTTAATCGAACGTGTGATCTATGCAGCTACTCGTGCATCGAGTCCCGGCAACAGCCAGGAGTGGGACTTCATCGTTGTACGCAATCCGGAAACCAAGCGGAAAATCCGCGATCTACTCGCTCCGCGATTCAAAGCGATGGCTGTGGGATTGCCAACGACCGGCCGAGCCCCCAGTAAAATGATCGCCGGCGCGATGCATCTCGCGGAGACCATCAATGAGGCTCCGGCCATCATTTTCGTCTGCGGCCCCGTAGCTTATCCGCCTAACCAGCCGCTGGAACAGTTTGTGTGGTCAGCGCTCTACCCGGCGGCGCAGAATCTAATAGTTGCGGCGCGCTCACTTGGTTTGGGCACAACCTTCACGACCTTCCACATGTTTATGGAAAGCGAGATCCGCGACCTGCTGGGAATTCCCCAGGAGATAAAATTGGGCGTGATGATCCCGATTGGATGGCCGCAGAACGATTTCGTCAAGGTCAAGCGCAAGCCCATCTCCAGCGTAATTCACTGGGACAAATGGAGCGATTGACCTGACTCCTTGAGTTGACCATGCGAATAAGAGGGACTGCCCGAGTTCTGATTTGCAGCAGGCGCGTGTCAGTTTTGCCAAACCGTCAACCCGGCCGAGGTGGGTGGAGCGGTTTCAACGCCTTTGCGGAAACACGAATTCGTTAATGCTCAGTTGATCAGCAACCGAGCTGCTTCGTAAGTCGCGATGGTGGTGATCAGCGGCGGCTGATCAACGACCTCGGGGTCAATTTCCGGTCCGTTCTCGACTGCGTCGGTAGACCACACAATGGCGCAGATTGACTGCGCCGAAAGGTTCGGATTAGGTAAAAAGTCTCTTCGAAGCGCGGTGGGGCTGTAGCTCAGTTTGGGAGAGCGCCTGAATGGCATTCAGGAGGTCGCGCGTTCGATCCGCGTCAGCTCCACCAATAAAATCACGCACTGCTTGGCTTTCGGACAACATGGACACGCTGAGCGTCCGAATGATGTAGCGCCTTCACCAACCGGACAGTTCCTCCCCGGATAGACCAACTTCCCTTCAGAGGCTAAGGCCAGAGGCTGAATAGGGTCTTTGAGTCAATGTTGCGGTTTCGTTTGGGAGATGCGTTAGAAATTCAGTTCGCCCCGCGTCGGTGAAAGTGGTCATTTCCTTCTCTTTGAGTTATTCCTGTGGGTAAGTGGCCGATCATGTTCGATGCCAGCACACTGGAAGTCTTTATCGCGTCAACCAACGATCTCAATGAGGAACGGGACGCGGTCGAAGAGGTACTTCGTGACTGGAATTCCCGCAATGGAAAAACCCGCCAGATAGTGCTCAAGCCGATTCGGTGGGAAGAGGACGCCACGCCCGAGATGGGTCCGGGCAGTTTTCAGGCGGTGATCAACCAACGGCTGTTGACCCCTGCTGATCTGCTCGTGGGTATCATAGGTAAG
>JAFAHS010000566.1 GCA_019237115.1 Deltaproteobacteria bacterium
TGGCGCTCTGCAGCGCCTTTTCGACCGCGTGAAGTTGCTGAGCGACCGCGAGGCATTCCCGCTGGTTCTCGATCATTTCGATGATGGTCCGCAAATGGCCATCGGCGCGCTTGAGACGATTGATAACCTCAGTATGGCTGCGGTGAAACATATCCTATCCAGGGGGATAGGATATGATCGTGCCCGGCGAGATTCAAGTCCGGCTCTGTACGCATCACTCGGATCACCAATCCTTGAAGCGCGCACCCGCCGCGGGTTCTCACCCGATGAATTTCTGGCCTGGCCCCCGCGCCGCTGAGTCGCGGGTCGACGGACCGGATGAACGGAGGACGCCGTCCGGATGGAAGCAGGCGGAGAGTGGTCGTAAACTTGGTGCGATGGTCGAATTGAAGATAGCTACCTCCGCGCGGGCGGGATTTGTCGACATCACCGACGCGGTAAACCAGGCGGTAGCAGACGCTGGGATCGCGCAAGGTCTCTGTAATTTGTTCGTACCTCACACCACCTGCGCGGTGATCGTGTCGGAGAACTGGGACCCCGATGTGACCACCGACATGCTGAACCACCTTGAGCGGCTGGTACCTCGCAACACCGGCTTCCGCCATGGCGAAGGTAACTCGCAAGCGCATATTCTGAGTGCGATGCTGAGTACCTCGGTTAACATCCCCGTCGCGGGCGCCAGGCTGCGCCTTGGCAGGTGGCAGGGCCTGATGCTCGCCGAGTGGGACGGTCCACGCGAGCGGACGGTTGTCGTCAGCGTGGTCAAGGCGGAGGGCTGAGCGAAACGGATGGATCTGCCGGCGGGAATCGGCGGCGCTCTCGCGTTCGTAATCGGCGCGGTCACGGGCAGCTTCGTGACCGTGGTCGCATATCGTGTCCCCCGCGAAATGTCGGTGGTCGCGCCGCGCTCGTTCTGCGAGAGCTGCGAACGTTCCCTGCCGGTGTGGAGCAATCTGCCAATTCTCGCCTACATCGGTCTGCGCGGGCGATGCATCATGTGCGGCGCGCCGATTCCCTTTCGCAACTTCCTTAGCGAAGCGGGGCTCGCCGTCACCGCCCTGTTCCTTTACCTCGAGTTTCCGCCTGGCAGCGCGATAGCGCGTTTCGTTCTTTGTTCCGCGCTCTTCGCGATCGCCCTCATCGATTACGACTGGCGGATCGTGCCCAACGCGATCACTCTCCCCGGGACTATCGTGGGCCTGGCCGCGGCCTCGTTGCTGATGCCGGAAGAAGTCGGCTGGCAAAGTTCTCTTGCGGGAATCGCGCTCGGTGCCGGGGTCCTGTTCGTGGTCGGCTATTTCTACGAGCTGGTGCGCGGCCGCGAAGGGGTGGGGATGGGCGACGTCTGGCTCCTGGCGATGACCGGCGCGTTCCTCGGATGGCCGGGCGTCGTATTTACTCTTTTCTTTGGCTCGATGCTGGGGATAATCGGCGGCCTCGCCATGGTGGTCAGCGGCGGGCGCGGCGCGCGGGCGCCGCTGGCCGATCCGGCGGCCGATCTGGCGGAAACCGATGTTTCGATTTTGCGGACCGAAGTTCCGTTCGGACCGTTCCTTTCGCTCGCCGCCGGGTGCTACGCGCTGTTTCAGCCGCAACTGATGCGCTGGTATCTTGGCGGGTGATGGCAAGCGGTGTTTTCATCACTCTCGAGGGTGTCGAGGGTTCCGGTAAAACCACACAAGCCGCGAGCCTCGGCCACGCCCTGCTCCGCGAGCACCGCCCCGTCACCATCACGCACGAACCCGGCGGCACCCGTGCGGGCGAGGCGATCCGATCGATTTTTCTCGATCCCGCGGTATCGCTGGAGGTTTCCGCGGAACTTCTGCTGGTGCTCGCCGATCGTGCCCAGCACGTGCGGGAAACGCTCCGCCCGCGCCTGGCCGCGGGGGAGATCGTGATTTCGGATCGTTACTCCGACTCGACCATAGCCTACCAGGGATACGGCCGCGGCTTTGACCTCAAGCTGCTCGGCGACCTGAACCATCTGGCCAGCGACGCGATCAAACCCGATGTGACGCTGGTGCTCGACCTGCCAATCGAGACCGGGCTCGAGCGCACGCGGGCGCGGGTCAAGGGAACCACCCGCGCGCCCGACCGATTCGAAGGAGAAGCCCTCGAATTTCATCGTCGCGTGCGGGAAGGGTTCCTCGCCATCGCGCGCGCCGAGCCCGATCGAGTCCTGGTGATCGACGCGACACGGCCGCTTAAGGTGGTTCACCAAGACATCCTCAATGCGGTCACCAGCTTGCTCAAGCGTCGATGCCTCTAGACGGTTTACGCGCACATCGCGAGACCGCGCGGCGCCTGCTGGCCGAGCTCAAGCGAAGGCCGTCGCATGCCTACCTGTTCTCCGGCCCCCGCGGCATCGGCAAGTCCCTGGTCGCCTCGGCGCTGGCCCACGCGCTGCTGTGCGAGCGGCGCGCGGGTGAAGACTTCTGTTGCAGGGTCGAACGCTGCCCGGTGCGCGCGGTTCCGCCCCAGGCGGGCGGGCGCAGGCGTGGCGCTGGCACGGAACCGCCGCGCTGCGAATGCTGCGCGGCCTGTGTACAGATAGCCGCGGGCGTGCATCCGGATTTCACGCGCATCGGCAGGGCCGCCAATCGCACCGACGTCCTGATTGAACAGGTCCGTGGGTTGATCGGCGAGCTCGGACTCAAGCCCACGCGCTCCACGGTGCGAGTCGCGATTATCGACGATGCGGAAACCCTGAACATCCCCGCGCAGAACGCCCTGCTTAAGACCCTCGAAGAGCCACCTGGTCACGCCATCATCTTCCTGATTGCCTCGGCCGAACGGGTGCTGCTCGACACGGTTCGCTCGCGCCTGCGTCCGGTGAGGTTCGCCGCCCTTTCCGCCGCCGACCTGGAGGCGATTCTCGCGGAGCGCGGAATCGCCGACCCCGGGCGCCGGGCGGCAGCAGCGCGCCGGGCGCGGGGCAGCGCCGCGCGCGCCCTGGTCCTTGCGGAGTCGGAAGGGTCAGCACTCGATGATCTGCTCGAGGCTCTGTTGCGCGCGCGCAATTTCGATTTCGTCTCCGCTCAGCAGCTCGCCCAGCAGCATTTCCGTAATCGCGACGAGGCGTCGGAAAACTTCGAGCTCATCGCGCGGCTGCTCGAGGAAGTGCTATGCTTGAAGCTGCTCGGCGCCGATGCCGGGGCCTATCCGAAGGGAGTCGCGGAGCTTGCGGCCATGCTGCCGCTCGAGGGTCTGCTGAGCTGCCTGGAGGGTGCGGCCAGGGCGTGCGTCGCCGTGGAGGCGATGGCGAATCCGAGATTGCAGGCCGAGCAGTACTGGATGAATGCGGCGCAGGCGCTGCGGGGCGAATAAGTGGGCGGTCAAGTCGATCCCTTCGAAGGCGGAATCCAGCTTCCCAAAATAGTTGCGGTCGCCTTTCAGCCCACCGGTCACCTCCACAACTACCTGGTGGGTGAGCTCGCCGTGCGTCGCGGCGACCGCGTGCTGGTCGATGCGGATAGCGGCGAGCGCGTCGGCACCATCATCGTAGAGCCGCACGAGCCCGCGCACACGCTGGATCTCTCTTCGCTCAAGCAGATTCGACGCCTTGCAACTATCACCGATCTCGACATCGAGGAGAACAACCTGCTGCAGGAGGCCCGCGCGCGCCGACTGTGCGTCGAACGCATCCACGAACGCCACCTGCAGATGAAGCTGGTTACCGCCGAATACACGCTCGACGCGCGCAAGGTGACCTTCTATTTCATCGCGGAGGGCAGAATCGACTTCCGCGAGCTGGTCCGCGACCTGGCCAACACCTTGCGGATTCGAGTCGACATGAAACAGATCGGTGCGCGCGACGAGACCAAGGTCACCGGCGGGGTGGGCCCCTGCGGACGCGAGCTGTGTTGTTCGTCGTGGCTGCGCGACTTCGATGCGGTGACGGTCAAGATGGCGCGTGAGCAGGGTCTGGCGCTGAATCCTTCGCGCCTGGCCGGCATGTGCGGACGGCTCAAGTGTTGCCTCAAGTACGAGTACGCCACCTACGTCGAATTGAAACGCGCCCTCCCCAACCAGGGTAAACGCGTGCAGTCGGTGAAAGGCGACGGCAAGGTCATCCGACAGAACATCCTGAAGCAGACCGTCGCGATTCAGCTGGATAACGATGCCGGGGTCGTCGAGGCGACCCTGGAAGACCTGGTCGATTCGCGCAATTCCGAGCGTCCACCCCAGCAGTGATGGTCCGACGGGCGGCGGTCTGGCTCGCTTAAGTGCGCGCCGGCTGCGGCACCGGCTGTCGCCGATGCCTGCCGTTTGAGGACCCTTGCTGCCGGTGCCGTCTCGGGCCCGCTTCATTCAGATTTGACCCACCGGTTTCGGTCCGGCGGCGGGGCGAGTCGCGTCCCGCCAGGGAGCGCGCTATCCTTTTGGGTTCCATGGCCGACCGCATCCACATCACTACCGCAATAACCTATAGCAACGGTCCGCCCCACGTGGGCCATGCGCTCGAGTTTCTCGCCACCGACGCGTTCGTACGCCACCAGCGTCGCCGGCTTGGGAGCGAGCGCGTGACGTTCGTCACCGGCACCGACGAGCACGGCCAGAAAAATCGCGATGCCGCCGTCGCTGCCGGCCTGTCGCCCAAAGCCTTCGCGGACCAGGTCAGCGCACTGTTCCGCGCGACTCACGCGGGACTGCACATCAGCTACGACTTCTTTGTGCGCACCACCGATCCGGTCCACGAGCAGTTCGTGCAGCGGATGCTTGCGGGGACCTACGCCGCCGGCGACATCGTTTTCAAAGAGTACGAAGGCCTTTACTGCGTCTGGTGCGAACCCTCCTACACCGAGAAGGAACTGATCGGCGGCCGGATTTGTCCGGACCACAAGCGTCCCGTCGAGTTCCTCAAAGAAGCCAACTACTTCCTGAAGCTGGAGAAGCATCGTGCGCGGCTGCGCGAGCATATCGAGAACCATCCCGACTTCATCCGGCCCGATCGCTACCGCAACGAGGCATTGCGGATGCTCGACGAGCCGCTCGACGATCTGTGCATCTCGCGGCCAAAGACCAGGCTCGACTGGGGAATCGAACTGCCCTTCGATAGCAAGTATGTCACCTATGTCTGGTACGACGCGTTCTGGGCGTACTTGAGCGAACTACCGGACACCAGCGACGCAGCCTTGCAGACGATTCTCCCGGTCACCGAGCACTTCATCGGCAAGGACATCTTAAAGACTCACGCGATCTACTGGCCGGCGATGCTGTGGGCGCAGGGGCTGCCGCTTTATCAGCGTCTCAACGGGCACGGATGGATGAACTATGGAGGCGAACGCTTCTCCAAGAGCTCCGGGAACGTGGTTGACCCCCTGGAATATGAAAAGAGCTTTGGCCCTGACGTACTGCGTTA
>JAFAHS010000180.1 GCA_019237115.1 Deltaproteobacteria bacterium
CACCGCCTGCTCCCGGCCCGGCTTTACCTTCGTAAGGATCGAAAATCCGTAGCACGCAGGAGTCTTAGGGAATACGGGGCCGTATTGGCCTTGTTCGAACTTGAAATACCCTTCCCTAGGGATCGCCATCGCGGCTGGTTTGCTCCAGTCGTCTTGCGCTGCCATTGCCTTCTCCTTGTTGATCGTGGGCCGTGCGGGTTCGCCCCGGCACCCGCCAGCCCCTAGCTTGGTGATATAATCGCCAGATGGTGCCGTCACCAACGCCCGCTGCGGTGAGCACACCGGCCCCCGTGCGCTCCGACCCGTGCGGCGGTTACGCGGAGCTTCTTAAGAAGTATTTATCCGCATCGCCGTGCGTCTTCGTCGCCGGTCAGGCCGGTCTGCAGATGACGTATTCGGGCACCAACGTTCCCGAGGTGCTCACCCACAGCGCCAATGGCAAGACGACGACCTTTACGATCTCCAGTCATGCCTTCGGATATCCCGGCGCGCTGCTGCACGTCGGCGTCTCGCCGACCTCACAGATCACAATAGTCCTGCCATCATTTTCGCAGATCAGCAGCACGCAGAACGGGACCGTCGCCGGAACTAACGACGTGGAGTTCCGCTACAAACAGCTCGTCTATTGGAATCCGAAGGGAGGCGTCTTAGGTGGCGTGCTCGCGAGCTACCAAGCTCCGACGGGCTCTCCTGCGCTCGGCGTGGCAGCTCCGTCCTACGAGATCAATCCGTTGCTCAATATCGCCTTGAACAAAGCGCGGTCGATCGCCGAGAACCTTTCATTTCCGGTAACCAACGCGCCTGCGGGGCAGCCGGGTGGCTCGCGAACCTGGAGTTTTGCGCCGCAGGCAGTGACCGTCTGGCGGTCCCCGGGCGGAACGCTGCTGGCAATCATCGGGCAATACGGATTTTCATCCCACACGCTGTACCTAACGCTGAATACCGCACAGCTGATTGCGCGGAACTTTCAGATTCAGGGGACGTACGGCGGCAACAATGCTCCCGTCGACTATGTCAATCCCGTACAAGACATCCCGCGCGCGGTGGGAACGGCCTACAGCCGGTCGTTTACGATCGGCTTTAGCTATCTCATGGGCCACAGCGAGGCTCTTGCGCGATGACCGCGGCGCGCGAGTTCGATGTCGTAGTGATTGGGGCCGGGCCGGCTGGGAGCGCGGCAGCGCTGCGCGCCGGCGATCTGGGCGCCAAGACTGCGCTAATCACGCGCGACGCCTTCGGTGGGATGGCGGCGAACGAAGGGCCGATTCCGGTTCGCGTTTTGGCGCATGCAGGACGCCTGGCGCGCGAGGCACGTCAGTTGAGCCGTTACGGCATCAGTGTAGAACACCCGTCGCTTGACTACACGCGATTGGTGGAACGTGCGCGAACGGTCGTCGGCGAGGCGCGTGGCCACTCCACGTTGCTCGAGCAAGTCAAAGGCGCCGGCATCGCGATATTCGAGCATGCCGGAACGGCAGAATTTACCGATCCACACACAATTCGCAGCGCATCAGCGCCGGCGCTGCGCGGCGAGCGAATCGTTATTTGTTCCGGCGGTGTCAGCCGCGCGCTCGACGTTCCGGGCGCGGAACTCACGGTTACTCCGGCCGATGCATTCTCGCTGAGCGCTGTTCCAAAATCCATGATCGTCATCGGCGCAGGCGCAACCGGCGCGCAGGTAGCCTCGATCTTCAACGCACTCGGATCGTCGGTGACGATCTGTCAGGCCGGCCCCCGCATCATCGCCAGCGAAGATTCCGAAGTTTCCGACGCGGTCGCTGCGTCGTTTCGTGAGGACGGCATCGCAATCTATCAAGGGTTCGGCGCGATCGAGCGAGTCGATCGGGCGTCGAATGGCAGTGTAACCTTGGCGGGCGCCCAACATCCACCCCTTGAGGCCGAGCTGGTTGTCTGCGCGATTGGTTGGCGGGCGGACACCGATGCGCTGAACATAAAGGTGGCGGGAGTCGAAACCAATGCACGCGGGTTCATCGAGGTTGACGACTCGCTCTGCACGAGCGCGCCTCACGTTTATGCGGCCGGTGACGTCCTCGGCCGCTCGATGCTCGTCCCGCCCGCCGTTCGCGACGGATTCATTGCGGGAAACAATGCGGCACGAGCAGAGCGGCTCGTGGTCCCAGCCGACGTCGAACCCATCGGCAGCTTCACGGACCCCGAATATGCGAAGGTCGGATTAACCGAAGAGCAGGCCCGCGCGCATCACGACGTGCTCGTTTCGAACGCATCGTATGCGGAAACAACGCGGCCGATCATCGACGGGCGCGCTCGCGGATTCTGCAAGCTCGTTATCGATCTCGGTACGCACCGGCTCCTCGGGTGCCATATTGTTGGGGAGCGGGCCGTCGAAGTGGCTCAAATGGCAGCCATCGCCATGACGGCGGACATGACCGTCGACGCGGTGGCGCGCATTCCATTGTCGTTTCCGACTTACGGGAACGTCTTTGGGCGTGCGGCGTTGCGCGCGGTCAGAAAACTCGGCACGAACCCCTAAGACGTGCGTCCCCAAGCTTGAGCATCGATTTTCCATTGGTTGCCGTGCTTTGAGAACGTGTAGGCCAGCGTGCCTGTTCGTGTGGCGGTTTGCCCCTTAATTGTGACCGCAAGTGTGCCCGAAATCACTGCGTAGGCGTAAGAGCCTTCGACGTTCCAGAACCCCATCTCGTATGAGAGGTGTTCGTGGGTTACGCCTAGTCCTTCACGCCATTTTGCCACATCAGCAAGCCACTTTGCCGGGGCGTTCGGATTCAACCATCTGTACGGTGCGATGCCGTCTATTATGATGGCGGTGTCGCCGAAAACGCTGTGGAAAAGTTCCGAGTTTTGGGTGTTGAAACCCTCGACGTGCTTATCGATTAAAGTCTGTATCTCTGAGGGCGGTGCGTTGCTCATAGTGCTTGATCAGATTCGCGCGGTGCGCGCTCCAACCCCTTGGTGCTCAGGGGTATCGATCCAGCGGTGTAGTGGTAGTCTTCGCTTAAAGGTTTCGGGTTACTGAGGCCTCAAACTAATAACTTATTTGGAAATTGGACGAAGTTGCCGTGCTAACGAATCGCATAAACGTTGCGCTCGATGGCCTGTTTCAGCCATTCATCAACTACAATATTAAAGGTGGTTGGGCGATAACGACAGCGCCGGTCATCACGGCGAATTACAACGCGCCAGGAACGAAGTGGTCTGTGCCGGTTGGCGGTGGCGGCGGAAAGACGTTTAAGTTGGGCGACCAAACTATGCAACTGAACGTCTTGTACTATACGTTCATTGCGCGAGGGCCAGGATCTCCTCAGACAAATCTTCGCGTAGTCTGGA
>JAFAHS010000205.1 GCA_019237115.1 Deltaproteobacteria bacterium
TTACGGTGCGACCCTCGTTGGCATAACGCTCAACTTCGAGATGAACCTTCGTGACCAGTGGGCAGGTCGCGTCGATGACCCGCAGCCTGCGATCCTTCGCGCGATCCCATTCACTGGGCGCCACACCGTGCGCACTGAAGATCACGCGTTGCCCCTCGGGCACCTGGTCCAGATTCTCTACGAATATCGCTCCTTCCTTCTCCAGCGCTTCCAGCACGAACCGGTTGTGTACGATCTGATGGCGGACATAGAGCGGGCGGCCATAGGCCCGCAACGCACTGCGCACGGCCTCGACCGCGCGGTCCACCCCCGCACAGAAGCCACGCGGCTCGGCG
Source organism: Deltaproteobacteria bacterium (assembly GCA_019237115.1). Classification (GTDB taxonomy): domain Bacteria; phylum Desulfobacterota; class Binatia; order Binatales; family Binataceae; genus JAFAHS01. The sequence goes on from JAFAHS010000205.1 coordinate 336, forward strand.
AGAATGATTTTCTCTATTGAGCTCTGGTCGGGAGACATCGATTCAAAATATCCAGCCCTGTCCGCGCGGTCAACTTAAGCACACCGTAGTCGGGTGCTGCAGTTCATCACTCCGAAGAAGGATCTTGAACGCGTTACAATCAGATGGAAGTCGCACATGGTCAGGGAACCGTAGATCAATTTTCAACTCTCGGTATTTCTGAATCCGGTCTAATCCGCTCGAGGCGCAATGCGATGGTGCCCCGCGGCCAGCCGGCCACCCGCCAGCGGTGCATCGTCGCACCGCAAGTACCCGACCGCACCCGGGGGGATCACTATCTCGCCGCCGCGCTCACGATCGAGGGTTACCTCGATGAATCCCCGCGGCGTCGGCACCTTGCCTTCGAGGTGGCGTAGAGAACCAAACCACGGCGCGATTTCCACCTCGGCGTAGCCGGGCTTGCGCGGCTTGACACCCAGCACGTGGGTGGTCAGGTCGTAGGTGGGCGTTGCCGACCACGCGTGGCAGCGGCTGCCAGTTCCGGAGCGCGCCTCCCAATACTCCTCGAAGACGGTGTTGCCGCGTTCGATCTGCGGCCACCATTTGAGGCATCGCGATTGCACGAGATCGCGCCGACCGGCACGAACCATCGCGTCATGCAGCAAGTGGGAGAAGAACGGCTGTGCCATTACCACGTTGTGCTCGGGATCGAACCTCAGGTGGTCGGCGGGATTCATTTCGCCGCGCACATACGCCATCAGGTTGTCCGAAATGGTAGGCGTCAACACCAGCCGCGATTCATCGAGCACGTAATCGAACATCCGCTTCCAGCGCTCAGGCGGAGCACACCCGCCGACGATCGCGGCAGCGTTGGTCTGCTGGCTAACGCGGCGGCGCGCACCGCGCGAATCGGCGGCGTCGACGTACACGCCGCTGGTCTCATCCCACAGCAGCTCGAAGGCGGTGCGCGTCCGCTCTGCGCGCGCGATCGCATCGACCGCCGTATCCGGCTTGTCGAGCGCGGCGTACGCGAGCGAGGCGAAATCGTCGAGCGCTGCGGCGTAGAGCGCATCGATGGCGCCGATGACTTCGGCTCGCTCGGTCATCGCCCAATCGACGAACGTCCATCCCGGCATCGCGCGGATGAGTCCATCGGCGGCGCGATAACGTTCGAAGGCCGCCAGGATATCCACCGCGACATGAAACAACTCGCGCGCCGTGTCGGCATCGCCGGAGTATTCGAAATAGCGCGCTAGTGCACGAATCCAGTGTAGCGAGTAGTCGGGAATGGTAGTCGATGCGATCGCGAAGTCTCCCGCTGCGACCATGCCGAGCAGGCCGTCGGCGCGCTGCGAATGGGCGCAGATTCGCAGATGACGCCGCACCAGCCGCCAATCGGCGTTGGTGACGAAGGTGAGCAGCGAATGGATGTAAGAATCGCCCAGCCAGGCGCGCTGCTCGCGGCCGGGACAGTCAATGAAAGCGTCGGTAGAGCACAAGTCGAGCGTCCGTGCGCCCACTCGCCAGACTTTGCTCAGGCGAAGATCGTCGCATTCAAACCGTGCCTCGTCTTCACGCGGGTAGCGCCGCTCGACGGCGTTGGCCGACTCGACCTGGGCGCCGCCCCGGGCAACTGCCGCCAGATAGCGAAACCCGACGGTTTCAAATGCGTCAACGCGCTCACGTCCGCGTCCACTCAGCGCATAACGCATCGCATAGAATCGCGGCGCGACCTCCACCGTGCCGTCGGGGCGAAGGTCCTCGCCCACGTAGACATCGACCACGGAGCCGGCGGGGCCGCTCACCTCGAGCGACGGGGTCGCCAGCGTGGCACCGCCGGCATCATAGATGATCATCCGGTCACGACCGCTGGTGCTTGGCGCCGGAAGAGCGTCGGCTGGATCGTCCGTGGCGTTTTCGGTGACCTCGACTCGTCTCAGTTCCGTGAGTTCGATCGGAATCGCCGTCAACGGTGCAATTTCCGCGGCCTCCGGTGCGGTGAACGGCTCCACCGGAATCTGCATGCGGTTCCAGGAGAAGGTGCCTGCGGAAAGCTCCGCGACTCCCGGCCATCCGGAATCGTCGAAATCGGCTTGGTTCCATCGCTCGGGAACCTTGCTCCCGTCGAGAATTTCGTTGGGTACCTGCGAAAGCCCCGGCGCCGGCTTCGGATGCTGGCGATAGGGTGCCACGAGGCCTTTCCAAAACTGGTCTGACACCACTCCGATTTGCGGGGCCTCAAACGCGAACGAGCCGAACCCGATCTGGAAGCTGGGCGGAGCGGGAATCCACCACGGCACCGCAACGCCGTAGAATCTGACCAGCGCGGCAATCGCGTTGCGGCCACTGCGCAAATGGGCGGCCAGATCCAGTTCCAGCCACGCCAGCCGCACCGGGTTTGACCGCGCCGGGCCGCGGCCCACCTCGCTTCCGTTAACATACAGGATGAAGCGCGAGTCCGCGGTCACCCGGGCGGGCACCGACTCCGGAACCACGCCGAGGTCGACGACCCGGCGCAAGTAGCAGAAGCGGTTCCAGGTGTCGCGCGGCAGAGTCGACTCGCCGACCATCTGCCGTTCGCGGTGTATCGAATCTGCCGCCCAGATCCAGCGCGCGTTCCAGACGATCGGCCATTGCGATGCCATCGCGCCGCAACCCTAATACGGTCGTGC
>JAFAHS010000279.1 GCA_019237115.1 Deltaproteobacteria bacterium
CCAAGGCGGTCTCCTTCATCACTCGCCACTTGCCTTGCCTCCTGCCTCCTCCGGTATCATCAGACCATTTCGGCGGTGAATCAAAGCTCCGGTACGGAAGAATTGCACCCACATAGGGGGTCGAGGCGACCGACGAAGCCGCTAGCGGTTGCGGGGATCAGAAACGATGTGATGGAAACTGGTCATCGATCCACTCTTCGGCCTCCGCCTCGCGGACGAACTCTCCTTCCACCTTCTTTCCCTCTCTCAAAAAACAGGATTCACGAGTACTTCGCCAGTAGCGCGATCGAGTAGGTCGTAGCCGAAGAGCTTGGCGCGCTTACGCAGTGACTTGAGTTCCCGGGTGCGGTTGAGCTGATGGTAAGCATCGGCGCCGGGGTCGTGGTAGTCGAGGTTGCCTGACAACGCGCGGTAGACCAGCACCGCGAGTTTGCGGGCGGTGGCAGTTATGGCTTTGGGCTTGCCGAGCCGCATCGCGAGACGGCGATAAAAGGCGCCGAGTGCGGTCGAGGTCTTGGTCAGACTCATGGCGCAGCGCCGCAGGATAACCGCGGCGCGATTGGCCGAGGGTGGCGTGCGGGAGCTGAGCAGGCGACCGCCGGAGACCTTATTGTTTGGTGCCAGCGCCAGCCAGGAGGTGAAGTGCTTTTCGGTCGGCCAGCGGGTCATGTCGGTGCCGATTTCACCGATCAGGTGCAGCGCGGCCTGCGGGCCGATGGAATCGATCTGGCTCAGATCGACGCCGCCGGTTAGCCGGTGCAGCGGGCCGCGGATATCGAATTGGGGCTGATGCTTGGAAGCCCGCTTGCCACGCGCCGCCGGCAGTGGTGCCGACGGTGGCGGTTGCTGGGCGGCCAGGGTAGTGAGCAATCTCTCGATTTCGCCATCGCACTCGGCGATCTGCTTGAGCAGGAACTCGTAGGCGGCGAAGTTCTGCCGAAGCGCGAACAGGTGCTCGGTGCGATAGTTGCCGGTCAATGCCGCCACGATCTCTGCGTGCGAGGCATGACAGTGGTAGTCGCGATGGGCGGCCAGGCGTTCGGGGTCGCGCTCCCCCGCCAGGATGCTGCGCACGATCCTGAGTCCGGTTTGCCCGGTGAGATCGGTGAGCACGGTATGGAGTTTGAGGTTCATCTCGGTCAGCGCCTTCTGCATGCGCTGAATGCGGGTCGCCGCTTCCTCGACCAGGGTCTCGCGTTGGCGCATGAAGGAACGCAGCGGCACGATGGCGGCGGCGGGACGGAAGCTGGCGCGTAACAGCCCGACGCTGTGCAGCTCGCGCAGCCACTCGCAGTCTTTGACATCACTCTTGCGCCCGGGCACGTTGTGCACATCTCGCGCGTTGACCAGCACGACCTGCAAGCCGCGCTGCTCGAGGATCTCGTAGAGCGCAATCCAATAAACGCCGGTGGACTCCATCGCCACCGTCTTCACTCCGCACTGCACCAGCCAGTCCGCCAGTCGGTGCAGGTCGGCGGTGAAGGTGCGGAACTCGCGCACCGGTTGCGGATCGCGGTCGGGCGGGACCGCCACGAAGTGGCTGTTCTGTCCGCAGTCGATCCCAGCTGCGTCGGGCTGGATGCGTTCGAGCAGTGAGACTGAGAGCCGTGCGGGTTTTTCTTTACGCTCACGCGTTGAGTTGTGCTTCATGGCCGCCTCTTCCATAGTGAAATTGGCGTGAGGCGCCGCAGACAGGGGTGGAAAAGGTAATGACAATCTCTCAAACGGGATCCGCCAGTTGTTGCTGGTCGGTCACCAATGTCGCTATCGCAACACCCCATGGACCACGCTTCCTTAACGGGCTCTCAAACGCACCAAGGTACGGACGGTCTCGGTCTGCGGTCGCCCTTCGCCGTCCTTCCTTATACACCAGCCTGTTTTTGATCTGACGTGCCGCGCCGGCGGCCCGTAACCCACTTCCAGAAAACTTCCCACTTCCCGGTTATCGGATTTTTGATGATCTCGTAGCCTTGATACTCTGCCATTTTCGCGACCCTTCCGGCGACGTCGTGATTTTGCGTCAATTTTGACGCGGTTTGCCCGTTAATCCACGCTTTGTGCCAACTCGACGATGTCCACGCGGCTAGGCTCGGAGCCACTGCAGTGTCACGATGATGCCTCGATTGCATCCTTCCGATACATCCGCCGCATCCTCATGAACCTGCCAAGGCCCGAATCCAAAAGTTCCAGACCGCGCTGCCCGGCAGGCATGAGGCTTGCGTTAGACAATTTCTGCGGTGCGGCGCGTGCACTGCGTGCTACTGACGAAATGTGAGGAAAATGGCCGAGAGTGAAGCTGTCTCCCATGAAACGGGGGTTGCGGCGCACGGCAGTCTTGCCGGTCAGCACCAAAAGCCCCACCCTGGCTGCAATATTCTGTTTCTTTGTCGCGACAATTCCGCCCTTAGCATTATGGCTCAGGCACTTCTGGGCCGCTGCGAAGGAAGAGGATTTCGGGCCTTCAGCGCCGGGAGCCATCCGGCGACCGAGGTCCATCCGATCGCCGCAGACTTGCTAAAGGCGAATGGAATCTGGAGCCGAGCTCTCAAGCCAAGGGATTATGGTCGATTCCTCGACCATGATTCCCCGTCGGTGGATTTCGTGATCAGCTTGGGCGCCCAGGCGCCGGCCGGAATGCCCTCGAGCTGGCCCGGGGATCCGCAGGTCCTGCACTGGCGCATCAGCGAGCCGCGCGCGGACGGAAGCCAGAAGGAGAACCTCCTGGCCTTTCGAAAAACCTTTACCGAACTGGAGACGCGCATCAAGTTGTTCGTGCTGGTGAACGAGAGAAAAGCGCGCAAGAAGATTGCCGCCCAGTCAACGACTGGATTTCCGCAGCCCGCTCACCCGGTTCTTGCGAATGCGCACATGGATCGGACAGTGAAGCTTGACGAGAATCGTCCCCATGTCGGACACGGAGCAAAAGGAATCGGTCAAGCTCGGAGCCATTCACAAACGATCGGGAACGATCGGCGGTTTGTTTCTGAATGAAGGGAGCGCGCGGATCGTTTCACGCAGGCAGCGGTAAATAGCTTTCCGAACAAAAGCACCTTGGTAGGGACGCGGCGCTCGTCGCCGACAGACGAACGCCACGTCCCTCTCCTTTCGGCGCGAAACGCTACATGCCCATCATACCCATGCCACCCATCATACCCATGCCACCCATCCTTCCCCCCGTGTCCGTGTCTGAGTCAACAAAGATGTGCAGCGCGTTGGTGTCGTCGTCCACGGCCGCAAGTTCACCGTTCGAGACCGCTATGCCGAAGGCGGCGCCGCTCGGGCCGGAATCGATCTGCAGCTCGTCGACGAAGCTGCCGCCTGAGGTGAATTCGACAATTTCGTTGTTGTGCGTCTGAGTCGGATCCGCATCAACCGCATCACCATTGCTCGTTAACAAATCTCCATTGGGCGCCATCGCCAGCCCCAGTGGACCATGCAAATGTGCGGGGTCGTTATACGCCAGGGTGCCCATGCCGTTGTCCGCGGTCGTGGACGCCGCGTTGGCAATCGAGAAGATTTCGTTGTCTCCGGTAGAAGCAACATAAAGCAGGCCCGTGCGGCTATCGAAAACCAGACCGGTCGGGCCGACGACCAGAGCGCTTGGATTGGGTCCGTGTGAGTATCCCGAAGCGATCTGCGTCATGCTCGTAACCATCGGTGTGCCTCTGTTCACACTGATGTTGATACGCGTGACCGTGCCGCTCAAAACATTGGAGACAAACACCAGTGCTGTATTGCCATTGGCCTGCACCGTCAAATCCCAGGGGCCATCAAGCAGTTTCGAATCGGTCAGGGTGGCGATGAGCTGTCCCTTCGGGTTCACAATCAGAAGGCTCCCCTGCATAACGGTACCATTCGTGTTGGGAACGTTTCCTACGATGACCAGGTTCTGCGGCAGCAGGCCGAGCGCGGTAGTAAGGCCGAGCCCACTTTCTCCCTGGAAGAACACCGACGGGTTGGCGTGTTTGTCTATTTGCACGATAGTGGTCCCGGTCCCTTGCGTATTCGTGCTGTTGTTGAAATTGGACACCAGAATGCTGCCCCTCTTGAGCAACCCTCCGCCGTGGGAGACGAACGCTACTCCGTACGGATTTACGTCGCCATTGGCAGGAACCGTGCTTGGGTTGGCGACGTCCTTGAGGCTGGCCAGAAAGGAGCCCGAATCGTCCGTGTCCGCGGCGTTCGCCGACGAGACACCGAACAGCACCAGCGCTAAACCAACTACCAAGACAAGCCGTTTGAATTTCTCAGTATTGAACACGATCGTTACCTCCTCGGTGGCATAGGTCGTCAGTTCTTCTGCTCGGTTAACATTGCTGGGCCGTACCCAACATGAAAGGGAAATTCTTCCTTCCGGATACAAGTCTAGGGTTCGATTTCGGCGAGTGTCAATTGAAAAAGGGATTTTGTCCCTTTCTCTGCCCGGCATGATTCTTTGGCCCGATCAGCGAGGACTGCTCCTTCCCGGTGACCCGAACCGACTGGGTAACTATCACCGCAGGGACCAGATGGCTGGTCTTCGGAGGTTTCTAAAATTGTGACACTCTCTGATTGTCGACTTCGCCGACAATCGTAAGGCCAGGTCTTGCGGGTCTGCTGGTGCGCTGAGGGACTGCCCCCAGCTTCGGCTCTAGGTGGAGCAACCCGCGATTTCGCGCTGATTTAGCAGGCGTGCAGCTCGTCAGCTCGGTTGAACGAAGCGGGCAAAGCCCCGCCGAAATGGGGTCTGAAGACGCAGTGTTTATACTCGACGAGGCAAGCGGCGTGCGGAGTTTTCATCCCCGACCATTGAGCGCGCGACGGCTTTGGTCGCCGTGTTCGGTGGTGTCGGAAAGCATCTTGAGCGTCTCATTCAAGACGACCCTTTTGATGCTCCGTGGGTTTGACAATTCATCGCCCACCGGGAGCTGATTTCACCGAGCGTCCCATCAGGCCGCGAGAGACGCACTTGGATAATTACACGCGAGACAGGATCCAGCGTGAGAGATGGCCCCACAGCCCCTCTTCCGACTCAGGAGTCGTCCCCCGCCACTTCTGATGCAGCTCAGTAGGAAGCCGGAAGAAGTCCCGTTCGGAGCCTCCTTCGGCTTTTATCATGACCTCGATCAGGTTCAGGATGTGACGGCGAAAGATGACTGCCTGCCACTGCGATTCCTGGAGGTCCGAATCGACGAATTTGCCAAAGTGCACCGCCATGCCGGCCAGGTCCTTCTCCAGCTCGCTATTCGGGATTCCCAGGTAATCGGCCACCTCGCGCTGCATGAAAAGCCGCATCAGACCGGCAGGCACACTCTCCAGCAGCGGAGGCGAATTCTGCCGCAGCATCGCGATGAGGGCCTCGGTCATTTCCCGGCCTTCGTTGGAGGGCGCAAACTGGCGCCTGCAGATGAGATCTCGCAATTCCGCGGCGGCTTCCAGATCGTTCGGAATCATCTCGGTCGTCACGCCCAACACTCTGCCCACCGCACACCAGGTTTCGAAATATGCCTGAGCAGCGTCGGCGGAGATGTTCGCGCCCAGCTTACCCAGCCCTTCCATGGGGAAGAACGAAAAAGTCAGCAGCGTTCCCGCGAGATCCTCCTGGTTGATGGGAATTCCCAGCGAACCATCCCACCTCGCGTGCTGGAGCTGATAGCGAATCGCCGCGTGGATCAGCCGTACCTTTTGAACCGTACGGATTCCGTAGCCGTTCGGACCGAGCCCGCCGGGTTCCATCACGTCCACTACCATCTGCATGGTCCGGAACAACCGCCGATTGGGACGTTTGGCCAGGTAGGCCGTTCGATGCAGGACCTGGACCCCTTTGCGTGCAGCATACGCGGAGGGCAGCGAATAGCATCCGAGCGTGGTGAGAATTTCTGGACCGTGGTCAACGAATATATTCTGCGCCAAGCCGATCCGGGTGAGATCTGGTAGCGCAGCGACCTTGCTCTCCTCGAGGAACCCCCGCAACTGTGACGGCAGCGAGGACGGCAACGGCGCAGCGTTAGTCATACGGGCCGCCATGAAGGTCTGGGCGGCTTGCTGCTGCCCTGCTGCAAAAGTAGCCTCGATCGCCGCATCTGCCGGAGGGTCGCCGACCAGGCGCATCCCATCCAGCATCGCATCACTCCAACGCACCGAAGCCATGGATAGATAGGCGTTACGCTATGCTCGCACCGCGGGGACTCGGGTTAATCCTGTCGAATCCTCCCAGAGTTGGGAGTCGAGCGAGCCCCCCTCGCTCGCAGACTCTTTCACTAAGACAAATGCTTTGCAAACCTGACCCTCGCGCGAATCCGCTTCCCGCCCTGCTTCGGAGACGGTGACTGGCCGGCACAAAAGCTGGGAGTACCCATACCGTGCCCGATCCAACCGAAACTTGCTCCCGCCTGACCGAGCTGCTCTCAGATTGTCTGGTCTGAGTGAAGCGCCGGTAGTGTCCCGAGTTTCATACCCTTGGTGCCGAACCAGTGAATTGCGGCGATGCCTGGACCAAAGGAACAGACCCGCAGACCGAACTGTTCTCGCGATCGCCCCGACTGCTAGCGAACGCAGAAGATTCATCGCAACAACTGCAGGGCGTGGTTCATTGCTTAGAACGGAGCCACCCCCTACCCCGTCGCCAGTCGATATCTGTAGTGACGTAAAGTGGCGCGTCCTTTGACCTCCGCCACCACATTGGTCTTCAAAAGATATCGGTCGCCGTACGCTCTCTCGACCTCCCTTTCCTGGTCGTGCACGAAGATGCTTCCACCTTGTTTGATCAGACGCGAGGACTCGTAAATACTTTTCATCCTCCCCGGGGTGCTATCCTCGTATCCTGCGGGACCATCGATCAGGATCACGTCCCATTCGGTCTCCCTGATCTCGATAGGAAGGTCCAGCGCCAGCCGCGTCGGACAGTCGATCAGCTGGATCGCCTCGGTAAGCGTAGTGCCGTACTTTACGAGGTACGCCTCCAGACGAGGATTCTCGCCTCGGATCCTGTGGAACCAGTCCTCTTGATCCTCGACGAACACCGTCCGTCCGCGGTGGTTCAGTTCGGACCAGAAAGGGGAATCATTGCCCATTCCGAAGATGAGGAAATTCACCGGCGGCCTGATGGCGCGAGCAATGAAGAAGATTTCATTGGCATGCAGCTGGATTCCGCGCCTTTGCCGCTCACGCTTGATCCATTGCAGTTTGACACTCTTCATTCGAGGGCCCGTAGTTTATCGGGTAGTGAACTGTCCCGGTTGCAGGACGCGCGCCCTACTGGCATTCGAAGGGACCAAGCGCGGTACCCGACCTGCGCAGCGCATCGTCGAGACGCTGGCGGATTTTGGCAAATGACTCTTCGGCGGCGTTCCCCGCTCCCGGAGTGTCACCCATGTATAGGGCCTTTTGCACACCACAGATTGAGAGTGCCTCGAGGTTGGCCTTGGCAAGCAGCTGGGCCATTAGACGGGCATCACCGTACAGCGGGGTGCCTCCGACAACGACCAATTCGACATCGGCAGGCCCGGCCGATAGGACCGTCGCGGAAGCTGATTTGTTCGAGCTCTTCAAAACCAGCAGGTCGGCCTGGCGACCGGGCGCGAGCGTACCCGGTTCGCTGCCAAATCCCGCGACTTCGGCGGGAGTGGACGTAGTCAACTCAATTAACTCGCCGTCTTGAAAAAGCTTGTTATGTTGATTCCACTTCGCCACATAGCGTAACTCCTGGAGCATCCCCGCACTGCCGGTGGGGCTCCAGTCGGGTGCGAGCGCGATTGTCACCCCGGCCCTTCTCGCCTCCTCAATTCGGGTGGTGGCGCCGTAGAGCTCGTAGTTGCTCCTTGGGGACCAGACCAGTGCGACGCCGTTCGCCGCCATGTCCCTGAAATCCTCCTGGCGGAACGCAACCCCGTGGATGACGGCGACTCCCTTACGAAGTAGGACCTGAGCCTTCAACATCCTGAATTCGCGATGAGCGCTCGCGTCGGTGGGCGATCCCTCGGCAACGTGAATCAGAAGGCAAGCCAGGCTCCCATCGGCGAGGTGGTGTCGATACAGATCCATTCGTTCGGGTGCAACTTCGAAGGGAAAAATCTCATAGGCACCCGCTCGGTCGCCGTCCTTTCCAAGCTGAGGATAAAAGTCGAGGCTTCGCGTGAGCCCTTCGATGCAAGCGTTCTCTCCCGGATGATCCCTGCGGCCCGCGTAACTTCCTACGACTGATGTCGCACCACCAGCCAGCGCTTTGACCTCTCCGAAGAGGTCGCCGTCGCATCCGAGGCCGCCGCTTATCAGCGAGGCTTCCGGGTCTTTCAATGCACGAGAGTATTCTGCGCTTTCCTCCCACTCATATCGATTTTCGAACAAACGACCCGGCTTCCACTGCGGAAAAACATTCCAGGTGAGGTGGTCATGGAGGTCGATCATCCCGGGCATGATCACTCCCTGAACGTCAATGGTTGGTCCCGCTCCTGGTGCTCCTCGCTTTCCGACTTGCAGGATCTTGCCGTCCTGCACGGTCAGAGAGCCACCTTCGATGGTCTCCTTCGGAGTGAGCAGAGTACCCTGCAGTGTGTAACTTCCGCCCCGCGCAGAAACCGGGGAAAGTGTACCGAGCAGAACTGTCGCGACGACGACCAACCCTTCACAGGCACCACGAGCACGGCGTGCGTGTCTCACACCAGATCCCCCCAAGATAGACCGCAACGACTTGAGCCTGTGCCGCCCTGAACTCGTTGCGGTGGTTACCCGCGATCCTCGGCAGCCGTGTCGCTCCGAGAAACATGTCCTTGCCCCCAATCTGGAAAACCATCTGAAAGGGCTCACATATCCCGATTCGCTGGTTCGGGTGAAATGCGGCGACCCGGTTGCGGTGTCGCACGCCGCGGAATCACCCATGCGTCACGCTCACCCTGTGTCGCGAAAGATTGATTACGGAACTCTGGTCTGACGGGGTGTGCCGCACGGTGGTGGCGAGGGATCCGAAACCGCGCAAGGGCGGAATTGCGTTCTTCTATCATCCACCCATCGGGAGGGCCAGGCCGCGGCGCGCTTGAATATGAAATCAGCCCGTGGGCAGCCAGCTTGCCACAGGTTTCCTGCGAGCTCTGCAAGAAATCAGGAAACACCGCCAGTTAAGCCCGCTTTACAGCGTATCCGCCGGTTAACTTCAGGCGTTAACTCGAGCACCAAGTCTTTTGGTGAATCGGTCGGTTTTTAACGGCATCGCCCTTGCAAATCCGGGGTTGAGAAGAAGGACGCGGAAAGGAGGACAACCAGATGTCTGTCAACACCAAGGCACCAACTATCCCCCAGATAAAGCAGGTCGCCGAAGAAACGCACGTCAGCGAGGGGATGCGATTCGCGCAGTACTCTCTGCTCGATGAAATCCCAGGACTAATCTTCGGGCTGTTGACCGTCGCTTACATCGTCATCTCGTTGTGGTCACTGATCTGAATTCACCGGGCGAAGAAGGAGGTTCGTGCCACCGGCACCACCATTCGAGCCCTCAACCCACCCAACCAGCCTGGGTCGCAGCTCATGCTTCGGGCTCAGGTGCCACTTCCCCGACAGGGATTTGGCTGGATTGCTGGGTCTGAAACAGCGTTGCTGGGGCGTCCTCAAGCAATATGAGAGTACACCGAGCTCGCTTCCGCATTCCGACTCGTCTGCGTACCGATTGGGAAGTCCAAGCCTCGTAGAGAAAAGAACTTTTTGGGAAACACTGATTCGACCGTCTACTCTGAATCCGATCTATATAAAGGGAACGGTAAAATTTTAGCAGTCGCCGCTTCAAGGTCGGCTGTTACCTAAATAGCACGGCTGACTATGGAGCAGCGGGCGAACGGCAATGCCGTTTTGCTGGTCAACAACCAGGATTGGCTCCCTTATTTGCGGCGTTAACCCAGCGGTAGTAGGCTCGCCAGCACGCTTCGATCGATGAGTAATCAGTCTCAGGATGACGCGCTGGGCCAGAAAATCCGGACAGCGGTAAACTTTGACTCACGTGTGGACCGTCAATGACTCGATGCCCGGCATGTCGTGCGGATATCGCACCTTCCTCAAAGTTCTGCAGTGAATGCGGCGCCAGGGTACAGGAATTACCAGAGCCGGGAAGATCCGCGCTGGCCTCGAGCGCCAGCGGCCCGGAACCCGAGACTTCGCGCAGGCACGAGGCAGGCGTCGCCGACGAGGGCGAACTCAGGCATCTAACCGTATTGTTTTGCGACCTCGTCGACTCAACCGGGTTGGCGGGTCAGTTCGATCTCGAGCAGTGGCATGAGATTGTCGCTGCCTATCAGAAGGCCACGGCGGATGCAGTCATCGGGTTCGATGGCCATGTCGCCAAGTATCTTGGCGATGGTCTGCTGGCGTTCTTTGGTTGGCCGGTTGCAAGTGAAAATGACGCTGAAAAGGCTGCGCGAGCGGGACTTGCGATTCTTGACGCGCTGGCTCGGTTGAGCAGCGCGATCTCCCAGCCCGGTCTGGTAGTGCGTGTGGGCATTCATTCGGGCTCGGTTTTCATAGGGAGAGGGCCGGACCGTGAAGCCGATGTCTTTGGCCAGGTCCCGGCCATTGCCGAGCGAGTCCAGGCCGTGGCCGCGCCTGGCACTGTGGTAGTCAGCGGCGCTACCCATCGCCTCATTGCGGGGCTCTTTGCGGTCGAAACCCTCGGTGAACGAGTTCTCAAAGGGCTCGCCGCACCTATCGAACTATTCAGAATTCTACGAGCGACCGGAGTCCGCGGACGGATCCACCTGGCGGCGGCGCAGGGTCTCACGCCTCTGGTCGGGCGCGACGACGAACTGCGAATGATCTGGAGGCGATGGGAATTGGCGCGTGACGGTGATCGGCAGTTCGTGCACATCACGGGCGAAGCCGGGATCGGCAAATCCCGCCTGGTGCAGGAGTTCCGGACAAGAATCGCTTCGCGTCCGCACAGCTGGTTGGAATGTACCTGCGACTCGGATTTTCAGTCGGTACCGTTCTTTCCGATCGTCGAAATGCTGCAGCGAAGCCTCGATTGGGACAAGCAAACGGCCGCCGAGCGCACGCAGACTGTCAAACGTCGCCTCGAGTTGGCGGGTATTCACGAAGGCGAGGCGCTGGAAGTGTTCGCGGAGCTACTCGATCTGCCTGCGCCCGAGAATCCCAGGGCAATAGCCGCCTCGCAGTTTGAGTCGCGCAAGCGATTGCTCTCCATGCTTGCAAACTTCTGCTTGGGCTCCTCGCGAGTTCAGCCAATGGTCATCGCGGTGGAAGACCTGCAGTGGGCGGATGCCTCGACCCTTGAGTGGATCGAAACCCTGGCTCAGCAGGGGGCGAGTGCGTCTCTGATGTTGCTTTGCACCTCACGACTGGACTTCCGTGAGCCTCTGCGAACGCATCATCTCCGACTCACGCTCCCCCGCTTGAGTCGTCCGGAAGTGAGTCGAATAGTCTCCGAGGTCGCGGGACATGGACATCTTTCTGCCGAGATAGTGAAAGCGATCGTGGAACGCTCGGCGGGCGTTCCGCTGTTCGTCGAGGAATTGGCGCGTCTCGCGATCGAGTCTGGCGAAGGTTCAGCCGAACAAATCCCTGCGACCCTGGCCGACTCTTTGATGGCGAGGCTGGATCGGTTGGGGAGTGCCAAGGAAATCGCACAAATCGGCGCCGTCATCGGGAGCAGCTTCTCGCATGAACTGATCGCCGGCGTCTACGACGGTCAACCAGACGAGCTGCAGAACGCACTTCAACGGCTGATCGATTCGGATCTCCTGCACACGACTGGAGCCGCGCCGGAGACCGTCGTCTACCACTTCAAACACGCGCTGGTGCAAGACACCGCCTATTCGGCGCTCCTCAAGAGCCGCCGCCGTGAGCTTCATCGTCGAGCCGCCAAGCTGATAACCGAACGCTTCCCCCAGACTGCAACCGAGCATCCCGAGGTTTTGGCCCGTCACTGGACCGGTGCCGGCGAACTGGAAAAGGCACTTAATGCGTGGCGCAGCGCGGCTCGATCCGCACGCAAGCGGCGAGCTTTTCGCGAGGCTGAACGCGCCTACCAACGTGCGCTCGAGGTGATAACTAAACTCCCAGAATCGTCGGACCGCGACGCTCTGGAACTACCGATCGTAGGTGCCCTCGCGCAGGTATTAGAGCTGACCCACGGCTACGCCGCCCCGGAGACCAAGGATGCCTTCGCCCGCACGTTGACCCTGGTGAGAAGGAGCGGCAATGCCATACAGCTCTCGCTACAGCTCGCCCCAACCTGGGCGGCTGCCATCAACAGCGGCGACTACCACTCGGCCGACGCGCTTAGCAGGGAGCTTATGGAGTTGGCCGAACGCGAAGGCAATCCGATGACTCTAGCCATCGCACACATGGCGCGAATAGAAACGCATTTTTATCTCGGTGAACTAGCCCGAGCCGAGAGCCGTTTCGTGCGCGGCCGGGAGTTCTTCGAGCACCAAATCTTCAAGCAGTTCCCGGGCGCGCTCGGTACAGCGTTCGCATTTGCGGGCCTGACTGCGTTCGCCACCGGTCGCATCGAGACGGCGTTAGCCCGGATAGGCGAGGCCGTCAGGGCGGCACGGCAAAGCAACAATCCCTACGATCTGGCATTTATGAGCCTCCAGAGCGGCTCATTGAAGTTGCTGGTCGGAGAACCAGCCGAGGCTATGACCGCAGCGCGTGAGGCGATCAACTTGTCCGACGAGCACGGCTTTCCTCACATCGCAGCGCCGGCCCGGACTACCCTGGGTGCAGCCCTGGCGAACTGCGGTGAAGCAGCGCGGGGCGTTCAACTTATCGAGGAAAGCCTCAACGCCTTCGCCAAAACCGAGACCCGTATGGGTGTCACCCTTTCGCTCTCTTACCTGGCCCAGGCGCAGGCCCTGCAGGGAGCGACCGACAAAGCTCTCCACACCATCGAACGCGCGCTCGAAGCCAACCCGTATGAAATCATCTATCGCCCGGAAGTGCTCCGGATTCGCGGCGAGCTCAGGCTCAAAGTGGGTGATCGCGAGCAGGCGGTCGCCGATTTCGGCGAAGCTATCACCTGCGCGCACGGCATGGGCGCCAAGTCATTCGAACTGCGCGCCGCGCTGAGCAAAGCGCGCCTGCTGCTTTCAAGCGACGATCGTCCGGGCGCGCTCAAGCTGCTCGCGCCCCTATACAACAGTTTTGCGGAAGGACTCGATTCACGCGACCTGGTCCAGGCAAGAGTCGTCCTTGAGAGAGTCGGCAGCAGCGCAGCAGCGACGGAAGGCAAGTAATGGCAACCACTCTGATAGACCCCGCGAGCTTCCCCTCGGTTCAGGATATCGAAAGTACGTTCGCGCTGAAGGGCGAGCCAATTCTGCGCAATCTCAAGATCACTCAAGGTTATTGGGCCTTGAGCACGGCGATGAGCGCAATGGTAGGCCGGGCACACGTGAGCTGGTGCGGCTTTGCATCGTGGTCGTCCAAGACCATTGGCGTGTCGATTCGCGAAGCCAACATGAGGCAGCGCGGCCTGCTGGCGATTACCCAATCGAGGCTCTACCAGGACACGATTCAGCGCATCGTGAACCTCCTCGAGGCGGCGGGTGTGGTCGGAATCGGTCCTTTTGACAACGTGATCGCGCAAGCTTTGGAAGATGGTATCGATAGCCTCAAACAAGGAAATGCCGATGTATACGGCGAGATCGGCACTCTCTACTCCAAACTGATCTCGGCTCTAGGCAACGACGTTGACTTCGACCTAACTCGCCTTGCCCCCGTTGTCGCGTATCTCGACGGTAAACCTTCGGAACAAGGCGGTCAGGAGCTGCTTCGACAGGCAGCCGAGAACTATTATCGCGCACGCTTCGAAACCAGCCCGGGTCTCAAAGCGCAGCTGGTGCTTCTTGCGAATGCGCGGGTTGGCAAGCACGAACAGATGCGACTTCAAGGATGCCTCGAAGAGTTTCTTGGAGGTGCACTCGAGCAGAGAATTGTGGAGCATGCGCAACAGCAGTGCCGCGGGATAGCCCCGCTTGAAATCGCCGTCACTCCGATTGCACGTGCGGCGGGAAAATTGGCCAAAGAGGAATGGACGAAGCTCCTGACCGATTTCGCCCTGCATCTGGACTTTCCCGGCAATGAGACCTTGCACCTCAGGTCCGATGTGCCGCCGCCACGAGGTCAGCCGCTCTATCCTGCTGAGCTGCGGGATCTGAGCAATCCGGACGCGCTTGCCATCTTGGGGGAGTTCGGCGCCGACCTGCCAAGTGCCCTCGGTACCGGTGCGACCGACTGGACCAGCCTCGTTCAACGGATGCGCTACATCCTGGTTTTATTCCGGTCGCGTCAACTCGAATCGATCCTGTTGAGTGAGGCCTTCAGTCCCCCGCAGCAGTCCGATTTAGCGGCTGGCCGTATGCCAACCGCCCCACCGCCGCTCTAGACGATCAGAAAGGTTGAGCTGGTTTCGGGTCGCGAGAAGTTGAACTTAACCAAATTGCCGGGACCGCCAGCCCAGGTCGAACGAATTGGGCCGCGAAAATGGGTGCCCAGGTCGTCCCGCGACTAGGTCAGTGTTGACGCTTAAACCGCTCCCAGATCACCGGGAGCGGCTGCAGCAGTCCATTGCACAAGATTATCGGGCCGTGCTCGTATGGCATCGCCAAAGGTACACCGAACCGGTCGACAATCCTGCTGTCGCGGCATATCTCGCTCCAGCGTTTGGGATCGCCATTGAGGTGGAGAATCACACTGCCGTCGAAGCCATGCGTGCCCCAAAAGTAGTACTGGAGCTGGCCGCATAG
This sequence comes from Deltaproteobacteria bacterium, assembly GCA_019237115.1. Taxonomy (GTDB): domain Bacteria; phylum Desulfobacterota; class Binatia; order Binatales; family Binataceae; genus JAFAHS01. Next base: position 14,730 of record JAFAHS010000279.1, read on the forward strand.
CGACGGCGGGAGCCCGTCCTCGCGTCCGTATACGTCGAGCGCCGCCGCTTCCCCGTAGTTTTGGGTCATGATCGCGGCGCGCGCGCGATCCACGGGTGACAGCGAATGGTAAGCCTGCGCGGCTTGTTTTTCCATCGCGCGCCATCCGAGTTCGTCCGAGAAAACCTGGGTGAGGGGGGCCCCAAAGCCTTCGATCTCTACCGGGCGGGGCCGCAGATGGGTTTTGTCCAGGTAGCGGGCGAGTGCCGGTGGATCGAGAATCGGCAGCACGACCGGAACAACCGGCAGCGCGGCCGCCAGCGCGGCCAGAAACCAAATGGTTCGTAGAGTGCGACCCAATTCGGCGCAGGCGACCGCACCAAGCGCGAACATCGTGGGATAAGCGGGGAAGAGATAATAATCTTTGCCACGCAGGTAGATGACCGTAGCGGTCGTCACCACGAAGGCGACGGACAGAAAGCGTACTGGCTTGAGTCTCTCTACGAAGCCCGGCGCGACCACACCCGTGATCCAAAGCGGGGCCAACAGGAAATTCATCGCGGCTACCTGGCCCAGTTCGAATCGAAGGGGAGTCCCTGTGAGATTGCGATGAGCCGTCGCGAAGCCGATCGTTGCCAGAAACGGCCACCCATGAAGCTGCTGCCAGACCAGGCTCGGCGCTCCGATTATCACCGCTGCCGCCACCGCGTACCATGATTCACGCCAATAGAGAAGTTTGCGCGCCGAGGTCACGACGATTCCGATCGAAAGACCCAGCAGCCAGGTACCAATTCCGTATTTCGTTTCGAATCCGATTCCGGCCACCACCCCGGCCCAGACCAGCGAGTTGCGCTTGCCGTCCAGAATCGCGCGCGCAAGAAGCCATGCACACAACGTCCACCCAAGCGGTTCAAATGCGGACGGACCCAGAGTGGAGCTGAGAGCCAGGAGCCCGGGCGCGATTGCTACTGCGATCGCTGCCATCCACGCGGCCCTCTCGTCGCCGCCCACGGTTCTCGCCAGCTGCGCAGTCAGCGGAATCAGCGCAAGAGCCGCAACGACCGCCGGCAGACGCAACATCCACACGTTGAGCCCAAACGCCTGCGTCGCAGCCGCTACCAGGGGGACGACCGGCGGAAGGTCCGCATAGCCGAACGCCGGGTGCCTTCCGCACGCGATGAAGTAGAGCTCGTTGCGAAATATGTCGTAACGGCCAGCGGTGAACAAATATACGAGCGACAGAACCGACACGGTGAGCCAGACCAGCGGGCTCCGGCGTACTCCCGCTCGTATTGCTTCAACTGGGCGGACGAGATGCGCCCCTGTCATAGCTGCAGAGACTTTCACAGGGAGGGACTCAGCAGAACCAATCCCGGTGCGACCCCCGATCACGGGTGTACGTACCGGCGCTCGGGCTTTTTGGTTTCGAACTCTTGGTCACGAGCTCATCTCCGACTGACTCTCGATGACTAGCCGATTTGATTGTTTTTTGAGCACAGTGTCGAGCCGGTTATCCCGCCTCCCCAGGCACATCAGAACCGCTATCAGGCAATGGCCAGCGCAGAGGTTCTCTATCTTTCTGTGCCAACCGGAAAGACGACGACGTAGACCGCCTGCCAGCCGGTTTCACGCCTCGAATAGACGCGTACAAACTGCTGGTCAACCACGCGGTCGGGGTGCTGGATACGGACGCGACCCCGCGACACCGCGGTGGGTGTGAACATCTCGAGGCTTGCTTCGCTGAAATCCACCTGAGCTCCCTGAGGGGTCGGGCGCATCAAGTCCGCCTTGGAAGCCCTTCGACCGTCCAGGAGAACCGCGCAAAAATCGTCTGACAGAATTTCAGCGAACGCCGAACGATCATTGCGCAGATAAACGTCGTTCCACGACCGGTCCAGTTCCTTTACCGCCTGCTCATCCGTCGAGGAGTTGTAGTTGTCCATTTCGGCTCAGCGCTTCCAAATCCTATTTTCGATCGAGCAGTGCCTTGGCGTCCTTCAGGTCGGCTGTGTCGAAGCCCTCGGTGAACCAGTTGTAGATCTGCGCGAGCGTTGTGCGCCCCTCTTCACGACGACTTGTGTCACGCAGTAAGCGCGCAAGACTCATGGTCGCGCGGAGCTCCGGGAGCCTGGCTTGCTGTTTTCGCGCCGTATCGATGGCCGCTCGAAAAGAGACCTCTGCTTCGGCACCATCGGTCGGGTGGAGCATGAGCAACAATTCGCCCTTAAGCCGATAGAGTTCTGACCTGGCTTGTGCCTCACCCGTCCGGTCTCCCAGTTGGAGCGCTTTTTCCACGACACCCAACCCTTCCTTGGGTCGCTGGGCGGCCAGGTACGCGAACCCCAGGGCGGAATACAACCAACCCTGAACCACCGCCCCGGTCGCCTCAAAGGCGGCCATCGCATCTTTTATCTCGGCGATCGCTTCGTCCGTCCTTCCCAAAATCGCCAGCGCCTGCCCGTGGAGGATTTGGGCGAATGAGTGCAAATTACTGAAGCCGTGCTGAGCAGCTATTGCGAGCATGGACTCCGAATATTCGAGGGTTCGGGCGCCGTCCGCGCGAAGAAACAGGAACAGCGTCCCAACGCCGTTTAAGGCGAACGCCAAAGGAAGCGGCCGCGGTTTGCGTCGCGCCCAGGTCAGAACCTCCAGCGACTGCCGCAGTGCTTGATCTGGAAATCCCAGAAACGCGGTACAGAGAGGCGCGTAGAAATAACACGCCGCCAAAAAATGTTCTTCCCCTGGTCCGAGATGTTCGCTGCGTTCAAACAGGCTGATGCCCTTTTCCGAGTGTGCCCGCGAGCCAATGAAGTCGCCCATCAACCAAAGCAGGTTGGCCAACGAACCATGGGCGTTCAATTGCAGCCCGCGCTCCGAGGCCTGATCCGCGAGTCTGACCAGGTTCTCGCCGATCTCTCGTGCTTTTTCCAGTTCGAGCCGAAATGCGGAAAGCACCGAAATCACCACCAGAGAAAAAAAGAATTCGATCCCATCTCCGAGGCGCTCGGCGAGCGCCTTCCGGCGAGTCAGGTAGCGCTCGCAATCAGCAGCGGCGTATCCCTTGGTGACCAATGCGACGTCCCCAAGACCCGAATAGATTGCCATCTCCATGCGATCGCGTTCCGCTCCCTCAGGCAGTGACTTGAGCCTTTCCAACGCGTCCTCGAAGTATGCTGTGGCCACCGAGAAAGCTGAACGCTGATGTGCCTGCTCCGCGGCACGAACGAGGTAAGCAACCGCCTTCCTGGTGTTGCCGCTGCGGCGATAATGGTAGGCCAGCTCTGAGAGGTTATCATCGAGAGAATCGGCGTATAGCGTCTCGATGGATTGCCCGATGCGCTCGTGGATGAGTCTGCGCCGTTCCTGCAGCACCGAGCCGTAGGCGACCTCTTGGGTCAGCGCGTGCCTGAAGGCGTATTCCACGTCTCCAGCTGCCGGTTGCTCGTAGACGAACTCCGCCACCTGCAGGGCGTTCATCATCTGATTCAGTTCAACGTCGGGTTTTTTTATGACCTCGCGGGCCAGCCTGAGGGGAAACTCGATACC
>JAFAHS010000403.1 GCA_019237115.1 Deltaproteobacteria bacterium
CGAGTACAAGCCGAAGAAGAGCGATCCGACCAAGGGCACTCCGACCGGGAAGAAGAAATCGCTGGTGTTTGACTACAAGTACGAAGGCACCAAGTTTACCAGCAGCGAGCCGCCCAAGTGGGAGGATGTCGACAGCGGGAGCGACAAGGCGGCGAAGAAATAATCGGGGCGTTGCTCCGCGCGACATCGCCACGAACGCCTTGCGGTAGAGTCGCCACAGCGAGCAGCGGCACCGGAACGACGGCTGTCTGCGCTCCGCCCGGCGCAGAGTTCCATCTTGGAACTGGCGGGGCGGCTGCCCCGGGTTAGGACATCGGCCCGGGGCCGAAGGTGCCCCGGATTCCTATCCGCCGGTGTGGAGCGTAAGCCAGCAGACCGACAGACCAGATGAAAAAGAAACTGCAGGACGATCTCAAGGTCGCGATGAAAAGCGGCGATACCCGCCGCACCATGGCGATTCGCGGATTACTGGCGGAGATAACCCGCGTCGAAAAGGACGCGCGGCGCGAGGCCAACGACGCGGAGATCACGCAGCTCATCAAGCGCGAGCGCGCCCGTCGCGAGGAGGCGCTCGGCTTTGCCCGGCAAGCGAACCGCGCGGACTTGATCGAGCAAAACGAAACCGAAGCAAAAATTCTCGCGGGATACCTGCCTGCCGAGGTCTCCGCCGGTGAGCTCCGCGCCGCGATCGCCGAGGCCATCGCCGCCGGCGCGGCCCAGATGGGCCCGCTGATGAAGGCGTTGCGCGACCAATTCGGTGCTCGCCTCGACGGCAAGGTGGCAAGCGAACTCGCCAAACAAGCTTTGTCGAAAAAGAGCGAGTGATCCACGAACCGTGCTGGGACCGGAAATCCGCGGATTGCTTGGCTTTCTTCTGGTTTGACGAACCGGCGCGTTTCCCGCTAGCAGTCATGACGCACGCGAGATCCGCGAGGTAAGTACGGAATGTCGATCGATTTCACCATGCCCCCGCAGGTGCTCGAGCTTCGCGATCGGGTGCGGGCATTTATCCACGAAGAGATCGAGCCGGCCGAATCCCGGATGCAGAAAACCGGCCAATGGCGCGAGGGAATCATCGAGCTGCGCCGCAAGGCCCGCCAGCGCGGTCTCTGGCTCCCACACATGCCGCCGGAATTCGGCGGGCTCGGCCTCGGGCCGCTGGGGATCGCGATGATCTCGGCGGAATGCGGCCGCAATCGCCTCGCGCCGTTCCTCGTCAATTGCCAGGCACCCGACGAAGGTAACATGCACACGTTGCTGCACTTCGCGACTCCGGCGCAAAAGGAGAAGTATCTGGGCCCGCTGTGTGAAGGCCGCGTGCGCTCGTGCTTCGCGATGACCGAGCCCGAGGTGGCTGGCTCCGACCCGACCCAGATTCAGACCCACGCCGAAAAGCAGGGTGACAACTGGGTAATCAACGGGCACAAATGGTTTATCTCCGGTGCGCATGGCGCGAAGTTCGCCATAGTCATCGCGCGTACCGATCCTGATGCGGACCCGCCGCAGGCGCGCAATTCCGCCTTCATCGTCGATCTGCCCAACCCCGGGTTCGAAATCGTCCGCGACATCGACACGATGGCGGGCCGCGGCAATCATTGCGAGATTCGTTTCAACAATTGCGTGGTGCCCGCCGATGCGATGCTCGGACCACGCGGGCAGGGCCACACCCTGGGTCAAGTGCGGCTGGGACCGGCACGCCTTGCGCATTGCATGCGCTGGATCGGCAACGCGGAAGTCGCGCTCGAGATGATGCTCAAGCGCGCGATGGAGAGGCAGGTGCAGGTTGGCAAACTGATCGACAAGCAGGCCATTCAGTTCAAGATTTCCGAGTCAGTGATGGAACTGTACCAGAGCAAGCTGATGGTCCTGCACAGCGCCTATCTGATCGAGAACAAGCTCCCGTTCCGGCAGGAAGTCTCGATGGCGAAGCACCACGTCGCCAATACGCTGTGGCGCATCGTGGACCGCGCGATCCAGATTCACGGTGCGCTGGGCTACTCCACCGACACGCCGCTGGAGTCGATGCTGCGTCACGCACGTTCCGCCCGGCTGGTCGATGGCGCCGACGAGGTGCACATGACCCAGATCGCGCGCCACGCAATTGAGGCATACAAGCGCGACGGCAGCACGCGAGCGGCAACCGGCGGAGTGGATCTGCTGTGAGAAAGGGTCGCGGGAGAACAAACCCGACGCCGGCTCAGCCGGTGTTTGCGCCGGCAATCCGGCTCCCGCAAGCCCGGCAATGTGCCGGCAGGCTCGCGTTAAACGTCGCTCGTCCCCGCACAGGCTGAGAGCACCATGGCCAAAGTCGAACCCTTTTCAATCAAGGTACCCGAGGAGGTCCTCGCCGACCTCAAGGCTCGCCTCGACCGCACACGTTTCCCGGACGAAGTGCCCGATACTGCCTGGGAATACGGAGCCAACCTCGCCTACCTGCGCGAACTCGTCGACCACTGGCGAACGCGGTACGACTGGCGCAAGCACGAGAAGCATCTGAACAGCCTGCGTCATTTTCGCACCGAGATCGCAGGTCTCGACCTGCACTTCATCCACGAAGAAGGACGCGGCCCCAACCCCAAGCCCCTGCTTCTCATCCACGGCTGGCCCGGGTCGATCTATGAGTTCATGGAAATCATCCCCATGCTCGCTGACCCTGCCGCGCACGGCGGTGACGCGAACGACTCATTCACCGTGATCGCCCCATCGCTTCCCGGCTACGGTTTTTCCGGCCACGCAAAGACGCGGGCGATGAACATCCAGGCGATTGCCGAGATCTTCTTCAAGCTCATGACCGAAACGCTTGGCTTCCCGCGCTTCGCGGTGCAAGGCGGTGATTGGGGTTCTGCAATCACCGCGCGAATGGGCGAGGCTTATCCATCGTATCTCTACGGCATACACCTCAACATGATTCCGGTCGGCCCCACCGAAGGCCGCAACGCTCCCGAGCTGACGCCGGAAGAAAAAGTCTTTCTGGGCGATATGGAGAAGTTCCGTACCGCGGAGACCGGCTACCAATGGATTCAGGGAACCAAGCCGCAGACGCTCGCGTATGGTCTCAACGACTCGCCCGCCGGCCTCGCCGCGTGGATTGTCGAGAAGTTCCGTACCTGGAGCGACTGCCACGGCAACCTCGAGTCGCGCTTTACCAAGGACCAGTTGCTGACCAACATCATGATCTATTGGATCACCGGGTCGATTAATTCGTCGACCCGGCTTTACTACGAGGCACGCCACCATCCGTGGCGGCTCAAGCCTGGCACCCGAATCCAAACCCCGGCCGCAGTCGCAGTGTTCCCGGGCGAGCTGGCCCGTCCGCCCCGTCATTGGGCCGAACGCGTCCTGAATGTGAAGCGCTGGACCCCGATGGCGCGCGGCGGCCACTTCGCCGCCATGGAAGAACCCAGGCTCCTCGCCGAAGATATTCGCGCCTTTTTCAGGGAGCAGAATTAGACACAAGTCGCCCATTTCGCAGATTGTGCAGATTTCCGAATGCGGGGAATCTTCGTAATCTGCGGGATCGAGATGGACGCTCCCGTCAAAACACTCTTCACCAATGCGAATCTGGTGCTCGACGGATTCGGGCACCTGCAGAAGTCTTTCGAGGTTCTCGTTGCGGGAAACCGGATTGCGTCGGTTTCCAATACACCGCTGGCCCGCGAAGGCGCGCGGGTCATCGATGTGGGCGGCGGCACCCTGATGCCGGGTCTTATCGATGCGCACGCGCACATCACCGGCTTGTCCCTGAGCCCCAGGAACAGCAAGTATCCGGCGCAACAAATCGCCGAGGCCTCCGCCCACTATCTTAAAGCCAGCCTCACGGATGGGTTCACCTCGCTGCGGGAAGCCGGCGGAGCCGATCACACCGTCGCGCGCCTGCTAAACGAGGGCAACCTGATCGGTCCACGCCTCTTCTATTCAGGGCGCGCACTGACCCAGACCGGCGGCGGCGCCGACTTCCGCACCCCCGATGAGGTCACCGACTCCTGCGGACAACCCGGACCGTTTTCGGTGATGTCAGTAATTGCCGATGGAATCGACCAGGTGCGCCGGGCGGCTCGCGAAGAGCTGCGGCGCGGCGCCTCACAGATAAAAGTATTCGCCTCGGGCGGTGTCGTATTTCCTTCGGAGGCTCACGCCACGCTTTACGAATACTCGATGGACGAGTTGCGCGCGATCGTCGAAGAGGCAAATGCCCGCGGCACCTACGTGATGGCACACGCCTATACCGATGATGCCGTCCGACGCTGTCTCGACGCGGGCGTGCGCTCCATCGAGCACGCCAACTTTGTCGGCGAGGCGACTGTCGAGCGGATGGCCCGCACAGGTGCTTTTCTCGATCCCACCTTTATATCGCTCGTGCAGCGAATCGAATCGGCACCCGAGGCCGGATTGTCGCCCGCCATCGTGAACAATCTCAAGGCGACGGTCGCAAGGGGACATCAGGTTTACCGATGGGCGAAACGCTATGGGGTTCCTATCGCCATGGGTACCGACCTGTGGGGACCGGAAGCCCAACACTGTCAGATCCGCGAATTTGCAATGCGAATCGACCTCGACGAAGCCGCGAATATCGTCCGTTCCGCCACCCGCATCAACGCCGATCTGCTGAATCAGACCGGGAACCTCGGAGTTGTAGCGGAGGGAGCCTATGCCGACCTGCTGGTCGTCGACGGCGACCCGCTGGCCGACGTCAGAGTGCTCACCAATCCCAGGCAAAACCTCAAGCTAATAATGAAGGACGGAATCATCTACAAAGACGAGCTGTGATCGGAATGGCAGAGGCCGTCGGATTTCGAGGATCAGAAACCTGCATTTGCAGATCGCGCCGCCGTCGACCTTCGTCTGCAGCAATCTTCCGAGGCAGCCGAAGCACGAGCCCCTTTGCACCAACGCCTGACTAAATCGCAACTTGACGTTTTTCCCGAAAGGAGAAGGAGCCAGCAGACCCTCGGACTTGTCTCGGTCGCTGGACTGGGAGTCTGAGATTGGGCGAGGCCAGGCCAGAGGCTTGGCCTCGCTGACCGGCACACTAGAGCAGTGGTTATCTCGCTGCGGGAGGCCCTTCGACCTTCTCCAGGTCGCCGTAGAGCTTATCCACCTCGCGTCCCAGCCTGTCGTACCTGGCGATCAGCTGATCTGCATCTTTTCGCGTCAGGTAGAAATTGGGGTCGTTCATTTCCTGCGCCAGCGCGGCGCGCTCGGTCTCCTTCTTCTCGATATCAGCCTCGATTCGCGAGCGCTCCTTGGCTGCACGGTCCGTGCGCCGCCTCTGCTCGCGCTCTTGCTCGCGATCGGGCGAGGCTTGCCGGCGCCCCTCATGCTGCAGTGGGGCCGGTCCCGGCCTGGGTGCCGCGCCGTTCACGAGCGCCGCTGCGCGCACTTCCATCTCCGCTTTCTTGGCAAGGTAATCATCGTAGTTGCCCAGGTAGCGAATCGCGTGTCCCTGACCGACCTCTATGACTTCGGCGACCAGCTCGTTCAGCACGTGCCGGTCATGGCTCACGATAATTACCGTGCCCGGGAAACGGCGCAGGGCTTCCAGGAGGGTGTCCTTCGCGACGAGGTCCAGGTTGTTGGTCGGCTCGTCCAGCAGCAGGCAGTTGTTGCGTCGCGCGAGCACTTTGGCCAGCGCCAGACGGGCCCGCTCGCCCCCCGAGAGTACCCCGGTACGTTTCTCGACCTCGTCACCCGAAAAGAGCATGGCACCGAGCAGGCCGCGGATCTCGGGCGTCGTCATACCCTCGGCGTGGTCGCTGAGTTCCTTGAAGACGGTATTGTGGTAGTCGAGCGACTCCGCAAGGTTCTGTGCGAAGTAGCCGGCGACCACCTTGTCACCCACCACCAGTTGGCCCCCAGTCAGCGGCTCGATTCCCGCCATCAGTTTCATCAGCGTCGACTTCCCGGCGCCGTTGGGCCCCACCAACGCCACCTTCTGGCCGCGTTCGACTACCAGGTCGACGCCATCGTAAACCACCAGCTCGCCGTAGCGCTTCTCAATCTCGCGCAGCTCGAATACGCGTCGCGCACTGCGCTGGCATTCTGGAAAGTTGATCGACGGAGGCTTTTCCGCTCCCACCGGCGGCTTGAGTCGGTCCAGTTTGTCGAGTTGCTTGATTCGGCTCTGCACCATGGCGGCTTTGCTCTTTTGGTAGCGAAAGCGGCTGATAAACGCCTCCATGTGCTCGATTTCCACGCGCTGCTTTTCGTAGGCCGCCATCTCGAGCTGAAAGCGTTCTTCGCGCTGAACCAGGTAGCGCGAGTAGTTGCCCTGGTATTCGGTCAGTTTGCCGCGTGCGACTTCCACGGTTCGGGAGGTCACGCGGTCGAGAAAATAGCGGTCGTGCGAAACGAGGACTATTCCGCCGCTGTACGACTGCAGAAAATCCTCCAGCCAGTTGCGCGCCTCGATGTCCAGATGGTTGGTCGGTTCGTCGAGCAGCAAGAACTCGGGCGCGTCGAGCAGCAGCTTCGCCAGCGCAATTCGCATCCGGATGCCACCCGAGAATTCGGAGACCTCGCGAGTCAGGTCCGCGTCCCGGAACCCCAGCCCGAACAGCACCGCGGTCGCACGGCTCTCCGCGCTGTAGAAATCGTGGCGTTCCAGCTCGTGCAGGATGTCGCCCAGCTCGGACAGCGCGGAATCGTGCAGTGGCCCCGAATGTTCATGGGCGAGAATTTCCTCGACTTCGCGGCGGCGGCGATCGAGTGCCTGCACGCGGTCGAGCGCCGAAAGCGTTTCCGCGAGCACATTGCGCCCGCTCATCTCCGGGGCGTCCTGGGCCAGGTATCCGACCCGAGTCTTCTGCGGCCGCGCAATTCGCCCTGAATCGGGGCTGGACACTTCGGCAATCAGACGCAGCAGGGTCGACTTACCGGCGCCATTGAGGCCGACCAGGCCGACCCGTGCGTCGTCATTCATCGACCAGGTTACCTGGTCAAGAATGATTCGAGCACCGAACGACTTGGTAATGTTGTCAAGTGCGAGCATGAACGAACTTGAGATCGTACCAGCCGGACTCCCTCCTAGAAAGGCGGTACACTGAGCGTCTCAATGTGACGCACCCCGACCCGGGCTTCTCCCCGGACCGGCCGGCTACCAGCCAATCACGTCACGCCGCTGGCGTGAGTTGAGTGTCGCGCAATAGTAAAATGGAAAGCCGACGGAGGGCTGTGACGATGCCGGCAGTGCGCGATGGCGATCGCGTCGTGATAATCGACAGACGGCTGTTCCGCGACGATATAACCCGAATCTTCGTCGGCGTGGTCGAAGAATGCGAGGACCGCGTAATCCGCGCGCGCGGCTTTGGCTATCACGTGAACCCCTACGAGGTCGCCGGGATGGAACCCCGCGGAGAGGAGCGCGTACGCGTCGTGGCCATCGACGCGGGCGATATCCTATTCCTGCTCCCGCGCGATCAAGACATCGGCCAGCTCCAGCTCAGACGCTCGCCCAAGGCGATGAGTCTGACCGACGGCAAATTTGCGATGGACCTGAGCGACTTCCTGCTGAAGTCCTGAACACCGCCGCCCTCCTCAGAGGGCCGATTCGACGAACTCGATTATAGCTTCTGCGGTACCCGCGGGATTATCCAGCGACAGGTGATGGAAGGCGCGGGGAATTTCCTTGAAGGTCGAATGTCGGATCTTGCGATGCATGCGGCGCGCCTGTCCGGCTCTTACCAGCGTGCTCTCCACGCCGCGCAGAATCAGCACCGGCATTCTCAGTTTCTTGATCTGCGGCTTGCGCGTTCTGCCTTCGAACTTGCGCCAGGCACGGGTATTCGGGTCGAGCCGAAACGCCCACCTGCCATTCGCCAATTGCTCGGAGCCCAGCAGCGCGAGCCTCTCGAGGTCTGGTTTGGTCAGATAGGTTCCCGGCGGTTGGAGCCGGAACTTACGTTTGATCGCCTCGGCTGACTCCAGCTGCGGACGCGCCCCGCCTCGCGCCTTGCGCCGCCACCGCCACATCAATCTGCGCAGTAACGGTGGCGGGCCGTGCGGCGCGTCGGCCACGATTAACGCTTCGAGCTGGTCGGGGTAAGTGGTCGCGAACCATTGCGCAACCGCCCCGCCCATGGAATGCCCGACCAGGATAACGCGGGTGCCAAGATGCTCGATCACGCCGCGCACGTCGTGCAGGTACCATTGCGGACCATAGTGGGGCGGATTCGCCCACCCGCTGCGTCCATGCCCGCGAAAATCCAGCGCAATTACCCGCCCATGCGCCACCAGCAGGGGCGCGACCGCGTCCCACCAATGCACGTGCGCAGCGCCGCCGTGAAGCAGAAGGAAAGTGTGTTTGCTCGGGTCTCCGCCCCAGTCCAGGTAGTGAAGCTTGACGCCGTCGACTTCAACGAACCGGCTGGTCGGCTCCGGCCATGCGGTAGCCGCTTGCTGATGCGCCATCGCGGTTATCCTATGCGAGCCCGCCATCCGAGCATAGATTGGCACGTGCTGGCAGCGGAACTGCCGTGCGTGGTAACACGAATCAAAATCGCCCCCGCGCGATCACGGGAGAGAGCAGCGATGAGCCTGAGACTGGAAGGAAAGAATGCACTTATAACCGGCGGGGCGAGCGGCATCGGACGGGCCACCGCGGTCCGTTTCGCGGAGGAGGGTGCCAACCTCTGCATCGCCGATCGCCACCTGGGAGCTGCTGAAGAAACCGCGGCCAAGGTACGGGCGCTCGGCCGCAAAGCGTTCGCGCACCAGGTCGACACCAGCGTTGAACGGGAAGTCGCCGCGATGGTGGAGCACTGTGTCAGGGAACTGGGCAGCGTCGATGTGCTGGTCGCAGCCGCCGGAATTTCCCACGCGCGCTACGGCGAGGAAGGCATCCCCGCGATGGGTCCGCTGTCCGAGAAGCCGCTGGCCGATTGGAAAAAGGTCTTAAGCGTCAATCTCGATGGGGTTTTCATCACCGACCGCGAAGTTGCCCGCGCTATGATCAAGGCGGGCAAGGGCGGACGCATCATCAACATCTCTTCGGGTGCGGCCAAGCTCCCGACGCCCGGAGTGGGCGAGTATTCCGTCAGCAAGGCCGGGGTCTGGATGCTGACCAAGGTCCTCGCCGTGGAACTGGCCGCTCACGGCATCACCGCCAATGCGATCGGCCCGGGATTCATCAACACCCCGATGACCGCGGACATCCAGCAGGCGGAAGGTTTTATGAAGGGGCTCATGGAAAGGGTGCCGCTGCGCAAGATGGGTGACCCGGTCGACGTCGCGAATACCGCTTTGTTCCTTGCCAGCGAGGAAGGACGATACTATACCGGCTCGATTCTTCATCCCGACGGCGGGGTCGTGATGCAGTGACGCTCGGCCCAAGCGCGAGCGCCGGTCGACGCGCCCGTCGTTCTCAAGTCTTCTTTGCGCTGCTCGCGGTCGCGTGTTTGGGTGCGGTCCGTGGAGTATCGACCGCCCAGGAACCCGGCGTGGTGTCACCCGACACCAGCGGCGCGATGGGCGCGCCGAGCGCGGGGGCGTCGCCCTCGATAGAGTTTCCCCATGTACCGCGATTGGTAGTGCAACCGATTCCGAGCTACGGGACTGCCCCGATGGTGGTGGGATTCCTGGTTACCAACGCCAATCCCAACTCGGCCCCGATTGTCAGCTATCGGTGGAGCTTCGGCGACGGCCAGATCTCAACCCTTCCGCCGACGCTCTTCTACCACACCTACGCAAGTCCCGGCAGTTACGTCATCGAAGTGACTGGCACGACCGCCGACGGTCTTAATTCCACGGGCGTCTCCGGCGTGGTGGTGCGCGCCGGCCCGTGAGGTTCGGCTATTTTGACGGAGGAGCGGACGACGCCGGCTCGTCGAGCACCATCACGCGGCCGCTGTCCAGGTGATACACGGCGCCTACGATCTGTAGATTGCCCGCCTTGATCATCTCCGCCAGCGGCTTCCAGGTCGAAAGCTTCTGCACCGTCAATCGAACGTTTTCCGAGATCGCGTTGTCCAGCGCGTCGCCGGACATCGCTTTCGACTTTGCCACCGCCGGCTCTATCGCTTTTGCCGTCTCCGGGATGTCTTCGGTTTGCCCCGACAAGGTCGCGGTCACCGCCCCGCACTTGGTATGCCCCAGCACCAGGATCAGCGGGGTGCCGAGATGCGCGGTCGTGTAATGAAGACTTTCCATTGCAAACGGACTAGGCACGTTGCCTGCGTTACGCACGGTAAACAGGTCGCCCAGGCCGCGGTCGAATACGATCTCCGGTGCGGTCCGCGAATCGGAGCACGACAGGATGGCGGCAAACGGTTGCTGCCCACCGACCAAAGCTGCCCGGCGACTTGTGTCCTGATTGGGGCGCTCCGGCTTGCCGTCGACGAAGCGCTGATTTCCCTCCAGCAACAGCTTCAGGGCGTCGGCCGGACTCGCGCTCGAGGGGGGAGCAGCCGCTCGGGCCGGCTCGAGACTCTTTAATAGTCCCGCTATGCAGAGGATCGCGAGGAAGCCGGTCAGCGCGCGTCGAAGTCTCGGATTTTGCATCGCCGGACCATAGCACATCTGCCTCGGCGCCTTCTAAAGCAGGTCGCCAGATGTTGACAGCCGCGCCCAACCGCCCGTTATGCTCTAGCGCGATGACGCGCCGCACCTCATGTCTGGCTCTGATAACGTCGTTTGTTTGGGTGGCGCTTACCATGGTGGCGTGCCAATCGGCAGCGCTCCAGGCCAACCAGGCACAGGTTGAGCAGCAACAGAAACAGATAGAGCAAATGCAGCAGCAAATTGAGGAGATAAAGGCGCAGAATGGCTCCCGCACGTCCGCGCCACCCTCGGGTTCATGCGACCATGCTGTTATGGCGCAGGCGACGCGCCAGGGGGGCGATAAATTTGCGGCCGGCGACTTTTCCGGGGCACTCGGTTACTACCAGGACGCTCTGGCGGCCTGCCCGGGCAACGCGCGCGCCGAGTTAAACCTTGGCCGCGCCTACGAAGCTCTCAACGACAAGGGCCAGGCCATGTCGCACTATCAAAGCGCCGCTTCAAGCAGCGATCCGGGAGAGTCCGCCGCCGAGACGGAGGCGCACAACGCGATTGATCGCCTGGGAGGGTCGCCACGGTGACCCCCCTCGCATTGCGCTTTCCCAGCCCAAGTTTTCGGGAACCAAAACCCGCGATCGCATGTTAACCGTGCAAGGGACGGTCTCATCGCGGTTGATGAGCGGACTGGAGGGGGTTCACACCACCCGGTTCGGTTTCCTCCCCACGAGAAGGAAGCATGGCTGGCGCGGCACACTACGGATCCGACGCAATCCTCGACGGCATCATCGGGCTGCACCAAATTCTCCCAAGTCAGTACTACGACTTTTCCGGAGGGCATCGGCTCACCGGCGAACAGCGCCTGATGCTGGCGCTGTTGGCGGACGCCATCAACGTGTACCAGCAGGGAGCTCTCTCGCGCAGCACCCGCAAGCGGATGCTGTATGTGGATTCCGAGCGATGGATCATGAGCGATTGCCGCAGCCGCCATGCCTTCAGCTTCGAAACGGTCTGCGAATGCCTGGGCATAAATCCGGTCGTTTTGCGCAGACGCATGATCACCTGGAAGCACGAGATGCGTAGAGACGCGAGCCTGCCCAAGCCCACCCATCATCTGCGCCTCAAGATAACCCCGCGCGCCAAAAGCATGAGCCACCAGCGCCGTCGCCTCCGCCGCGGCGTTGCGGGGTGAGCCGTGGTATTTTCCTGACCCGATCCTCGGGTCTGGTTGGGGCGGAACTCACGGTATTGCTTTCAGCCAACGTTGTTCGCCAAGACCAGCTGCTACTGCTTGCCTGAGACCCCCGGTTGGTGAAACTCCTCACCGCCCTATATATTCAGCGACCCTGGCCTGACGTCACGAGTGCCCGCGTACGAAGGGGTTCCTTGAACCTCGCCAGGCACAGATGGGAGCGGCGGAGCCGGTAAAAACAAGAAGGAGCGAGTCAGGCTTGAAGGATCCATTCAGTGTAGAAGGCAAGGTAACCATCGTAACCGGCGGTGGCACCGGGATCGGTGAATCGATCGCCAAGGAGTTCGCCAAACGCGGTGCTCCGGTTCTCATTGCCAGCCGCAAAGCTGAAAATCTCGAAAAAGTGCGCGACGAAATCCGCAAGGCGGGCGGCCAATGTGAGCTGGCGCTTTGCGACGTGCGCGATGACGCGCAGTGCGATGCGATGGTGGCGCAGGCGGTGAAAAACTTCGGGCACCTCGATGCGATCATCAACAACCACGGCGCGAGCATTACGACACCCAGTCTGAACCTTTCCCCGAACGGATGGCGCGCGGTCGTCGGTATCAACCTCGATGGAGTGTTCTTCTGTTCTCGCGCCGCCGCGCGTCAGTTTATGGCGCAGAAGTCGAGCGGATCGATCGTAAATATCTCTTCAACCTCGGGAGTTCATGGATCGCCGGAGATGCTTCCCTATGGTGCGTCCAAGGCTGGCGTTATCAACCTGACGGTTTCTCACGCCGGCGAGTGGGGAGCGCAGGGCATCAGGGTCAATTGCATAGCCCCCGGACCCATCGATACGGAGGGCGCGGCCCCTCGTGTGTGGCCGAATCCCAAGGTCAAGGAGATGGTGGCGCGCTCGCGCGCGCTGCGCCGCTTCGGCGCGGTCGAGGAAATCGCATATCCGTGCATCTTTCTGGTTTCCGATGCGTCCAGCTACGTGACCGGTGCACTGCTGATAGTTGACGGCGGACAGGCGCCGCGCGCTGTCGAATAAACCTGCTGCGCGGACCGCTGCCGGGTGCGATACTTGTCGCATGACCGCGGGTCGTGGTACGGCAATTTGATTGTCGGGACGGCGGGGTGTAGGCGGTGCGCCGCCCCGCAAGAACCAGACCAGACTGTCTTTATAACGAGAGAGGAAACCCAAATGGCCGACAAGAGTATCGTCGGGCGGGCGGGAAAACCGTTCAAGATGCCGATCGAGTGGAGCAAGGTGCGCGAATTCGCGCGCGCTATCAAGGATCCTGACCTCCTTTATTTCGATCCGGAAAAAGCCAAGAAGGAGCTCGGCGGCATCCCGGTGCCGGTCACCTTTCTGCAGACCAGCGCATTCTGGACCGACGCCGATTCCGGCCCCGGCATGGGTAGCTTCGATCTTCGGCGCATCTTGCACGGTGAGCAGGAGTTCGAGTTCTTCAAGCCGATTTTGGTCGGCGATACCCTGACCGGCGTTACCAAGGTCGCTGACGTGTACGAGAAGGAAGGCGGGCGCGGCGGCAAGATGACGTTTTTGGTCACCGAGACCGAATACACCAATCAGAAGGGCGAAAAGGTCGCGGTGTCGCGCTCGACTCTGGTCGAAACCGGGCAGGCGGTTAAAGCGAACTGACTTCAACACGATTCGGAGCAGCACCAATGGCAGCAAAACTCAAGTTTGAAGCACTCAAGATCGGCGACGAAATACCCAAGTTTGTTATCGAAGGCGTGACCCGGCCCGATTTCGTTCGCTATGCCGGCGCCTCGGGCGATTTCGTGCCGCTGCACTACGATCAGGCGTTCGTGGAAGCCGCCGGAATTCCCACGGTCTTCGCGCAGGGCATGTTCACGGCCGGATTGTTGTCCAAGGCGCTCACCGATTGGGCGGGAATCGGGAACGTGCGTCAATTCAAGGTCAGGTTTTCGACCCGGGTCTGGCCGGGCGACACGGTTACCTGTACCGGCAAGGTCACCAACAAGGTCGAGAAAAACGGCGAGAAACTGGTGGAAGGTGACCTGGTCGTCCTCAATCAGAAGGGCGAGACCGCCATCAAAGGTTCCTTCCGCGCGGCCGCTGCCTGACCGCCTCGATTGGTTTGAGTTCGCGCACCAGGCCCGGGGTGGGTGGTCTTTCGGCTATCCGCCCCGGCGCGCTACATAACTAGTACGATGCCCGAAGCGCGCTACATCATTATTCACGGCCATTTCTACCAGCCCCCGCGTGAGAGTCCCTGGACGGGGCTCATCAGTCAGGAGTCCGGAGCGGCGCCTTTCCCCAACTGGAATGAGCGGATCCTGAGCGAATGCTACACCGCCAACGCTCATGCGCACACGATGGAGGGCCCTGTCGTCCATATCCGCAACAATTACGAATCGGTCAACTTCGATGTAGGCCCCACGCTCGCGCAGTGGCTGGCTAATCACGGCCAGGCCGCCTATCGCGCGATGCTGCGGGGCGATGCGCTGTCGCGCGATCGGCTTGGCGGCCACGGCAACGCGATCGCGCAATCCTACAATCATTCGATACTGCCGCTGCTCGCGCCTCGCGATCGCGATCTGCAGATCGGGTGGGGAATCGCCGATTACGAATACCGCTTCGGGCGCCGTCCGCTGGGAATGTGGCTCCCCGAGTGTGCCGTCGATCACGAGACCCTGGCCTCGGTCGCGGCCGCGGGAATCAAGTTTGTCATCCTCGGACCGCAACAAGGGCAATACCAGGGAGACCGCGCTGACACTCGCGCGGCAGGACCTTTCCTGTGGAGCAACGGAACCGCCAAACTCGCGGTCTTCCGCTTCGACCGCGAGATGTCATCGACCATTTCGTTCGGAGAAGGTTTACACGACGGAGCCAGGCTGGCTGAGTGGATGGCCGCGACCGCGCGTGCCTTGCCGGAAGGTGCTTCGTTGATGTTCGCAACCGACGGCGAGACGTTCGGCCACCACAAGAAAACCGGTGCCGCAGAACTGGCGCGCGCGTTGATCTTGCTGCAGCGCCGCGACGATATTGTGCTGACCAACTGCGAGCAGTACCTCGCCGATCACGGAACCAGCGGGAAGTTCCTCATCGATGCGCCCAGCTCCTGGAGTTGCCCGCATGGCGTGGAGCGCTGGCGCTCCGAATGCGGATGCCGCCACGAGGCCGGCACCCGGCAAGGGTGGCGGACGCCGCTGCGCGCAGCAATGGAATTCGTAAACAACCACGCCGACGCGGTTTACGATCGTTTCGCGCCGGCGCTGGTGAAGGATCACCGGGGCGCGGTGCGCGCCTCGATCCGACTCCTGATTGATGCCGACCCCGCGACTCATGAGCAATGGTTCACCAGATTTGGTGTCGCCGGTGAGGTTTCGCGTGAGCGCTTGCTGCGACTCTTCGAAATGGTGCGCGCCGGACAGTCGACCCTGACCAGTTGCGCCTGGTTCTTCGACGACTTCGGCGGACCGGAGGGCCGCGTTGCGCTGCGGTGGGCGGCGCGCGCGGTGGAGCTGGCCGCGGAGCACACTCCAAGCATCGAAACCGAACTGCTCGCGCGCCTGCGCGAAATCCGCTCCAACCGTCACGAAGTTGGCGATGCGGCGACCCTGTATTTGAGCCTCAAGACGCGCGAGGCGCGCGGGAGGGTGTGAAGGTGGCAACCAATCCCAGCGGTCAAATCGATTCCGTGCTTACCGAGGTTCGCAAGTTTGAGCCGCCCGCCGAGTTCTCGTCCAAGGCATGGGTCAAGAGCCTCGCCGAGCACCAGGCACTGTGCAAACGCGCCGACGACGATCCCGAGGCCTTCTGGGCCGAGTGCGCCCGCAACCTCGACTGGTTCAAGCCCTTCGACAAAGTTCTGGAGTGGAAATTTCCGTTCGCCAAATGGTTCGTGGGCGGTAGCCTCAATGCCTCCTACAACTGCCTTGACCGTCATCTCAAAGGCGGACGCCGCAACAAGGCGGCAATCATCTGGGAAGGCGAGCCGGGCGATAGCCGCGTACTGACCTACCAGATGCTGGCCGATGAAGTAGGGCGCGCCGCCAACGCGCTCAGGGAACTGGGCGTGCAGGAGGGCGACCGGGTTGCCATCTACATGCCGCTGGTGCCGGAAGCCGCCATCGCGATGCTGGCGTGCGCGCGAATCGGCGCCGTCCACTCAGTGGTGTTCGGTGGGTTCTCCGCCGAGGCGCTCGCCGACCGCATCAATGACGCGGAAGCCAAGGTGTGTATCACAGCCGATGCGGGATGGCGTCGCGGCGCGCACGTCGAACTCAAAAACAACGTCGACGAGGCGTTGAAACGCTGTTCAACGATTCAGAAGGTTGTGGTTCTCAAGCGGGTCGGCAACAAGGTCAGCATGCGCAGCGGGCGCGACGTGTGGTGGGATGAGTTGGTCGCGCGCCAGAGCCCCAAATGCCCCCCGGCTCAGCTCGACTCGGAACACATGCTGTATACCCTCTACACCTCGGGTACCACCGGAAAACCCAAGGGCGTGGTTCACACCATCGGCGGGTACCTGACTCACACCCTGATGACCATGAAGTGGGTGTTCGATCTGAAGGAGGAAGACACCTTCTGGTGTACTGCGGACATCGGATGGGTGACGGGGCACAGCTACACCGTCTATGGTCCGCTTGCAGCGGGCGCGACGGCGGTGATGTACGAGGGCGCACCGAATTTTCCCCACGAAGATCGCTTCTGGCGAATAATCGAGAAATACGGGGTCACTATTTTCTATACCGCGCCGACTGCCATCCGCACCTTCATCAAGTGGGGCGACTCATGGGTGAAGGACCGCGACCTCTCCAGTCTGCGCCTGCTGGGTACCGTCGGCGAGCCGATTAATCCGGAGGCGTGGATCTGGTATCGCCGGGTCATCGGCGGCGACCGCTGCCCCATCGTGGATACCTGGTGGCAAACCGAAACCGGCGGCATCATGATCGCGCCGGTGCCCGGTGCGATCGCCACCAAACCCGGTTCGGCCACCCGGCCGCTGCCGGGCGTTGCCGCCGAGGTCGTCACTCACGATGGCAAATCGGTGGCCGCCAACCAGGGCGGCTTGCTCGTAATCAAACGACCCTGGCCTGGAATGTTGCGCACCGTGTTCCGCGACCCCGAGCGCTACCGGCAGCAGTACTTCAGCCAAATCGACGGAGTCTATTTCACCGGTGATGGCGCGCGCCGCGACGAGGATGGCTATTTCTGGATCATGGGCCGGGTCGATGACGTGGTGAACGTTTCGGGTCATCGTCTCGGCACGATGGAAGTCGAGAGCGCACTCGTCTCGCACACGAGCGTGGCCGAGGCTGCCGTGGTGGGGCGCCCCGACGAAATGAAGGGGCAAGGTGTGGTCGCGTTCGTGACCCTCGAAGGCGGCCGGAATGGTAACGACCAGCTGAAGCAGGAGTTGCGCGCGCACGTGGTGAAGGAAATTGGCGCACTGGCGCGACCCGACGAAATTCGTTTCACCGACGCACTTCCCAAGACCCGCAGCGGTAAGATCATGCGCCGGCTGCTGCGGCAAATCGCCTCGGGCGACCAGACCCTGGGCGATACCACTACCCTGGAAGACCTCTCGGTGCTGGCCAAGCTCCGCGATGACGAAGAGTAAGGCGGCCCGTCGCGGCGCGTGAACCGGCCCGATGAGTCCCGGGCCGCTTCGGTTTCCCGGAGCAGAGCGAATCGGTCACGACCCCGGAGAGCTTTCACGCCCAGGTTCCTGCGGCGGCGTGCTCCTACGCCAAGCGGGACGAGAGCTCCGCGTCCGGTGCGGACGCTTGAACCGCGCCCCGGGCACGGGACGCTTTTGCGCCGCGGGGTCGGCGGTTTGGACTCTAGCCGAGGAACTTTTTTAAGAACGACAGACAGCGTCGCCACGAATCCAGATTCGCGATGTGGTTGGCCTCGGGGGTTCCTCCCAGTGCCATCATGACCCGGGTCACGGGGTGAAAGATCGCGCTTATCGGGGGACTGTAAGGAAAACGGATAAAGTGACCCGCCCCCGCGTAGCTCACATGTTCGTAGGGGTGCGGAAAATTTCTGGCTGCCAACCGCTGAACTGCAAGGTCTGCCAGATTCAGCGAAGGCCACATCTGATCGTCCGTGCCCGAGAACATCAGCACCGGGCCGTTGATGTTTTCGACCGCGATCGCGGCGGCCTCGAGATGCTGGCGGTTTTTCATCGACTCGAGGAACCACGGGGTTATCGCCACTGGCGATTTGCTCCACAGCGCAGGATCTGGTGCGGCGGTCACCATGCACTCGACCGACTTGCCGCGCCAGGTCCAGGCGGAGGTCGGGGGCTCGCCGCCGCTTCCGATGCCGGGCCAGACGACTGCGCTGGGTACATACGCGACCACCGCCTTCAAGTCCGCAAATGTGGCGCCTAACAACAGCGCCAGTTCTCCGCCGCGCGATGCCCCCGAGACCGCAAGCAGGTCGCCGTGAACCGCCGGATTGCGCTTGAGCCACGCGATCGCGCGCGCGAAATACTCCAACGGAATCCCGACCAGCTCCTGGGGCAGTCCTGGCATCAGGAAGTAGCCAAGCGAGAGCACCGCGTAGCCGTGACTTGCCAACAGCGCTGGCAGATCTTCGGCAAGACCCCCACCCGATCCGCCAAGGACGATGATCCCGGGATGCACGCCCTCCTGCGGATGAAAAAACGACGCTACCAGACCCTCGTCGCGCACTTCTTCGCGTACGGTCTGGTTGGCAAGGAACTGGCGCTCGACCTGTGCGGCGGCACGTTCGACCCCGTCAAGCTCGACCGAGAGGCGTATCGTCACATCCTCGGCGTGGAGCACCGAAAACGCGCTCCTCTGCTCGATGTCCCGGGTGAGTTGCATCGACCACAGCAAACCATTCGCGTCGGCGGTTCGGTAGGAGCCCGAGCGCGGCGCATCACAAGCCAGGTCCACCTCGCCCTTTGCCGGGGAGACAAAGGTGGCCTCGGAGCTCCAGAGGCGTTCGAGCCCATCGAGGGCGGAGGCCTTGACCGTGAGGGAATGCGCGGGTGGTGCTCCGGTCACCCGGATCTGGAGCGGTTCGTCGTAAAGCGTCTTGAGCGGGGAGGCCTCGATACGCACACCTGCCGCCTATCACACTTGGCCTGCCCGCCGAAACGGCCGCACCTGGCAAACCCGTTGTTTATAGGCACGGGACAGCAGCCTTGCTGAGTGGGTGACGGCGAGGTATCCTTTTTGAGGTGAGTGGGCTCTTCGCCCACTTTTTTGTTGGAAGTCCAGGAAATTTTGTGCATTTCGGTGCTGGACAAGACGCAGAGGATGAACGTTGTAGCGCTGCACCCGGTGGGCGCAAAGGTTGCGGAACTGCTGGAGCCGCATATCGAGCGGCAAGGCTATGAGCTGGTCTCGGTGGAGTATCACAAGGGAACCCGCAACTCGCTGCTGCGGCTCCTGGTCGATAAACCGGGTGGCGGGATCGGTCTTGACGATTTGGAGAAATTGAGCCCGGTTCTGGGTGATCTGCTGGATGTTTATGACCCGATAGAGGGTCGGTACACCCTCGAGGTCTCCTCGCCGGGACTCAATCGGCCCCTGCGCAAGCTTGAGCATTTTGCCGCCGTACGCGGCGAGCGCGTGAAAATTCGAACTCATCATGCGCACGCGGGACAGAAGTCGTTTGTTGGCAAGCTGGTCGAGGTGAATACGGAGGGAATCGAGCTCGACGATGAGTCGAGCCAGCGCCGGGTGGCGATCGCGTTCGAAGAGATGCAGCGAGCGAATTATGAGTACGATTTTGGCGACTGATTTCAAAAATGCTGCGCGAGTCACAAGCGCTAAAGGCAGGCGGGTATGCAAGTTGATCTGAATCGGGTCATCGAGCAGGTCTCCAAGGAAAAAGGGATCGACAAGACGATCGTCATCAACGCGGTCGAGGAGATGATGCATTCCGCGGCGCGCCGCACCTTCGGCGCCGAACGCAACATCGAGTCGCGCTTCAACACCGAACTCGGTGAGATTGAACTGTTCGAAATCAAGACGGTGGTCGAAAACGTGACCAATTCGTCGGCGGAAGCGACGCTCGAAGAAGCGCACGCGAAATACGATCCGGAAGCGCAGGTCGGCGATGAAATCCTGATCAAGCTGGACACCGCGACCATGGGCCGCATCGCGGCCCAGGCTGCGAAGCAGAACCTCATCCAGCACATCCGCGACGCCGAGCGCAAACAGATCTACAACGAATTCAAGGATCGCAAGGGCGAAATTGTTTCAGGCATCGTGCAGCGCTTCGAGCGCAAGAACATGATTGTGAATCTGGGCCGCACCGAGGCGATCCTGCCCGAGAAAGAACAGATCCCGCACGAGCGTTATCGTCAGGGTGATCGGATCCGCGCACTGATTCTGGATGTGGACCTTTCCGAAAAGGGTCTCTCTATCGTGCTCTCGCGCACTTCCAACGACTTCCTGATCGGATTGTTCACCCAGGAAGTTCCCGAAATGTACGAAGGTATCGTCGAGATCCGGCAATGCGCGCGGGAACCTGGCGGCCGCGCCAAGGTCGCGGTCTATTCCAAGGACTCCGATGTGGACCCGGTAGGCGCCTGCGTCGGCATGAAAGGCACCCGGGTACAGGCCGTCGTGCAAGAACTGCGCGGCGAAAAGATCGACATCGTTCCGTGGACCGATGACCAGGCGGAACTGGTGTGCCGCGCGCTGGCACCGGCCAAGGTTTCCAAGGTCGTCATCGACGAAGACGAGCACGGCATGGAAGTTATCGTCCCGGACGATCAGCTGTCACTGGCGATTGGCAAGCGCGGCCAGAACGTCCGTCTCGCGCACCGACTCACCGGATGGAAGCTCGATGTGCGTAGCGAGGCCGAGGCCGAGGAAGAGGCCCGCGCGGCGCGCGCCTCGCTCAACGCGATTCCGGGAATCGGCGACATCAACGCGGAACTGCTGTTCCAATGGGGCTTCCGCTCCGCCGAGCAGCTGGCGGAAGCCGACGAGGAGAACTTTGATGTCGAGGGCATAAGCCCCGAACGCGCCCGGCAGATCATTGCGGCGGCGCGTACCCACGTCGCGGACAAGCGTGAAAAAGAGCAGGCGCGAGCGGCCGCCGAGGCCGAAGCAGATAAAGCGCGCGCCGCGCAAGCTGCCGAAGCCGCGGTCGAAGCTGCGGCCGAAAGGGACAGCGTGGAGGCCGCGGGCGCCGAACAAAAGCCCTGAGCAGGAGGAGGTGAGAAGCGCTGCGCCGCCGGAAGTTGGAAGCGACGGTTCGATGGCCGGGCCCGGTTCGCACCTGCCTGGGCTGCCTGCAACCGGATCGGAAGGACGCGATGGTACGAATCGTCGCCGCTGCGGGCGGCGTGCAGCCTGATTTTGAAGGGCGAAAACCGGGGCGCGGCGGGTATCTCCATCCGCAGCACGAGTGCCTGGAGGGATTCATCAGATCGAAAGTCAGGGAGTTCCGTTCGCTGCGGGTGAAGATCGACCGGGAGCAGCGAAGTTTCGTAGTCGAGACAATCAAGGGGCGTCTGGATAGAAAACCGGCGCTCGAATAGGATAGGTCGGAATGGCGCGAAAGCGGATCAAGACTCTTGCGACCGAATGGGGCGTCTCAGTCGACGAGGTTCTGCAGAGTTGTGCTCGTCTTAAACTTGGACATGCACATTCCGACTCGAGCCTGCTCGGCCAGGACGAGATCGATAGAATCAAGGCCGACCTCGATGAGCAGGCGCATCGGGCCGCGGTTCTGCGCCGCGAGACCGTCGTCGAGACCAGCGCGGGTAAAATAGTCGAGAAACGCCTTAACGCCACCGTCATGCGCCGGCGTCACACCGAGCCCGCCGCGGGCGCCGGACAACCCGAACAGCCATTTCATTTCGAGGTCGAGAAGGCCGCCGAAGAACCGTTTGTCGCACCCTTCCTTCCGGAACCTCCCGCGGTCGTGGTTGAACCACCTGCTCCCCTGGAATCGGTACCTGCCGCGGCCCCGGAACCTCCAGCGCCTGAAGCGAGCCTGTCGGAACCGGACCCCGTTGCTAACCCGGAGACGGGTCCCGCTCAACCGGCGCTGGTCGAAGCGCCTGCGGAACAGGCCGCTGCGAAACCATTCGAGCCCGCCGCAGTCGCACCTCCGGCGAGTCCTCCGGCCGGCCGGGATCTTCGCCGACCGGCTCCGCCACCAGTCGCCGACGTGCGCAATGGTGCTCCCGGGCTGCCACCCCTGGGGGACCGGCGGTCGATTAACCTGACCAAAACCCCCTCCTCGGTCCCCTCGTTGGATGACGGGCAGCGGGGCCCCAAGGTTCTCGGCAAGATTGATTTGCGGCCAAAACCGGTGCCCGCGCGCCCCGCAGGACCAATCGGGCGTCCGGGCCCGGGGCAGCGACCGGGTGCGCCCGCTGGTCGCTTTGGTGCACCACCAGTTTCTCCGCCGCCCGAAGCGGTACCGCCGCCGGGAACTCCAGGAAAGCCCGGAGCCCGCGGTCTCAAAAAGAAGGTCGTCAAGAAGGGCACCGTCGATTTCACCGCCGAGCGGGAAATGCGCGGGCTGCGCGTACCCAAGAAACGGCGCGCGCTTCCGGGCAAGGAGCAAAAGAAAACCGAGATAACCACGCCCAGGGCATCCAAGCGCGTGGTACGCATCACCGAAGGCGTAACCGTCGGCGACCTGGGTCGCAACATGGGCGTCAAGGCCGGCGACCTCATCAAGAAATTGATGGAGCTCGGCCAGATGGCGACCCTCAACCAGGTTCTCGATGTCGATACCGCGACCCTGCTCGCGGGCGAGTTTGGTTACAGCGTTGAGAACGTCGCGTTCGACGCGGAACAGGCCATCGAGGAGACCACCGAAGAGGCGGCGGCGGGGGAGGCCCTTCCACGTCCTCCCGTCGTCACCGTGATGGGTCACGTCGATCACGGCAAGACCTCGCTCCTGGACGCGATTCGACACACCAACATCACCGCCAAGGAGTTCGGTGGCATCACCCAGCACATCGGCGCCTACCAGGTCGAGGTCAACGGTCGTCAAATCACCTTCGTTGACACTCCCGGCCACGAGGCCTTCACCGCCATGCGCGCCCGCGGCGCCAAGGTCACGGACATCGTGGTCCTGGTGGTGGCGGCCAGCGAAGGAGTGATGCCGCAGACGATCGAAGCGGTCAATCACTCGCGCGCCGCCAAGGTTCCGATCATAGTCGCGATCAACAAGATCGATTTGCCGGAAGCCAATATCGACCGCGTCAAGCAACGGCTCACCGAGCTGGGTCTGATTCCCGAGGACTACGGCGGGGATACCATCACGGTGCCGGTGTCGGCGCGCACCCGCGAGGGTATCGACCGCCTGCTTGAGATGATCCTTCTGCAGGCTGACGTGATGGAGCTCAAAGCCAATCCGCAGCGTCCCGCGCGCGGTACGGTGGTGGAGTCGCAGCTCGACCGCGGGCGTGGCCCGGTTGCCACCGTGCTGGTGCAGGAGGGCACCCTCCATCAGGGCGATCCCTTCGTGTGCGGACTGAGTTTCGGGCGCGTCCGCGCGATGCTCGATCATCGTGGAGAACGGCTCTCGGAAGCGGGACCATCAACTCCGGTCGAGATTTTCGGCCTCTCAAGCGTGCCCGAGCCGGGAACCGCGTTCGTGGGCGTGGCCGAGGAGGCCAAGGCTCGTCAGGTTGCCGAGTATCGTCGATCCAAGCAGCGCGAGGGCGAGCTGGCCAAGACCAGCCGGATTTCGCTCGAAGATTTGAGCGAGCGGATGGCAGCCGGCGAAGTGAAAGAGCTCAAGGTCATCCTGAAAGCCGACGTCCAGGGGTCGGTCGAGGCACTGTCAGACGCGTTGACCCGGCTTTCAACCAACGAAGTCAAACTCGAGGTCATTCACACCTCGGCCGGAGCCATCTCCGAGACCGACGTCACTCTCGGGGCAGCCTCCGGCGCGATCATCATCGGGTTCAATATCCGTCCCGAACCAAAGGCCGCTCAGCTCGCCGAGAAAGAGGGTGTCGAGATTCGCTCGTACACCGTCATCTACGAAGCGATCAACGACATGCGCGAGGCCATGGAAGGATTGCTCGCGCCCACCTACCGTGAGAAGCAACTGGGGCGTGTCGAAGTACGCAAAATTTTCAACGTGCCTGGCGGCACAGTCGCCGGTTCGATGGTCGTGGATGGAAAGATCACGCGCAGCGCGCGCGTGCGATTGGTACGCGACGGCCGGGTCGTGTGGGAAGGAAAGGTCGGTTCGCTCAAGCGCTTCAAGGACGACGTGCGCGAGGTGCTGACCAATTTCGAATGCGGTGTCGGGCTGGAGAATTTCAACGACGTCAAGCCGGGCGACATCATCGAGCCGTTCGAGCTGGAGGCCGTGCTGCGCAAGCTGGAGACGCCCAAGCCCGAAACCGCGCGAGGCCAGGCCGCAGCGGAAAAACAGCTTCAGCCCTGACGCAATCGGTCCCGCGTCGGAATTTTCGCCCGTTCGGAGGGGAGGTGGGCAATGGTCGTCGGTGTAATGCGGCTTACGCTCTTCCTGCCGGAGAATCATTCGCTCAAGGGGAAGCGGCAGGTGCTGCGCGCGATCAAAGATCGTGTGCGCAACAAATTCAACGTCTCGATCGCGGAATCAGACGGTCACGACATGTGGCAGCGCGCCGAACTCGGCATCTGCCAGGTGGGAAGTGATCGCCCGTTCGTCGATCGCGCGCTGCGCGAAGTAGTGAACTTCATCGAATCGCTCGGCTTGGCACCGCTGGGAGAGGAACAGCTCGAGATCATAAACTGCTGACCGAGAAGCGGCACCTCCCCGGGGGTGGGGCGCGCGGTTGGAAAAGCCAGGTGAGTACCGGACGAAGATCGGAGCGGGTTGCGGAGCTGGTGCTGCGGGAGCTCTCCGCGATGCTGATCAGAGACCTCAAGGATCCCCGACTGCGCGGCGTTTCGCTTACCGGCGTCACCATGACCGATGATCTGCGCCGTGGGCGGGTGGGCTTCTCGCATATCGAAGGCGGCGTGAAGGCGGCGGCTGCGGTGGCCGGGTTCAAGAGCGCTGCCGGATTCATCCGCCGCGAGATCGGCCGCTCTCTGGGCCTTCGCTATACCCCAGAGCTGGATTTCGAATTCGATCCCGGGCTCGAGCGCGCGGCCCGAATCGGCGAACTGCTGCGCGAGGGACGCTCCAAGCCGTAGCCAAGAGAATTCGGCGACGCGACTTTCGCTTGCAATCCGCGGCCGGAACCACTATCTGCTAAACGGTCGGTTTGTCTGAACGGTCGTTTAGGCAAACGGTGATCGGGCCTGGCGCCACCGTCGTGCGCTGAACTCTCGAGCTGCGCGGACGTGACGCAGCGGGCCGTCTCGACCCACCCGAGACCGGGGGGACCGGCCTCACCTGATCGAGGCCGGTCCTCCTCCTCATTCGTCTTATAACCGCCCAGCTGGTGGGTTATCTTGTGGTAGCGCTTTGCGATGAACGCCGTGATCGTAATCGACAAACCCGCGGGAATTACTTCGGCGGAAGTCGTCAGGCGGATCAAACGATCGGTGAAACCCGCCCGCGTCGGACATCTCGGCACCCTCGATCCTTTCGCAACCGGCGTTCTGCCGATTTTGATTGGCGAGGCCACCAAGCTTGCACCCTTCCTGGAGGGCGGCGATAAGCGCTACGCGGGGCTTATCAAGCTCGGCGTCGAGACCGATACTCTCGACCCCGACGGCTCCGTAGTACGCACCGCTCCCGTGCCGCTGCTGAATCCGCAATGCCTGGCGGCTATCGAGCACGAGTTCAGCGGCAGCTTCAGCCAGGTTCCGCCGGTGTTTTCGGCGATCAAACGGGCCGGCGTGCCTCTGTACCGGCTGGCGCGTAAGGGCGTTGATGTACCCCCGCCGCCGCCGCGCACGGTCGAAATCAAGTTTCTCAAGCTCGAAACAGCTTCGCGCGATACCCTGCGCTTTGAGCTTGCCTGCTCGGCCGGAACCTATGTCCGCTCGCTTGCGCGTGATATCGGAGTCGCACTTCAGTCCGCCGCACATCTCGCGGAGCTGCGCCGGTTCCAAAGCGGGGGCTTTTCCTTGCCCGCGGCGGCGCCCCTGGAACGAGTTCTCGCTGCGATCGACGCCCAGGACCTGGCATCGATTCAACTTATCGCGCCGTCCGACGCGCTGGGTCATCTGCCGCGGGTGGTGGTCGACGAGGCACAGGAACGCCGGCTGCGCAACGGAGACTCATCGACGCTTGATTCGATTGCCCCCGCAGGAGCCGAGATCTTCAGGGTGGTTCAGAGCAGCGGCGAGCTGATTGCGATCGCACGCGCGACCTCACGCGTGACCGCCCTGATCGAGCGCATCTTCAACGGCTGACCAGCCCGATCCGATCGCGTTCGCACTGTGCGGGTTGAGAGCGCCTTGCGCCGGGTTGCATCCGATCAAGCATCACGGTGCGCAGCGGCGAGAGAGCGCGCGCTCGCCAGCCGTGTTGCTCAGGTGCCCGCAGGCGTGAGCAGGGAATTTCATCTGGCGTTGCTTTCGCCCCTTGGGTCACCCGGCGAAACTGCGGATGCCCCAACACCGTATATCAGGGAAAGTTTATTCTGAGGCGCGCGTTATACCACCCGGATAAACGCGTGCCAACATGACGGGTTTGGCGGTAGGAGCCGACGCGCGCTGGCTGGTCTCACCCCGCTCGTGGTATTTTTCGGCGTATGAAATTTGGACTCTTCGGCATCAACAATGGACCCTGCGCCTTTCCGGATACGGCCGCGGCGGTAGCTCAAGCGGCGGAGAGCGCCGGTTTCGAGAGCCTGTGGACCGGCGAACACGTGATTCTGCCCGATCCTCAAGCGCCGCCTTCGCCGGTGGCGGCCGATTATCCGATGGATGACCCGACCGTCGCGCTCGCCTACGTGGCGGCTCACACCCGAAAGGTTCGGTTGGGAACCGGAATCATCATTCTGCCGCAGCGCAATCCCGTGGTTCTGGCCAAAGAACTGGCGTCGCTCGATGTGCTCTCGAAGGGTCGCCTGATCTTCGGAATCGGGGTCGGCTACCTGAAGCCTGAATTCGAAGCGATCGGCGCCCCGTTTGATCACAAGGGGGCTCGCAGCGAGGAATTCCTGGCCGCAATGAAAGCCCTGTGGTCAATGGAAAAACCCTCCTTCAACGGACGATGGGTCAAGTTCAGCGGCGTCAATGCGATGCCGCGTCCAGTTCAGAAGCCCCATCCCGAAATTGTTTTCGGCGGTCACTCACGCGAAGCATTCAGCCGGGCTGCACGTCTGGCTCGCGGATGGTATGGGTTCTCGCTGGATCTGGACGGAACGCGCAAGTGCGTCGACGGGCTCAAAGCTGCGTGTAGCAAGGCGGGACGCAAGTTCGAAGATCTGGAGATAAGCATCAGTCCGCGCCCTCCAGTCGACCTCGAGACGGCCAGACGATTCGCGGACTTAGGAGTCCATCGACTTATCCTGCTGACCCGCGCCAACGATGAGAAAACTCTGCTTGGTCAGGTGAGTTCATTCGCCGATTCGATGCTAAGTAAATTCTAGCGTTTACGGTTATCCTGCGGTCATCCTTAAGATTTTGCCCCTTATAGGATGACCGCACAGACTACTGGATCCCATACCCGTCCTTTTTGGCGAATGGCAGTCTTTATGATGCTTCCCTAGTCTGCAGACCGCCAATTTCCCGTCACAAATGCCAAAAAGTGACCACCGACCGAAGATCTCGGGCTTGACTACGTCCATCCTATCTAGACAATTCTTAAGTGTCTTGTCGGCACATCATTTGCGTTACAGTCGCCCTTGATTCGCTTAATCACAGCAAGTAGGTCATTACTATGAAAACCGAGAACGCTCATGTGCTGACGGTCAAGGAACTGTCGGACTATCTGAAGGTTCATCCTTCAACCATCTATCGGCAGCTGAAGCGCGGCAACTTGCCTGCGTTCAAGGTAGGCAGCGACTGGCGGTTCAATATCGAATCGATCGACCGCTGGCGTCTTGAGCAGGATACCTACAAGTCGGCGTAGTCGGCCTGCCGCCATAGACAGTTCTTTCAACCATCGGGCGCGGTCCACAATCGCTGTGGGCCGCGCCTTCGCTTTTTCAGGCGCTTCCAATCGGCTCGGCTGCACCGAGGTAGTCAAATGCAAGCCAGCCGCGCAACGGATCAACCCGGCTTATCCGGACCAGGATGGCGCTCTCATCCGGTAGACTGGGTGCGCCCCGAAGCGTGCCTCGCACCGCAAAGTCTGCCAGCTCGGCCGACGCACCCTCGCGCAAGGCGAGGGCGGTCAGGCGCGCATCGCGTGCGTGGCGATCGAGATAGCGAAGAATCCAATATCGCTTGGCACGCCGCTCAAGGTCGCGGCCGCTGGCTTCGGCGCTCTCAGCCCCTGCCAGCACCGCAAGCAACTCATCGACGCTGTAAGGCTGTACGCGATCATTTGAGAGCGAAGCGACCAACTGCCGCTGCAGCACCAGGTCCGCGTACCGGCGGATGGGTGAGCTGAACTGGGCGTAGTAATCCAGTCCTACGCCCGCGTGGTATTCGGGATAGAGAGAAAGCCGCGGACGCTGAGCCTCGCCCCGCATCTCGGGCTGGACACGATAGATAATCGGAATCCGGTGCTCGGCGGCGAAGCGGGCCGCCAGGTAGTTGCTCAGCACCATGAACTCGGCAACCAGGCTGCGGGCGGCCGAGTCGCTGTCCAGCACTCGTATCTGAATGTCGTCGTCGCGCACGGTCACTTTCGGTTCGCGCCGGTGCACCAGCATCGCGCCGGCCATGCGTCGCCGCTCGCGTAGCTTTTCCGCCGCCTCCCGAAGCATTCGCAGCGAAGTAGCCACCTCGCGGTCCCCATCACCCGACTCGAGAATTCGGTCGGCCTCGGTGTAGTCGAGTCGTTTCGTGATCCTGATCTGCGCCGGGTAGATCGAGATGTCGCGGAGTTCGCCGGACGCGGAAATCTTGAGCTCGGTGGTCAGCACCGGTCGCTCCTCATTTTCGACCAGGCTCGCACGGTCGCACGAGATTGTCTCCGGCAGCATGCGGATGGTCGTTTCGGGCAGGTAGACGGTGGTGGCACGCGCGGCGGCTTCCTCGTCGACCGCGCCCCCCTTGGCAACAAAATCCGCCACCATTGCGATGTGAACCCGTACCCGTAGTTCGCCCGCGGCCAGAGCCTCGCAGGAAAGCGCGTCGTCTATCTCGACCGTATCTTCGTCGTCGATGGTGATTACGCATCCCGCTTCGATTCGCGGGCGCGGTGCGACGCTGGTGGAGGCAGCTTCGGTCTCGGCCGCCTCGCTGAATCGCGGGTGCAAACCCGCGATAAAGGCGAAGCGTGGCGCATCGGGTTTGGCGCCGAGCCGCTCCAGAATTTCGAAGGAAGCTTCCGCGGGATCGACATCCGGGGCCGCCGTCGCAAGCACCTGGGTCAGCTCCCGGCTGCGAGCAAAGGGATTGCGCAGATATTTGGCCACTTCCTCCAATAGCACCGGCGTTTCGTTCGAGGGTGGCGGAGCGGCACCGCTTAGAATGTCGCGGATCAGCGACTGCATACGCCGTGCGCTTTCGCTGCGGCCGCGGATTCGATCCTGCTGGACGCGCAGACGCTCCACCTGATCGGCCGGTCGCGGCAGAAACTCGAGGTGGCGGCGTACAAAGAAGAGGCGGTCGTTGATGAGTGCCTCCAGCATCACCGAGGCGCCGGTGGTGGAGCGTCTCCCGAAGTACAGTTCTGCAAGCTCACCGGCCGAGAAACTGCGGCCCTGTTCCTGCGCCACCTCCCACAGCAGGTTGAGATCGAGCTCCGCCGCAAGCGCGGCACGCTCTTCCTGCAGCGCACAGATGGCCGCGCGCGCCTCTTCGCGAGCCGGGCGTCGCTCCGGGTAGTGCTGCATGATGAGATCTCGTGAGACCAGACGCTCCTGGCCCGCTGCATCGACCAGCGCGAGATGCCGGTCCTGCTCACGGACCACCAGTCCCGCTTGAAAGCGTCCCTGGTCCAAAAATTCAACCATCGAGCCGGACCATTTCCCCGCTGTCCGCATATCTCGTTTTCATTTTGACGATGCCCCGCGACAAAGACTATATGGAAGGGCTGACCAAAATGGTTCGAATCGAAATCGACCTGCCGGACGATCTGCGCGACGATCTTCAAACGGTGGCTGGCGCGCTCGGCATCCCAACCTTGTCCGAGGCCGCACTGATTGCCTTGGCCGATTGGACGGCGCGGCGCAAGGCCGAGATCGACGACAAGAATCCGGGCCAACGATACTTCGTGAACGAGGCACTTGATGAGCTCATCGGAAAACAATCCAAGAAATAACCGGTTTTCGAGCGCGGTCATTCTGGGTGCAGTGTTCGCCGCGGCGAGCTTTCAGGGGTTGTCTTCAGGGGCGCTGGCGGCGGAAAAAAAGAAGGGAATTGATGTCGAAATTCCCTACGAGGCGACGGTCTTGAAGACCTCGCTGGTCGCCCCGCTGTATGTCAACGAGGCGTCCGGCGGGATGGTGGTGTCCGACGGCGCAGGCGGCGTCTATGCGGTGACCTTGTCCGGCAAGAGCACCGAGCTCGTCGGCAAATCCAAGCTGAAGCACCCCGCCGGGGTCGCAGTCGCTCCGGGCGGGTTTGGCACGGCAGGTCAAGTGTACGTGCTCTCCTCGGGAGATGATCCGGGGGGTTCCTGCGAGGTGGATGCGATCGATAAATCCGGCAGCGTCAGCACCTTTGCAAAGCTGCCCGATGCGGGCGGCGGCAAACCCACCGATTGCCGCGATCTTCAATTCGGCGCGAAAGGCACCCCATACGCGGGCAAGCTGTACGCCGCTGTCAGCGGCAACTCCACGATTTATGCGATCGACGCGTCGGGCAAAGCTGCCGTCTTCGGCTCCTACGACAAGCCCAACGCGTGGGAGCTCACTACCATCGGTTTCGCCACCGGCAACGATTCGAAAGCGCCCAACATGATGCTGGTTGGAATGCGCCTCAAAATGGGCGGGGCCGCCAAACTTGGCCGCATCGGCGTTGTTGGACCGGATGGAAAGCTCAAGGACGATCCATACCTGGTCGGATTTATCCGACCCAGCGGATTCGGTACGTCGCCCCCCAACTGGGGTTCGTACGGCGGCGTGTTTTTCATCGCCGACGCCGGCAAACCCGCTTCCGATGAGGGTGGCATCGGCGACGGTGCCATCTATCGAGTGTACAAGGACGTGCCGCGGCCATACGCGAGCAACCTGGCCGACCCGACCTCGATGAAATTCATCGACGGCAAGATGGTCATCGCCGACCCGGCGATCAAGGGCAAAGCGGGACAGGGCGGAATCGTGGTCATCTCGTCACTCTTGTAATCGGCAGTCGACAAGTGGCTGGCCGCCGGAACGTCATCCGCGAACG
Source organism: Deltaproteobacteria bacterium (assembly GCA_019237115.1). Taxonomy (GTDB): domain Bacteria; phylum Desulfobacterota; class Binatia; order Binatales; family Binataceae; genus JAFAHS01. The sequence continues at coordinate 31,031 of JAFAHS010000403.1, forward strand.
TCGCGCCTCTTTGTCATTCGCAAGTCAGCTCACGGTGCAGGTGAGCGGTAAAGCGCATCAGGTCCACCGAGGCATTTCATCAATAACGAAGGTCGCACACGCTTGAGCGCGGTATGACGGTGTCATCGGAGAGCTAGTGCTTACGGGCGCCCAGATTTACCCGGTGGACCTGCCCTTAGGACCGGAAGGGAGCCCAAAGCGCAGAAGGATTATCACCGCCAGGGCTCGCGGATGCTCTCGGTGTCGCCAGTCTCGTGGTTCACCAAGACCATCTCGAGCTCTCGATAGCTGCCTTTGGGGAAGAAAACGTAGCCGCTCACGGTGAAGTTGCGGCGTACGTCCCCCTCCTGGAGCGCCACGCCCTGCAACTGCTCGGTGGCTTGCTGATCTGCCTTGTTTTGTCCCTGGCTGGCCCCGCTGAGCATACCGCTGCCCGCGCCGACCGCGGTGCCCACCAACGCGCCCGTCCCCCATCCTCCACCGAAGCCGGCACCGGCGAGCGCTCCGAGGCCAGCCCCAACCGCGCCTGCCGCGGCCCCGCTGACGGCGGCACTTGAAAGGGCCGCCTTGAGTTCGCCGGCTCCCCCCGCCTGCCGCGCCGCCTCCCCCGGATCAAGCGGAGCTACTCTTTCACCCACCTCATTGATGGCGAAAATCTGGCTAGGCACGATCGCGCGCGGCTCATCGGTACCGTTGGCGACCGACACGTACACCGGCTCCACGTCACCGATCGTTTTGCCGGCCTGCATGCTGGTCGTGAGCTGGCCGTTCTGCGGCGTGGCAACAACTTGCGGCGTGGCCTTGATGGGCGGCGAGGCCACCGCGCAACCGGCCAGGCCAACTAGCAGAAGCAACACGATGCGCCGCACAGTCGTCAAACCTCCGGCGCTCTACCAAGAACTACATTTTGATTAAGCAGCTTTTCGAATCTGGACTTCATAGCCGAGCTCTCTGATTCGGCGTGCCAGGCGTTGGGCGGTACGATCCTGGTCGAGGCGGGCGAAGTAGAGCGGCCCGGGGTCGCGATACGGCACCTGATCGCGCAGCACATAGTAAGCGGCGGTGAGGATGGAAGCAGCCACAGCCAGGATCGCCTTTTTTGGACCACGGCGAGCTCGCAATCTTAAGAACTGGGCGTGGGGATAGTTGGTCTT